>SKVJ01000068.1 GCA_007129495.1 Dehalococcoidia bacterium | reverse complement strand
TGCAGGAACCGGCTCTGTGGCGATAGGTGGAAGGTTGCTCAGGTGTGGACTGGAGCAAGAGGGGCCTCATGGACAGCCTTCCACTACTCTTCTGCCTGTCTCGGGGGAGGGATCGCAGTTCAATGTTCGCGGACACTGAGTCTTCTTTGCACACGAGCTGATCTGGAGTATTGGCACTGACGCCCGTATTTCTCACCCCAACCATTCGGGATGCCTGGAAGTGGCATCAAATGCAGAAGTCGTCTTGTACAGCTCGTATTCACCACTCGATGCCACAACCGCCGTCCTCGCCAACAGTGCTGCGCGTTCTCCGCTGGTCAGTGGTGTGAAATTGCGTGCTGCCTCCAGCGCTTGCTCAAGAATCTCGAGTGAGTCGCAGCCGGTAATAACCACGCTGACTGGAAGGCTCATTGCATAGCGAAGACATTCTTCAGCCGAGACTGTGAAACTATCCAGCAATACCTGGCCCCCGATCGGCTTCATTCCCAAGATGCCGATGCCCTCATCAATCAGTCGCGGCATAACTCTCTTCTCGAAGCTGTCGTAATGAGCATCGAACAGGTTGAGCGGCAATTGCACTGCATCAAATCTGATGCCACTGTCAGCGGCTGCATCGAGCATCTTGAGGTGTATGTCGGGACTTTTGTGACCGGTAAACCCCAGGTGCCGGAATTTGCCCGCATGCCTGGATTTTTGTAGAGCCTCCATTGCACCGCCGGCGGCGAAGATGCGTTCAGGATCATCCGCTCTGATCACTTCATGGATTTGAAGCAAATCGATTACGTCGGTCTGCAATCTCGTGAGGCACTCATCTATCTGCTGCTGAGCGCTTGTCGCATCCCGTCCGTCAATCTTTGTCATCAGGAACGCTTTCTGGCGATATCCGTCCTGCAGGGCTTTGCCCATCCTGATCTCGCTGGTTCCATCGTGATAATCCCAGCAGTTGTCCATGAAATTGACGCCGTTGTCAATGGCGGTTCTAATGATGGCAATACTCTCTTTCTCATCTGCTTGAACACCAATGTGGTGACCACCCAGTCCAATAATTGAGATGCTTTCACCCGTGGTGCCGAGACTGCGGTATGGCATGTGTGTATATATTTCACTCATCCGAAACCTCCTCTACTGACCCTGCTGTGTAATGTAACGGCCCCCCTTCGGTCATTGAAGTTTGCATTCAGTTCCCGTCCAAAAGAGGGCAGCGATGTCTCCAGGGATTGTACTGTCTGCGGCGTGCATGGGTGAAGGCGTGACTTCACCTCAGACGGCTCTTCCCGGGATGTGGAGATTCTAATGCGACCAGCGCAGGAAAGATCCGCCTCACACCCACACGCAAACCTATACGCGCAGATCTGTCCAAAGATAACAGTGCTCATTTTCCATCCTCGTGATTGGCCGGTATCCGCATCGATGGGACCGGATGACAGTGCGTGCACGTCTCGTTTGCACCCCCACCTTTCGATGGTTTGATGTAGATAAATGATACGAGTGCCGACAGCAAAGCCAGCACTCCGCTGAGAATCATTGCGTTCCGAAATGCACCAACGAAGGCACCGTCGATGGCTGAGGATGCGATGGCTCGTGCAGCATCATCGAAGTCTTCCGGCACCTCCATATCCGCCAGTCTGTCGGACCTCGCCAGCAGCAGTTCCTGCTGCTCCAGGGAGAGTGATGACTCTGTGAGGTTTGATTCAAGGTAGGCGCCGAAAGACGTTACGAGCACGGCACCGAGAATGGCTACAGCCAATAACGCGGCGAGTCTGGATATCGCGTTATTAAGGCCTGAGGCCGCGCCGGACAGTTCCTCACGAACGGCAAGGGCGGACTTGGTGAGAGGAGCAATCGTCAAAGCCATACCTACACCAAGCGCTAACAAGCCGGGAAGAACGTCACGAGCATAGATGGCCTGCGACGGCGTGAATGCCAGCAGGATAGCCCCAAGACCAACCATGCCAGGCCCCCAGATCATCTGGATACGTGGACCGATCCGGTCGGCGAGGGCACCTGCAGGGCCCGCGAATATCGTGATGATAATGACGGGCGGGAGCAATGCCAGCCCTGCGCGAGATGCCGTCAGGTTCTGTAACTGCTGAAGATTGAGTGTTAGATAGACAATCACTCCATTAAGCACAAGGTAAACCAGCAACGTGACGACATTGGCGCTTACGACAAGTGTATTCCTGACCACCTCACCGGGGACTAATGGATTCGGTTCACGTCGTTCGACTGCTGCGTAGGCGGCGAGAAAGGCAGCTGCGGCTAGAAGGGCAGCTATGATGGACGGATCGGTCCATTGCCGCTCCGGACCCATCACAAGACCATACGACAGTGACAGTAAACCGAGAAGCACGAGAATGGTTCCCCGCCAATCGAGAGCGTAGTTAGAAAAACGCCTGGTCTCAGGCACGTGCCGAATAGTGACCAGAGCCGCAGCCAGCAAGATAGGAACCGGCAGTATGAACACCGCTCGCCAGCCCCACGTATCCGTCAACCATCCCCCTATCCACGGGCCTAATGCAGCTATGCCACCCGACAAACTCGCCCAGAGACCGATCACCTGTCCACGCTTTTCTTCGAGGAATGATGCGTTGATGATTGCCAGGCTCTGAGGGATCATGAGAGCGGCGCCGACACCCTGCACCGCCTGAAATGCAATCAACAGAGAGATAGTGGGTGCGAGAGCAGAAAGAGCAGAACCACCCGCGAATGCGAGAATTCCAACGACCAGCGAACGCTTTCTGCCGTACCGGTCGCCGATCGCGCCGCCAACCAGCAGGAACGCGGTCAGCGTCAGCAACTGGGATGAGATGACCCATTGGATACCGGCGACCCCGCTTTCAAAATACGACTGAATTGACGGAAGAGCGACAACGACGGCGGTGCCCATCAGAAATGCAACGCCACTGGCCAGTAGCGTCGCCAATAGAATGAAGCGGCCCTCACGTATCCCCAGCCCGACCCCCTGCGCCACGGCCGGATGATAGCGCATCATGCGGGCGCAGTCCACCTGCCCAGCCGAAGTGATTCAGTTCAGCAGTTCGTCATACCGGCGAGATTGGAGAAGGGTGATCAAGCTCTACATTCCGGACCAGGTGTGCAAACCCGCAACCGATTAAGAGGCAACAACCGGGTTCCCCGAATGGTTATCCATCTATTTGCTGCGTACGATCACGGATGTACGTACAATTCATACTGATTCCTACGGTTTCGTACGGCCCCGGTGAGTCGCATTCACACACACAGGCAAGTCAAGCAGAAGTGCTATTTTTCGAAGTCCTGAAGATCGAGATTGCTGATGAACTCTTTGAACGCAGACAGCTTCTCTGAATCACATTCTTCGTCCTTGCCTTCTTTGAGAGGTTCGCCCGTATCGTCATCGAGAACGATTCCCGCCCTCGCGAGAACGCCATCATCGGCATAGATCGGCACCTCAGCGCGTACCGCAAGCGCAAGTGCATCGCTGGGACGGCAATCAATCTCAATCTCATGCCCATCAGCTGTGAGAGCGAGCTTAGCGTAGAATGTATCCTTCTCCATGTCGCAGACCACTACATAGTCCGGTCCGGCACCGAGAGCAAGAATTACCGATTGAAGCAAGTCATGCGTAAGAGGGCGGCCCAGTTCAACATTCTGGAACTTCATTGCGATAGCGGACACCTCAGCCTGGCCGATCCAGATGGCAAGGTACCGATTAGAGTGCTTCTCCTTGAGGATGACCACTCCCTGGTGATGAGTCTCGGTCACTCTGATGCTGTGAATAGTCATTTCAACCACAGAACACCTCCCTGCGCCAGACAACAGGTTTGCGAACTCCACGATGCGACGAAAGCTTTTTCAACACCGTGAAATATCACGCCGGATACAAGTCCTCCAGCCACACCTTTGCCCTGCTTCGTATCTTGACCTTCGGCTGAAGGTACTCATCTGCTCGAACATCACCATACAACAGAAGAAGCCGTGCGGCAAAGGCTCATTGGCATCAACCGTTTCACGGGGGCACACGCCATGCAGCAGCCGCGGTGTCGCTCTGCACTCAACTCCAACCGACCATTACGTCCTGGACGGCTACCAATCTGTCCCCGGTCTCGCCGTATCCTTGAAGTAATGTGTAACCGCCACACCTTCTGCACTGCTCATTTCAGATGACCGGGGGCATGATATGCCTGAAAGTCCAGTGCCACTTCGCAGATAGTGTAGCGCTCATCACCCGGACGATGCGAATGTCTCCGGCGAACCTGCGGAACAATCTTATCAGCGTCTACCCTAAGTCACTTCTTTGATCATCTAGCACACTTCTTAAGTACGAGGGCATAGTATACGAATGTTGACAATTCTTCCCTGGCGGGCTGCCGTAAGCGGATTCAGCCCTGTCAGAATAAGAGTATAGTGCCGGGAGATCAGCCAATTGAGCAGTAGATATCCACGAAGGCGTTTGCTATTGACCTGCGAAAGGCAGTACCTGCTCCGCCACTGGTACCAGCGGGAAATCGACTCCGAACAATCGCATCAGCGTGAAAAGGCAGCGGACGAGCTGAGTCGATGCGGCCACTTGACGCGCCGCCGAGGTGTCCGTACAATGACCGTCATCAATCAGGACTATCCATGAAAACGCCCGTTACAGTTATGCCGATCGCCGGAGCCATGGCTATGCGCCCCTTATATTGCCACGGGAGGGTGCTGCCGTACTCGAAGTGACGTAGGAAGAAATCCAGCGACAGCTCATGAAGCCTCCCGAAAGGGAGGCTCTTTTTGTTTCTTCCAGCATTGTCGAAAGCAGCATTCCGGGAACGGATATGAGTTGAGAATTCGAAGAGAATCGTCGATTCGGAAAACACTTACAGGGACTCACCATCCGAAAGAGGAGGAACACGCAATGCCAGAACCATGCGCATATTTCAGGGGCGAGTACATGAACCCCAAGGATGCCAGGATCGGCATCATGACACACGCCTTTCACTACGGCACTGCCACATTCGGAGGCATTAACGCCACCTGGGATGATGAGCAACAGCAATTCTGCCTGTTCAGGATAAAGGAACATTACTGCAGACAACTGAATGCCTGCAAAATGCTGCAGATTCGTCTGCCCTATACAGCTGATGACATGACTAACATCACGGTTGAAGCAGTGAGGCGCACTGGCTTCAGGCAGAACGTGTACTGCAGACCTGTCGCCTACAAATCGTCTGAGTTCATCGGAGTGAAGCTTCACGATCTTGAAGATGATTGGCTCATGATTGCTACCACGCTGCCTCCGTTCTCAAGCCCGGGCGGTCTGCGCTGCTGCACATCATCATGGACAAGAATTGGCGACAATCAGATCCCGACGCACGGCAAAATCAACGGCGGGTACGTAAACGGGGCACTCGCGAAGACGGAAGCTCAGCAGGCCGGCTTCGACGATGGTATTATGCTTACCACTGACGGGCATGTCTCGGAGGGTGCCGTAACTAACACATTTGTGGTGCTCAAAGGTGTTCTCGTTACTCCACCTCCGTGCGACAGCATTCTGCTTGGAATTACCAGGGACACCGTGATGCGGCTCGCCAGGAACGAACTCGGGATGGAGACCCTGGAGCGAAGCATAGTGCGGAGCGAACTCTACGAAGCAGACGAAGTTTTCTTCACAGGCACCTATGCCGGCGTTGTACCCATCGTTGAGATCGATCACCGACCGGTCGGCACCGGCTCGCCAGGGTCACTGACCTCCAATCTCCAGGACATGTATAGGCAACTGGCTTTGGGTAGAAACCCGCGCTACTCGGACTGGTATACCATCCTCAGACCGGACTAGATCGAGATAGCCAGAGATGCGCAACCCATGAAAGGCCTATGACGGATACCGTGGCGGCGAAGGAGTGCTCAACTCGCCAGGAGGAGCGACCCGATGATGACAGGCCGCTTTGGACCGTGATAGGCCCGCAGGTATTCGGGCGACTGGACCAGAGGCCAGTTATAGTCTGTGCCTTTAACAAGGCTTCGGTGGAGTACTCAAGACCTCTCACGCGAGGTGGCGGCGGGCGTGTCGGACGTCGATAGAACCGCGATAACCGGCTCCAAATACCGTT
>SKVJ01000043.1 GCA_007129495.1 Dehalococcoidia bacterium | reverse complement strand
TTCACTCCGCCTGAATCACCGTGCATAGCGCTGACAGTCCACATTCCAACTCACTTCACCTGGAATCAGTCTAACACCCAACAGCAGGAAATGGTGGCTTGTTACGTGCGCGCCGATCCTTGAGTGCTCTGTCTCGAAGCATTATAAGAGCACCCATCAGCTGTGTTCGCTCCTCTTCGGAGAGCGAGCCCAGTATTTGCCTGACGGACTCACGCTCGAATGTCTTCATACAAATGTCGCGGCCCCGATCGGTGAACTCTACGGAGACTGCGTTCTTTCGGTCCGGATCCGGTACACGTCTGATCAGGCCATCTCTCTCCATGCGGGACAACAGACCGGAGATGGAGTGTGGTTCCCTGACAAGCCACCGTGCAATATCTGCAGGACGGGCGCTACCTCCCATGGTATGTATGACGAACATTACCCCTGCCTGCACGGTGGACACTCCATACTGCTCGAGTTCCAACTCACGAGCCTTGTAGATTGCGTTCCTCGTCTGTTCAAGCAGCAGCCACAGTGCCTGATCTCTGTCATCACATGGATACTCTCTAATGCTATTCGACAATTCCATACCCTCCGATACCTTGAGGATTCGTTTCCTTCGCATGCGCACGACAAACCGAAGGACGTAATCGAATCCGACTATTGTCACGATTTTAGCAAACCTGTCGCCGAAGGTCCACTGGACTCATATCGCATCCGAAGTTTCTGTACTGCGCTGTCCCTCACATCGGTCACAGACCTGTTGAACCGTTAGCCCCGACGACTCGCTTCGAAGTTCTTCCCCGAGTACCTCGCACCTACAGCCATTGCAACTACCTGTCATCCAGGCCAATCGTATCGTATTCGACGTTTGAGCGAACTGGCCGCTGCACATCCTCAAAGCATTCCGATGAACCGCCGCAACCGGGTAAGTGAGTCACCATCACCTTCGAGTTGCCCGCGGGAACTCACGCGGATATTCCAGAACCTCGTCAGACCCTCCTGACAGGCAGGTTTGAAGACACCTGCAACCCAATTGCGGCATGAGTCAGGACGCACATCGTAGATAGCACACCGATAGACGTCGACATCCGCCTTCTCAAGGAATATACATGCCTCATCAGTGTGCCCGATCAAGTGACTTCGAGAATCAGGCCACCGCGGATCACAGTGATGCCCGACCCAATCCCAGTAGTTCATCCCCATGCGGTCGGCTATCCGTTCCGCTTCAGAACGGCTGACGCGCACCTGGTATATGCTGCAACACACACCACAACGGATACAAGGGAATACTGTGGGGTCCGCAACGAAGCTGGACTTCGCAGAAGCCTCTGTCACAGTCCCGCTGGCGAACGATTCAAGGGGATTGGCCATACTATGACTCCTGATGTACTGTCTCTCAAGTCGAATGGCATAGTATAGCTCCGGCAGTCCATCCGGTCACACCACTGGACAAGAGGACTCACAGCAGCAGCGAGACGATATGGCCTACGCAGCAGGAGCAGCCGTTGCCGCGGCAGCCGCTGCCATCGCCCAGGCAGTGAAGGTGTCCGGAGCCATAATCAATATGGACTCGGAAGACTTCGACGCCATTTCACGCAGATGCGAGAAGCCCTCATCGTCGTCGCCAATGGAGGGCTGACAAGCAAGTCATACCGGTACATCGTCGGATACAAGGGTTTTGTGTTCCACGCCAAGGCAAACAGGGACTTGGTGCTGCCCGGGAAGTCGGAAATCGTTCACGCCGGGAACATCTGGATCCGGGACTAGCAGTGGCGGTGTGCACCCGACAGCCCTTGTACCTCTTGCGCTTCCAGTAAGGTTTGCGCCACAATCTCACAACCATGCGTGAACCAACTATCAAGCTACGCAGCCTGAGCGAGGCCGCATCGCTCATCAGGAATGGCAGCCGTATCCACCTGGGCGGAATGGCCGTACACAACCATCCCATGGCCTTCGTGTACGAGCTTATCCGTCAGGGGACCCGAAATCTCACCATCGTCAGTCACGTGAGCGCGAGCGATGTCGATATCCTGATTGGCGCGGGCCGCGTGAAGCGGCTTGAGTTCTCCTATATGGGCCTCGAGGAGTTTGGCACAGCCCCCTGCTTCAGGCGGGCAGCTCAGGCGGGAGACATCGAACTCTCCGAATACAGTGAGCCGGTTGCATTCGAACGATTCGCCTGTAGTGCTCGCGGCATGCCGTTCTTCACCACACGCGAGATGATGGGCACCGATTTACCCCGCGTCAACCCCGACATCCAGGAGATCTCAGACCCCTTCGGCAGCGGAACCTACCACGCGGTGTCCGCAGCGGAGCCTGAATGGGTCATCATTCATGCACTCGCAGGCGACAAATATGGAAACATACTGTTCTTCCCGCGGCGACAGCTACCTGAAGATCTCGACCTTACCGCCAGCCGCACTACCCGGAACGTGATTGTAACCGTTGAGCAGATTGTGTCACACGATCGAGTGAAACAGCTCCCGTACCTCAATCTGCTCCCCCGGTTCAGAACGACCGCAATTGTCGAGGCTCCCTACGGTGCGCATCCATATTCATGCCTGCATGTGTATGATCAGGACAGGGAGCACCTGGCACAATACGCTAAGGCTGGCCGAAACGCTGATCAATTCAACCAGTACCTGGAGAAATACGTGTATAGTGTCCACACGCATGATGCCTATCTCGAACTGATAGGTGCCGCGAAACTCGCGAGGCTTCGACAGATCGGAGCTGCTCTATGAAGCTTGAGCAGGCAGGTATCTACGATGTCATGGCAACCGCTATTGCACGGGAACTGCGTGATAATGAGTTGTGGTTCCTCGGCATGTCCACAGGACCACAAACCATACTCTTGCTCACACGTATACCCATCGCCGCAATGGCCCTCGCGCAGCATAATCACGCTCCAAATTCCTGGATGATAGTCGCAGGTTGGGTGATGAACCCGCGTGTGAGCTCAGTACCGACAGCAATGGAAAGCGAGTTCGGAACCACATTGGGAGAGTGGCCAGCGGAGGCTTTCAACAACAGTCTTGCAATGTCTTACATCGCGGCCCGACACGAGATAGATGTGGGATTCGGTTCCGCAGCACAGGTAGACAAGTACGGGAACTGCAATACCGTAGCAATAGGCGACTACTCCCGCCCCAAAGTACGCCTGGTGGGACCGATCAATCAGCCAGGACATTTCACGCTTTTTGGACGGGAGATCATCATCATGCCTCACGAGAAACGGAACTTCGTCGACAGGGTAGACTTCGTTTCCGGAGCCGGTTACCTCGAAGGCCCAGGCAGTAGAGAACGGCTCGGTTTGCATCGCGGAGGGCCGTCCATGCTACTGACCGACAAGGCAGTGTTCCGGTTCGACAATGAAACCAAGCTTGCCCAGCTTGAGTCCATTCACCCGGGCATTGCCCTTGATGAGGTAATTGCTGAGACCGGCTTCGTTCACGACTACATGACCCGGCCTGTCTGTATGACACCCACTCCCACGGAAGAGGAGTTGTGGCTGCTGAGAAACAGAATCGACCCTGTAGGAGTCCTTCTGCCTCTGTCCTGCGACTAAAAGAAGAATCCCAGCCGTCTGCGGCGCAGACTCGCGTCCAGACTCGCCTTCCCGGAATCGGTCAGGTAAAGGCCACTTCCTACCGAGGTGATGAGACCCTCCTCGAACAACTCCTCAAGTATGCCATCAACGTTCCTGCGATATTCAAAGCCCGCCGCAGGACTGCGGTGGGTAGCAAAAGGGAGGTCATCAGGTGTGAACGTCTGGTCGTAGCGAAGAATGAGATCTCGACGACTGCTCACTTCTTTGATTGTCAGCAGCGTCCACGTCTTGAAGAAATTCCACCGATGCCGGTCAAACCCGCGTTCATATTCACCCTCTCCGGACTGAACTCCCACATCGCTTGCGCGGGCGACCCTTGAGAGCTCTATAGCGAGTTCTACAGCCGACCGCAGAATAAGGACGCCAATAATAATGGAGACCACGGCATCGACAGCCGGAATACCATACCGCGCGAAGAAGAGGCCCACCAGCACAGCGCCGGACTGGAACACGTGGTTACGGCCGTCGACCGACTGAGACATCAGCGTGAGACTTCCTCCGCGCTTGCCAACTATGCGTTGGTACAGACTGAGCACATATGAGATACCTCCGGCGACAATAACCGCTACGAAGGCTGCAGGTGGAGTCGCGACGGCTACCGGCGACATAAGCCGTGCCACTCCCTCATATACGATAAGATAGGCGATCAGTCCCATCACTGCGACTACGAACGCTGCAGACATCAACTCTTTTCCGAAGCGAACTCCGAGCAACACGATGGATGCCGACAGAACGTCGATGAGGCTGTCGAGTCCATCCGCCACAAGCGCCGCACTTCGAAAGGTGAACCCGGCCGCCATTTTCAGCAAGGCCAGGAGCCCATAGGAGATAACGGAAAGGCGGGACGCAACAGCCGGACTGTGTGCTGACGTGAAGGACGGATCCTCAGATGCGCGTGCTCGCTGATAGGCCGACTCCGCCAGTTCCTGTCCTTCCGCTGTCAACGAAAAGGAGTCACCCTCCCTGGTGATGAAACCCTTTTTCACCAGCGCATCAAGATTCTCATCAAGTTCACGATGGAATCTCCAGCCACGATCTTCGCCCGCAAACGAAACCGGCAAGCCCATGTAGTGCAGGAGACGCTCGTACTGTCTGCGAAGGCCTTGTTGCGTCTTCGCACCACTCCTGAGCGCCATCAGGATGAATGGTTGATGTGCCTTGAGCCTGCTGGGGGCCATTACTTATCCGAGACGCCCATTATAGACCCTGCACGCACATTTCGGTACGCCTTTCCCATGGCAGAAAAAAAACCAGCCCTCGGCATAGCCCCAAGGTCCAGCTATGAGTTAGAAGCACCAGTGAATACGCTGCAGCATCCCATGTTCGGAAGCTACCTGTTCCACCCGATGACGAAGCGCCACCTCGTAATCACTCGACTCGGCCGAGAACAGAATCCTCCGGTATTCGGGCAGAAGAGCCGGATCTATGGACGAAACGGCCGCACATACTGCCCGCCACATTCCAGCACGGCGGTTCAACCTGTCGACATATAGAATGTCCGGCTGCAGACCGGCAACGTCGGCAAACAGACTGCCCAAGCCATGGCCGCGATCGGACAATCCGGGCAGAAGGGGACCGAGGAATACGAATGTCCGAAGTCCAATTCTCTTCGCCTCTTGCAGAACCCGGAGTCGCTCGGCTGGAGATGATGCCCCAGGTTCGAAGATGCTGGCAGTAAACGCATCCTGCGTGGTAAGCGTAACACCGAACTGGACGGCAGTGCATCCCGAAAGCAGATCGAAATCTCTTTCCGCCAGAGCGCTCTTGGTCTGCAGGAACAGTGGATAGCCCCAATCGACCAGGAGGCTGAGACATCGCCGGGATATCCCGTACTGTGCCTCCGGTTTCTGCCACGCATCACACACGGAACTCATGTATACATCGCCGCGACGGGCACGGTGCAACTGGCGTTCAAGCATCACAGGAGCGTTGATACGCACATCCACGAAACTGCCCCAAGGCTCGCCTGGATGAGAAAAGCGCGTCGCAAACCTGGCATAGCAGTAGACACATGCGTTAGCACACCCCGCATACGGGTTCACACAGTAATCGAACAACCTCGAACGCGTAAGCGCAGACCGGACCAGCACTTCACGGATTCTGATCTGGCTGCACATATATCCAAATGATAGCGCACAGGGTCTATCAGGTCATTCGACAGATGGCCCTGTCAGGGCGAGGCCAACAGGCTTGCACACAATCAGAGTCGGCGAACGGGAACGCCCCATAGGAACTGAGACAGCCTGGGACCCCCCCGCCTTTCCAGGGATTCTGTCGGCAAGAACGCCGATCCCTGAACCAATACAGCGTCTCCACTGACTCCACGGTACAAGTGGAATCACGAGAACGATTGTCTTGAGGTGAGGACACGGAGTGCCATCGGCAGCCTGCCGTACTTCATCTACCTGCCAATACCATTTTCTCTCATGGCCACATTTGTGGTTGTCCGCCAGTTCAGACACGATACGGGAATTACGGCCACCGGGCAATCCCGGTTCGCAGTAACTGCAACCAGTCCAAAGAAGACAATGCGCAACTTGAAAATCGGTGTGTGCCGTGCTATGTTGTAATTGTCCCGGTCGACCAAGCAAGATGCATCGGAGACCCACGGGGCTCATAACGAGTACGGTTCTGGCCCAGAAGGCCAAG
>SKVJ01000031.1 GCA_007129495.1 Dehalococcoidia bacterium | reverse complement strand
GCCAGCACGCCTGAGTTTGCCGATCACCTCATCCGAACTGAACCCGGACAGCCTGCCCATCAGGACACGCTCACTGGTATGCGAACATCACCGCTTGGAGGCATGGCGTTGCGCAAGCCGGCAGGCAGTTCATCTCCGTGTTCGAGGAAGGATTCGATCAACTTGCGAGCGACGTCCTGAGCGATCACTACGGTCTCAGCCACCGTTCTTCCCTGGGCTACCATTCCGGGCAATTCGTCGCTGGTGGCGAGGAATCCGCCCTCTGGCAGAGCCTCAATGTGGACAGACAGTAGTACTTCCGTCATTAGAGTTCCCTCTGTGCGGCAATTGTAGTCCGCAAGGCAGTCCGTGACAAGGAGAAACACGCACGGTGATCACGTGACACGCGTAGTTCACCACAGGGCACGGCGGGAGGGTTTCAAACCCTCCCCTACCGGGCCGGAATGCGGTAAGCCGGGCGGGCTGCAAAGTGAGCTTCGGTGTGTGACGTGCACGAGACAACGGATGGGCCATGGCCCATCCCTACAGGGCATGGTGCGAATACGACCGGGCGGGTGACGCGGGTGTGGCGGGATTCACAGGGCAGCGGGCACGACGCATCGTGCCCGTACGGGCGGGATTGGATTCACACGCGGTGTCCGCATGACAACCGCGCGCCTGTAATCCGAACGATGGCGGGACGGATGTATCCGTCCCCTGCGTATACCCCACCACACCCGCGGGCACGAGGCATCGTGCGCCTGCCTCAGCGCGGGATGCGCCGCTCACACCTCCTTGAACACCTTCGCCAGCGACGGCCCCAGCACGTGGATCGAGAACTCGTAGAACTGGCCGGACGGCACGACATGCACGTCCAGTCCCTTCTTTGCGAGCTTCTCCGCGATCGCCTGGATTATCCCGTCTGCCGTATCCGGATCCGACTTGCTGCTGGACAGGTGGGCGAACGAGTGCAGGACGATGCTCCCGACCTTGTTCTTGTTCGACAGCCACTTGATATTGCCGACGGCCTTGTCCACCGCGTCCGGGCGTTCGACGTCCGACTCCTCAACGTGGGCAAATACCACCAGTCCCTCCGGCAGCACGGTCTTCTCCGGTTCCGACCCTTCAGTCAGGTTCGGCCTGTACCAGAACTCCCCTGCGTGGAACATCAACAGCTTCATTATGCAACTCCTTTCCCACGGGTCGATGTGGGAATCGATCCCTACGGTCCGAACCCAATTCACACATGTTATACACATCACAACCGCTGGCCTGTAATCCGAACGATGGCGGGACGGATGTATCCGTCCCCTACCTACGGTGGACAATGCGGATGGCGGGACGGATATATCCGTCCCCTGCGTATACCCGGCCACACCACCGGCGGGTCGATATGGGAATCGATCCCTACGGACCGAGCCCAATTCACACATGTTATACACATCACAACCGAGGGCCGGTAATCCGAACGATGGCGGGACGGATGTATCCGTCCCCTACCTATATCCCGCCAGGATGGGCGGTTCGCGAACCGCCCCTGCGATACCTCTCCACAAGGCTCGCTTCATTCCCCTGTTTGGGTGCTATAGTTATGGTTGCACGAGGACCGGCTGCAGTTATGATGTGCAGAAGGTCGTGTCAACTGGACTTATTCGAGGATGGCTCTTTGCGGTGTGCCCGGGCGGATATGGTGCTCAAGTGACCGTACCAGCTGACCGCCCCCGCGCCGATGGATGGGAGGACTGAGATGCCGAAGGAGATAGTGTTCCTGGTGGAGGAATCTGTAGATGGGGGATACGAAGCCTGCGTGCCGGGTTGCTGCATCTACACGCAGGCCGATACGCTGGATGAGATCAGGCGCATGGCTGTGGAAGCTGTACGCTGTCACTTCGACGAACAGGACCTGCCAAGGGTTATCCGTCTCCGCCTGGTTCGCGAAGAGGTTATTCCGGTGTGAAGCTTCCTCGAGACGTCAGCGGCCAGGATCTCGTACATCTTCTGTCACGCCTCGAGTACGAGACGACGCGGCAGGCTGGCAGCCACATTCGACTCACGAGGCAGGGTGAAGTGCCGCACCATATTACCGTACCCCTGCATGAATCGCTGAAGGCAGGGACGCTGAGCGGGATTCTTAAGGAGGTGGCTGAGCACCTCAATATTGGTAAGGATGAGCTGATGGCGATCCTCTGGGGTGGTGAAGACTGAGGATTCCTTTCCGTCAGTCCCTCCGCGCCGATCGGTCACAGTCGCTATCGCGCCGCATCCACTTCCCTGTTCAGCACCCCGCTGTAGACGGCAAGGTCATTGCTGCTGAAGAGCACGAAACGGACCAGCTTTACAGTGGTTAAGCCCGCTATCTCCTCGAGCACCGTCCGCATCGCGATGGGGGCTGCGGCCTCGACCGGATAGCCGAAGGCGCCGGTGGAGATCGCCGGAAACGCTATCGACACGATATCGTACTCCTCCGTGAGACGCAGTGCGTTGCGGTAGCACGCAGCAAGGAGCTGGTCTGAGGGCTTGTCCCTCCCGAATACCGGGCCCAGACAGTGTATGACGTGACGGTTCGGCAGGTTGTGTCCGCCGGTGATGACCGCCTGGCCCGGGCGTATCGGCGCCAGTGGACGGCACTCTTCCTCGAGTCCCGGTCCTGCAGCCCGGTGAATGGCGCCCGCCACCCCACCACCGATCCGAAGCTCTGCGTTGGCGGCGTTCACGATCGTATCGACGTCCGGCTGGTCTGCGATGTTGCCCTGCAGGCACTTGATGGTGATTCCGTGGTAGTCTCTTCGCGTCGTCATCATGCACCTCCATGATCGGAATTCCAGTCCAATGATACAACGTCGCGGCCCTGGTGAAGACGGGGGACACCCGGATGTATCGTGATGCATCCCTCAACATGACAGATGTGAATCACAATATGCGAGCGGGTCGTTCCCGAACGGCTTCTACAAACAGTCGAAAAGTAAGCTGAACCGCATAGCCATGATGTGGATCAGGCGTCGGCGTCGACGAAGGAATGCCTGCTCTTTGGCAAAAACCGGCATCTGCGTTACACTCCCCAAGCGAGGTAGCGAACGATTGAGTGTGAGGAGGGTGCTATGACGCAACTTGATCCCAATGTGCAGATCCGGCTGATCGATGCCACAATGAATCTCCTGGGCAGTTCCCATGCCCGTCTGAGGAATGAGAGTCACGCCAAGAAGTACATCCAAAGCTTCCGATATGTGTACTGTGCCCTTGCCGTGGCCGTTGAGAAGGGTGAAACCCGTGTCGATGGTGAACCTGAGGACTGCTTCGAGAAGCTGCCTCAACCCCGGTCTTCACGGCTTTCGAGCGCCGAGTTGGACAAGTAGACGGTCGTCCTCGATCTGGCGTTGACACGCAGTGCTGTTGCAACGCGTCACGTTTGCTGGTCGGCGTGGCGTGCGTTCTGCCCTGCGACGATGGTGCAGGCACGAGTCATCGTGCCCCAACGAAAAACCGACTACTGCGGCTGCGGAATCACCGCACGCGCGTCATCAGCGTGGGTGTTTCAACCAGAAGGCCTGCTTCGCCCGGTATATCAGGCGGAAGACTTCAGAATCACCGCCCTCGCGGATGCGGCCGCTAAGGTTCCTGACCCACCGCTCCGGCAGTCCGGCGAGGCCGTGCAGCGCTCCGACGGCGCAGCCGACGATAGCGGCGATGGTGTCATTGTCCTTCGTATCGTTTACAGCCCTCACGATTGCAGCCTCGGGGTCGTGGCCATGCAGGGCCAGGATGTAGAGTGCCGACGGCAATGTCTCCATCAGGTACGCGCTCGAGCCCCAGGAATCGCACGCTTCCACAGATGAGCGCCGTCTTTCGTATGCATCCCGGCACACCTGTGACACATACGACGAGAGAGGGCCTTCGTATTCGGCCACCCCACTCCTCGTCACCTTGTAGCGTGTTCCGTTGCCCTCGAGCTTCTGCGCGTACGAAGAGAACGTATCTATCCACCACACAGGCTCCGGGCTGCCGTGCATAGGCAGCAGATGCCAGAGGAGATTGATGAACGATACGCACGAGGCAATGTTCCCGGTCTCGTTGTGCGTGAGCATTGTATCGAGGGCGGCGTCGGCATACATGGATGAATGGGGCACTTGAAGGTAGGGCAGCAGGACGGGCGCGATGCGCATGAGAGACCCGTTGCCCAGGGAATCCGTGCCCGCGAGTTGCCAGGGGAGCCCCTGATCCCGGAACCGGCGGACGAACTGCGACGTCGCGTTGCCTATGCCGATGATCGGCTCCGCGCAGAACCGTGCAGCGAGCTTGCCCGGAACCAGTCCACCGTCCTCGAGCAACTGCTCGATGGTCCAGAAGGCCAGTTGGGTGTCGTCTGTGCCGGAGCCGATCGGCCCCATGGGGTGTTCGGAGGGAAGGAAGTCACGGATCTCGCCATACACTCCGCGACGCCTCTTGGGCGTCATTCCTTCCGTGGGCGTGCCAAGTGCGTCGCCAATAGCCAACCCGAGGAGCATTCCTTCGATCTTCTGGAAGTCGAAGTCCGGTGGGAGGGACGGGGGAGTATGCTGGAGCTCCTGCGGTTGGTCCAGGTGGAGAACACCGTGATCGACGCACTCCTGCAGCAGACCTCTGTTGTCGATCATACCGGTTCGCTCCGCGCGAACAGTGGCGCGAATACCGCACATGCGGTATCGCGCTGATTGCAGGCTAGGTGCTCCGTGAATTCCATCCGGCCTCGATCTCAGCCAACCGGTTCTCGTCAATGCCGAAATGGTGTCCGACTTCGTGCAGGAGGGTGCGGCGGATCTGTTCCGCCACTGCCCCGTCGGTGTCATGGGACTCCTCTATGCTGCGCTGGAACAGAGTGATCCGGTCCGGCGGCACGAGGCCGTACGACGAAGTGCGCTCGGTATGGGGAACGCCCTCGTAGAGACCCAGGAGCGTTTCACCCGGCCGCATGCCCAGGTCGCGGAGCATGGTCTTCGATGGCTGGTCCTCGATGAATATGGCCACGTTGTCCAGCAGTTCCCGGAATTCTTCGGGCAGTCCTTCGATTGCCTCTCCCACGAGTTGTTCGAAGCGGTCGGTATTCATTGTAGGCAGCACCTGTTCTCCATTGTTGTACGGCGTAACCCGTGAGCAGATGATACCATCCGCGACCGGGGAAGAGCAGCACTGAAGGCGAGCGGGTTAGCGGGTGACAGAGAGAATAACGGACGGCCCAACCCGACCAAGCGGGAGGAATTGAGAACCTCCTCCGCGCTGAGGTGTTCCTGTCCGACACTAAGTTCTATTGCGGCGCCTGCCGGGAGACCTCATCTCCTTCATCCAGTCCACTGACGATTTCTACGACGCGAACTCCCCGGAGTCCAATCGTGACCTCGCGAACGACCGGCCTGCCGTCCCGGTCGATGTAGTACACGATATCCCGGCCGTCCCTCCGGAAGATGGCGGCAGAGGGGAGTGTCAGTACGTTCTCTGCGCGCTCGGTGACGATATTGGCTGTGGCGCTCATGCCGTCCTTGACCCTGGGATCGGGGTCATGAAGGCTGACGATGGTTTCGTACATTACGACTCCGGCCTGGATCATGGCGGCATGGGAGATGAACGTCACGGTGCCTTCGACCTCCACTCCGGGCAGCGCATCCAGTGTGACAAACACCTCCTGGCCGAGGGTGATATCGGCAATATCCATCTCGTCGATAAGGCCGGACATCTCGAGTGTCGAGGGATCGATGATCTGGAACGCAGGTTGGGCGAGGTCGGCTGAGGAGAGCACGTCGCCCTCCTTGATGTTGATGGTAGTGACGACACCGTGGATAGGAGCGGTGATGGTGGCGTCATCCAGGTTGTCCCTGGCGGTCTCGAATTCCAGTTCCGCGGCCCTGACCCTGGTTGCGGCTGCCTCCCGTTGCAACTCCATCACCTTGATGGCTATGGGGAGGTCCCATGGACGAGCTTCAGCGCTTTCCTCAGCCCGTTCTATGTCCTCAATCGCCTGGTGCAACAGCACGTTGGCCTCAGTCGCATTGCTCTGGTCGATGTAGTCCTGCGCCCTCTGGATACGGTCGGTTGCCTGGTCGAGCGCCATCCAGATGCCGGGCACGTCGATCACATAGGAACCGTAGTAGTTCGGGTAGATGGTCTCGCGGAGCTGCTGGTCGGCGATGTCGTACTGCACACGTGCCTGCTCCACTTGTGTCCGGGCGAGGTCGACCCTTCGCTGCAGGTCTCTCGAATCGAGCCGGGCGAGTACGTCTCCGCGGCTGACGGTATCGCCTTTCTCGACCAGGACCACATCGACGGTGCCGGGCACGGTGAAGGAGACGAACCGGTTCTCATGGGCCTCGAGATTGCCGCTCACAGAAACCCTTGAGGTTACATCCGACCGGGTCACACGGGCAGTCTCCGTTATGTCGTTGTGGTCGGCGCAGCCCACGAGCGTCGATAGCGCGAGGCTGACCGCAAGTATCGCGGCTGCAGTTCTTCTCATCACAAGGCCTCCTTGTCT
>SKVJ01000027.1 GCA_007129495.1 Dehalococcoidia bacterium | reverse complement strand
TGGAGCGGGCGACGGGATTCGAACCCGCGACAGCCTGCTTGGGAAGCAGGAACTCTACCACTGAGTTACACCCGCTCTAAGGCATCGCCATTATCCCTGTGAACGTGCGGGAATGTCAAGCATCAACAAGCTAGCAGTCCGGCACGAGGGTCATCAGTTTGCGTGCGATGTCGGGGTACTTGCAGATGAACTTGAGTTCATCCGTGACCAGCGGTTTCTGCGCCAGCACGTTTGCATACCGGACCAACTCGAGTTTCTTCCGGGCATCCTCCGCGTCTTCGAAGGAAACTGCCATGCGACCCATGATATGCCGGAAGCCGGAGACTCCGCCATACTCGCCCGAGCATATTTCGCGGCCCGTCTCCACCATCTCCGGCTCGCCTCTTCCGAGATCCTCGTAGCTGTAGAGTTCGTAGTTCTCAGGATCTTTCAGTACTCCATCGGCATGAATGCCGGATGCGTGTGCAAATGCGTTCGCGCCGACACCCGGCTGATTGATGGGTATCGGTACGCCAAAGGCGTAACTGCCGTACTGGGCGAGTCGCCAGGCTTTCTTGAGATCGATTGGTTTGCCTAATTCATACTTGTTGGCAAAGCCCTTCGACTTCGTCACGGCCAGTACTGTTGCAACGAGATCCGCGTTGCCTGCGCGCTCACCAATGCCGTTGACGGTGGTGTTGATGTAGGCATCCTGTCCGCCGTCGAGTACACCCTTGGCGCCAGCGAGAGAAGTTGCCACCGCCATCCCGAGGTCTCCGTGACAGTGCACTTCGATAGGTAGTTCTACCGTCTCGGCAAGCGTCTTCAAGGTGTCGTATATACTGAACGGGTTGTCATAGCCAAGCGTGTCGCAGTAGCGGACTCGATCGGCTCCATGCTCCTTGGCGGCGCGGGCAAACCGAATGAGAAAGTCGAGGTTGGTGCGTGATCCATCCTCGGCATTGATGCCGACTGACTCGGCGCCATATTCTCTCGCGGCATCGAGTGCCTGCGTCATGCTGCTGATGACATCGTCCTCGGTCATCTTGCCAGCCCACTTTCCGTAGATCATTTGCTCACTGGTGGAAATCGAAAGGTTCAGGTGCTTCATCTTAGGGATCAGCTTGAACGTGGTATGCACATCCTCGACCGTGGCACGAACCCAGCCACCAAGCCGGATGGGGCGCATTCTTCCGTTCTCCTGGTGCTCCACGTTGGCCTGCAAATACATGGTCTCATGCTTTGTTGTGGGAAAACCGAATTCCGACTGGAAGATTCCCATCTGGTTTAGGTAGCGGTTGATCATGGTCTTCTGCAGCTTGGAAAGACCTAGACGCGCGGTCTGTACTCCGTCGCGATTGGTAACATCAATGAAGTAGATCTTGGGCATTGTGTTTCGGCCTCCATTCCAGAAATGAAGCTATTACTGTACAGTATCCTCACCTTGGCGTCAAAGCCAATGCACGTTTGTTACCTGCGTCGATGCGGTCACATAGAACAACGGGTGACGTAGTGTATAATTGTCTCTCTTCGCCATGGCAAGGACAAGAGTCGGAATTATCAACATTACCGGGTACATCGGGATAGATCTTGCGCGAATTCTGCTTCGCCACCCTGAGATTGAAGTTGTAAGTGCTACCGGACGCAGCGCCGCCGGTAAGCGACTCTCTGAAGTATTTCCGCACATGACTAGTGCCGATCTTGTGATACAGTCAGACCTGGATGTACCCGTTGATCTGGTGTTCTCTGCTATGCCACACAAGGCCAGTGCGGAAGTCTGTGAACCACTGCTCGCACAGGGAATCAAGGTCGTGGATGTCAGTGCCGATTTTCGTGTTAAGAGTATTGAGGAATACGAATCATGGTATGAAGTAGTGCATCCGTGTCCGCAGCTTCTCAAGTCCGCTGTATACGGCTTACCCGAGTTACACCGCGAAGAGATCAGGCATGCGAACCTTGTGGCCAACCCCGGCTGTTATCCAACCGGCGCACTGCTTGCACTTGCGCCTGCGCTATCATGTGGGATGTTTGATGGGGACATAATCATTGACAGCAAGTCCGGTGTTTCCGGCGCGGGACGAAGCCTTACTCTTACCACTCATTACGCCGAGTGCAACGAGAGCGTTGCGGCATACGCCATTGGCGGACATCGCCACCTCGCGGAGATTCGGCAGGAATGCCGTCTATTGAACGACCAGGTGAGCGAAGTGCTCTTTGTACCACATCTGATTCCGATGACCAGGGGAATTCTCAGCGTTTGCTACATGCGACTCTCGCAGGAATGGATCGGCCAGGGAGCGGACCCGCAGAAACGGCTTGTGACGGAATATCAGGAGTTCTACCGGTCTTCTCCATTCGTTGAGGTTGTGGAATCCCCGCCTGCCACCAAGCATGTATGGGGAAGCAACTATTGTCATCTGTTTCCGCAGTATGATGCGCGGACGAGTCGCTTGCTCGTTATCAGCGCTATTGATAATCTTGTAAAGGGCGGAGCCGGCGAGGCCGTACAGAATATGAACCTTATGCTTGGATTTGAGGAAACCTGCGGCCTTAATGCGTTGCCCGTCTACCCGTAGCGTTTCACGCCCTCATCGTCTAGAGGCCTAGGACGCCAGCCTTTCAAGCTGGAGATCAGGGGTTCGAATCCCCTTGGGGGCACTCTTTAACTCTCTCAGCCTTTCCACGCGCCCTCGCCAAGCAGGGGGACGAAGTAGCACGCACCAAGGCTTTCCACCACGTCGCCCTCAGGCAGCCGCGTTATCTTTGTGAGTTCCTGCTGCCATCGGGAACCGATGGGAATTACCAGTCGACCATGCCACTTGAGCTGGGCAAGAAGCAGCGGTGGCGCTGTCGGAGCCCCGGCGGATACTATAATGGCATCATAAGGGGCTTCAGGCATGTAGCCGAGCGTCGATTTTGGCACCAGGTGTACATCGATGTTGGCGTAGCCAAGCTCTGCGAGGGCTGATGCGGCAAAGTCCGCCAGTTCGGGGACAATCTCGACAGTTATTACTCTCTCCACCATATGGCTGAGTATGGCGGCCACGTAGCCGCTTCCGGCACCCAGTTCAAGAACTTTGTCAGTCTCTTTGAGGTCGAGTGCCTCAATCATCATCGCCACCATTGAAGGCTGGGATATGGTCTGGCCGTAACCGATGCTCAAAGGCCTGTCATCGTACGCGACTTCACGAAGTGTCTCGGGTACGAATAACTCTCGAGGTACGCTTTGCATCGCCTCGATGACGCGCATATCACGAATGTCGCGTGACAGATGCTTGAAGAGGTGCGCTCGAGCTGTTTCGATATCCATCTGGATCCTGATCCTGATGGTCTCTAGGTAAGAATAGCGGTGAGTATAAGCAGAACTACGAGAAAAGAGCCAGCCAAGATGCCTATTCGTTTAAGCTCGACATTTACGTGGCGGTAGCGGTCACGGAACTCGGACCAATCGGTACCCGCCCGCGGCTTCTGCGCCGGAGGGTGCATTGTGCCGGCTCCTGTCTTCGCAGTGTCTGAAGTCGACTCACCGACAGGAAGCTGGGCAACTGGTGCTGGTACCGGTGCGGTAACCTTGCGCTGTTTCCGGCGTTGTTTCTTTCCCATAATCGTTATTTCACGCTGATAGTGGCTGTCTATATACCCGTGTACTTGAGATGTAGGCGTGCCCGAGCGCTTGCTGTAGCGAGCGAAGGTCTGCTCCATTCTGCATTTCGCGCACGGCGAAGCTATGTCTCAGCGTGTGAGGAGTCACACGATCCCCCAATCCAGCGCGCGATGCGTAGTTCTTGACTATCTGCCAGAATCCCTGCCGTGTAAGTCGATGTCCACGCCGGTTCAGGAAGAGTGCCGTCTCGCGTTCATCGTAGAGAAGATCGAGTCGACCGTTGGACACATACTCCCTGATTAGCTCACAGACATCGCGAGTGAGGCGAAGCTGTCTGTGAGAATTTCCATGGCGGCAGGACAAGGTAGCCCTGTCCAGATTGAGATCTGTCATCTGAAGCGAGACTATCTCGCTGGCTCGTAGTCCGGTGGCATAGAGCACTTGGAGCATCACAACGTCGCGGCGCGCCTCGGGGGTGGAGAGTAATTGTGGCACCGAAAGAAGCTGCCGGAATTCGGCTGAAGTCAGCACCCGGGGTGCCTTCTTATTCACGTGAGGACTGATCAGATTTCGAATAGGATTCTCTTTGAGCTTGCCGGTCTCGACGAGGTACTTGAAGAAAGAACGTGCTGATGCGACCTTGCGTGCGGACGTCGCTGGAGAGTACCCCTTCCCCTTCAGATGTACAAGATAAGCCATCAGGAGCTCCTCCTGCGATGAGAGGATGCCTCTGGCCTGCTCGGACATTATGAAATCAGCCAACTGGTTGAGGTCGTTGTTATACGCCGAAACAGTATTCTGCGACGAGCCTCTTGTCCTGGCCAGATAGTCGAGGAAAGCAGCTATATCCTGCTTCATAGAGTTTCCATTGTACCACAGCATTTCGGGTTTTGCTGCTACCGCAACCCTTGCTAGAATCGAATTCGGATGGTTAACGACAGAATCCGCCATCAGCTCGCCTTCGCCCCAAAAAGTCCGGGCGTATATCTGTTTAAGAACGAATCCGGCCAGTTCATATATATCGGGAAGGCAGCCAATCTGCGTAATCGCGTCATGAGCTATTTCGGCTCGAAAGCCGGGTTTAGCACGAAGACAGTCAGACTGGTATCTGCAGTTGCCGAGGTAGAGTTCATCGAAATCGGCAGCGAGCAAGAAGCCCTTGTGCTGGAAGCCGACCTGATCAGGCAATATCGTCCCCTTTACAACGCCCGCCTCAAAGACGACAAGAGTTTTCCTTTTCTTAAGATTGACGTAGAAAGTGATTGGCCAACTGTATCCGTCACCCGTCGTCGTGGGAATGATGGAGCACGTTACTTCGGACCATTTGCGAGTGCACGTTCGATGCGCCAGACACTTCGACTCATCAGGAAGGTTTTTCGGTTTCGTGTATGTTCCGGTTCTCTTGAAGGCAAGAAATCTCGAGCCTGTCTCAACATGGACATAGGCCTTTGTCCCGGCCCTTGCGTACAGGCTATCAGCAGGGAGGACTACCACAAGACCATCGATCGCATCGTGATGTTTCTGGAGGGCAGGCATGGGGCTGTGCTGGATTCCCTGGTGCACGAGATGAAGGAAGCTGCCGAGCAACTCGATTTCGAGCGCGCTGCGCTGTTGCGCGACAGAGTGCAGGCAGTCGACCTGATTACCAATCGGTATGGAGGGGTCACGGCACTCAGAGGTGATCAGGATATACTTGCCGTCGCTCAGGAGGGTAGTTCGGCACTTGTGGCGGTGTTCTCGGTGCGCGAGGGAAGAGTTGTTGGCAGGGAGGACTTCGCCGTCGAGAACACAGCTTCTCTGCTTCCTTCCGAAGTACTTCGCGGCTTCTTACTGGAGTACTACGGGACGACCTCAAACCTTCCCCCTGTCATTATGCTGCAGCACCCTGTTGCTGATGCCGGACTGATCCGGGCATGGCTCTCGGGTCTGCGCGGTGCTCCGGTTCGTTTGACCGTGCCACGTAAGGGCGTTCGGAAACAACTTCTCGATACTGTTGCTGACGGAGCGTCCCGGCAACTCGTTGCAAGGCGAGTGAGCACGGGTTGGGGGAGCGCAGCGAGAGAATCCGGACTCCAGCAATTGAAGGATGAGCTCGGCCTGGCCGTGCTCCCCCGGCGTATCGAGGGTTATGATGTATCAACCACGCAGGGTAGTGATGGCGTGGGCAGTATGGTCGTCTTCGAGGATGGAATACCCAAGCCTTCGGAGTACCGCCGATTCAAGATACGTGATGTTGTCGGTCAGGACGACTATGCCATGCTGCGTGAGGTTCTGAGGAGGCGGTTCGCCCGGATGACGAATCAGGGAAAGTCAGGAGGTAAGTCAATGGGCAAATGGACGGTAACTCCTTCCCTGATTCTTGTGGATGGGGGGCGAGGACAGATCGGAGTGGCCCTCTCCGTCCGTGACGAGTACTCCGGACATCATGTGCCAGTGGTCGGACTGGCCAAAGAATACGAACATGTCTACTACGAGCGTGGTACGGAGCCGCTTGACTTCAAGACCGACTCTCCTGGCCTGTTGCTGTTGCAGGCGGTCAGGGATGAGGCACACCGTTTTGCGGTCGCCTATCACAGAAACCTCCGCGATACTTCGATGGTAGCTTCCCTGTTTAACGATGTGCCTGGTATCGGACCTCGCAGAAAGCGTGCACTTTTTCTCGCTTTCGATTCCATTGCAGCGATTCGAGCGGCCAGTGCAGAGGAAATCGCAGAGGGAGGAGGCATCCCGATTGCGACGGCCCGCCTGGTCAAGGAAAGGACCGATAACGGCTTGTTGTGAGGAGATCGCTGTCCGGAAATGTGTGGCCTGGGATGCCCGACAGGCCAACGCGTGGCACTCATTCTGCTAACCGTCTTCTGTCAAGCCTGTCATCCCTGGTGAATCTATATGCCTTTCAAGATTCCACGTGCCCCAATCGCACGGCGAAGTCTTGGCCGTGTGAATCTGCTGCACACGGAAATACCTGATGAGAGTACACCGAC
>SKVJ01000069.1 GCA_007129495.1 Dehalococcoidia bacterium | reverse complement strand
GAGTGAAACAGGATCCGACACTCAAGACTGCGGCTTTTGCGGCAGGTTGCTTCTGGGGCGTGGAACACACGTTCAGGCAGGTCCCGGGAGTTGTTGATGTGAGTGTCGGATATACTGGTGGGACTCTGGAGAGACCGACATACGAGCAAGTCTGTACTGGAAAGACCGGCCACGCTGAGGCTGTTCTGGTCACGTATAATCCTGCAGTTGTGTCTTACGAAACGCTGCTTGAAGTCTTCTGGACCAGTCACGATCCCACGCAACTGAATCGCCAAGGCCCTGATATCGGGCCGCAGTATCGGTCCGCTGTTTTCTATCATGATGAGCAGCAGAAGGTTGAGGCCGAGGCGTCAATGCACATACTCGAGAAGTCCGGTCGTTTTAGAAGGCCGGTGGTCACGGAGATCCAGCCGGCCAGTCCCTTCTGGCCCGCAGAGGAATATCATCAGCGTTATTTCGAAAAGTGCGGCCGCTGACACAGCCATGCGATCAACGCGTTCACAGAGTGTGCTACTGGGTGGAGTTGTCGCAGGAGAGTTGAGGTGTTGGTGAGCTATGCCCACGGCTATATCACAAATCCCGATATCCGCTGGGACATCTGGGGGGTATTCCTTTATCCCTGTGTCTGCTCTACGGGGGCCTGAATGCCGGGTGCCACAGCCGGGTTCTTCCTGTCTACGCGGCATGTAGTGTACCGGCTTGACCCGGTTCAGTACCGGTTAATGGCCCGCATCAGCTACGGCGTTCTTATGGTTCTCTATACCGTGGCGTTTGCACGGATCTGCTGCCTGGATGCCACTGACCTATGCCGTGTTTGGAGAATCAGGTATGGGTATCCGGATTTCCATCCGCATCATGCTCGGAGTGGCGCACCGGTGTCGCCTTGTCTGGTCTTCGCGTCGATCAGGTCGATTGTCATGACCGCAGAATCGAATGGTGATGCAATTGACAACGATACGGAAAGGAAGAGTGCGAACAGCGGGTTACGCGCACCCGCAACGATGGCGAGCACGCCGGAGAAGTCGCTGCCACGACTTTCGCATAACCTTAGCTGCCGGAATCCGAACCGATCAGATGAACTCGTCCTTTCCCAGGACGACGAATACAATCGCCAGCACGCCCAGTATGGTGAGCTGGGGAGGGAATAAGGCACAGATTGCTCCCGTGAGGGCAAGTGGCCAGACTCTCCGTCGAACCGCATACGCACCACCCACGATGGAGATCGTACCGAGGATGACAAGAGGAATTGCTGCGCCAGCGAAAACTGGAAATGGAAGGAAGGATAGCAGTGCCGGTAGTCCGATCGTGCTGAGCATTGCAGCGAGTATTCCGCCGAAGAACAGCAGGAAGACAGCGAATGTGATATTGAGAGTGCCCGCCACGATGCTAAGAACTCCTCCTGTGACCGGCTTCCACGATCTCTGCATTGTTCTGCCCTCGCCTTCGGGTTTGTTCGTACCACCCTTCCGTCTGGTGCAGGATTAACACACCGCTGTGTTCACTCAAACTCATCGCGCGAAATCGAGACTAGAACGATTGCCAGTATGCCAAGTAGAGTCTGGGTTGGCAGCACTGCACATATTGCTCCTGCGAGCGCCAGTCCCCATCGCTTCCGCTGGAGTGCGCTGATTCCGCCCAGTATGCTGACGATGCCAAGTACAAGGAATGGGAGACCTATTCCTGCTATGAGGGGTAGTCGTACAAATAGTGGGAGTTGTGGTAATTCCGCCAAGCGTAGCCCGCCTGCCACCCCTCCGGCGATAAGTATGACCACGAACCCGGTCACCAGGTGAAGCGATCCTGCGATGATCTCCAGTACTCCGGCGGTTGTTGGTTTCCAGGCGTTCATGGGATGTTTCTTCTGTACATGTTACTCTACTGCTGAGACCGGCTGCACGTCAATGATGCTGAATGAGAGAGCGGCCAGTAGCGGGGCACTTTCAGCGAGTGTTGTCCCCGTATTTGAGGCGGCCATACTGATTCGAACGGTATGTAGCGCCGCAGGTCATGGCTGGTTGTTCAGGGATTAGGCAACGGCTTCAGTATCCCCGCCGCTTATTCACCACGCTTTGCAGTCTGTCTCCACGGACGTATCGAGCAAGGTTTCGTACGAATAAGTCCTGTACCATGAGGGGATAATCCGGCACATTACCTGCTATGTGTGGACTGTACAAGAGATTGGGGAGATCCCAGAGAGGGCTTTCCTGCGGCAGCGGTTCAGTTTCGAACACGTCGAGCGCGGCCGCTGCTATTTCACGTTCTCTGAGTGCGACAGCAAGCGCAGCCTCGTCCACTGTGGGACCGCGTGATACGTTGACCAACAAGGCATCGCTTCTCATAGCTGCGAACTGGTCGGCCCCGAACAGATGGTACGTTTCAGGGGTAAGCGGTGTTGTGATGACAACGAAGTCGCTTTCTGATAGCAGCAGACTGAGTTGATCGGTGGGCAGCATTATGTCCGCGAATCGTGCGCTGCCCGGTGTCTTTGTCGACCTTCGCGTTGCTATCACCCACATCTCGAACGCCTTCGCAACACGTGCCACTCTGCGGCCAATGCTTCCGTAGCCCACGATTCCGATCGTCTTTCCCTTCAGGACTCCGGTCCGGAAGGGCTGCCAGCACCTTGCTTCCTTCTGCCTCGCGCACTCCAGCGTTCCCTTCACGTGAGCAAGGCAGGACTGAATAACCAGTTCTGCGGGTCCAAAGCTGTGCATACCCGCAACATTGGTCACGGCTATCGGACTCCTGCGGAATTCCTCATCCATCAGCACCTTATCCACCCCTGCCCTTGTGATCTGTACCCACTTCAGTCGGGGAGCTCGCCGGGTCAGGTGATGAGGTATACGTATTCCTGCATACACCTCGGCTGTTTCCAGCAGTTGGTCGAGGTGTGCTTCTGCCTCGGTGTCCCCCTCCAACTCGGCCGACAGAAGCCTGCCAATATGCGTCGCTCTGATTCGATGATCAATCGACTCGATACGCGGCAACGCATCCTCGGCAATTTCGTCATTGACCAGGACGTTGATCGATTCCATAGTCTGTTCTCCTTCTCTGCTTTGCAAGAGACGTGCAGTATCCCCAATAGCCGTGCGTTTCAATTAGAATCACGGACCCTTCAGCAGTCTGTGCATCAAGTGGCAACGACCCGTCTCCTATGGGTGAGGAGTCGTATTTCTCCGGCTCAATACCCTCGTTGCTTGTTAATGATGTTCTGCAGATTGCGGCCTCCGGCATAGCGCTGCAGGTTGTCCAGAAACACCTCGAGCACCATATCGGGATATTCGGCGAGCCATCCTGCAATATGTGGACTGTAGAAGAGGTTCGGGAGAGAGAACAGAGGACTGTCCTCGGGCAGCGGCTCTCTGGCGAAGACATCCATGGCCGCGCCAGCGATGGTGCCGCTCTGTAAAGCCGTTGCCAACGCCGCTTCATTCACGATAGGACCGCGTGAAACGTTCACGATGAAGCCAGTCCGCTTCATCGTGGCAAGCTCTGCCTTATCAATAAGGTGATACGTCTCTCGCGTAAGGGGCAGCGTGAGAACGACGAAGTCGCTCTCCTCCAGGAGCTTGCCAAGTTGGTCTTTCGGAAGGACAAGGTCTGCATATCGGGCTCGAACTGGCTGACTCCGCGATCGGCGCAGACCAACTACTCGCATCTCGAAGGCATTGGCCATACGGGCAATTCGGCGCCCGATGTGGCCGAATCCGACAATGCCCATTGTCTTGCGACGCAATATGATGGGGCTGTATGGCTCCCACAGCCGCGACTCCTTCTGTCGATAGCACTCACGTACGCCCTTGGCCAGGGTAAGACACGCTGTAAATGCGAACTCGGCTATTGCGAAGCTGTGCAGATTGGCCGCATTTGCCAGGAGGACAGGGCTGGACCGGAGGCTATCGTCCAGCGCGTGGTCAACTCCCGCACTGGTCAGTTGGATCCATTTCAGGCCGGGCGCCCGCCGCAAGAGCCCGTCCGGCAGGCGCAGGCCCGCGATCACCTCTGCGCTTCGGAGCAGAGTATCCAACTCTCGTGATGCTGCAACGTCACCCTCCCCTTCCGCTTTCATCAAGTCGCCGATATGAATGACCTCAATGCGCGGATCCAGGGCGGCGATGCGAGGCAAGGAATCTCTGGCAATCGGCGCGTTCACAAGAACATGCAGTGTATCGATGTTCCCGCCTCCTGATACTGGACTTCGAGAAAACCCTACACTGGAGTCTTTCCCGGGTCAAGTGTGTGATGCTCTCAGGCTTCAATCTGGTCTGTGATCTGATTCGGAGAAGACTGGCAAAGTGAATGAAAACACACTTCCCTTGCCTGATTCAGTCTGCACCGATACGGAACCGCCGTGTGATTCCACCAGCTTCTTGACAATTGCCAACCCAACGCCCGAACCCGATCTGCTGCGTTCACGTGCGGGATCCACTTTGAAGAAGTGCTCAAATACATGTGGCAGATCTTCAGGGGTGATCCCGGAGCCGGTATCCGAGACCTCAACCTTGATGAACTCCCCTGAGTCCTGCACCGCACGCAGCTTAATAGTACCACCCGGAGGTGTGTGCCTCACTGCATTGTCAAGAAGATTCCTCAGTACCTGGCGGATACGAACTGGATCGACATTCGTTCGCGGCAGAGGATTGGACGGATGTTCGAAGCTGATCGCAATGCCCTGAGAAGCAGTCCTTTCAAGGTATTGGCCGATCACTGATTCGGCAAGTGCGGTGAAGTCAACCTCCTCACGTGTCAGACTGAGTTGTCCCGACTCGGCAAGCGAGAGGTCTCTAAGATCTGTAATGAGTCGCGACAACAAGACAGCCTCATCGTGGACTGGCGCGATTGCTTCCGGAGTGGGCAGGACGACTCCATCCTGCCACGCCTCCAGATTTCCCTGGATGATGCTCAATGGGGTTCTGAGTTCGTGGACGACATCAGCAAGTAGTTGTCTGCGTCCCCTCTCGTTGTTCTCCAGTTTCTCGGCCATGCTGTTGAACGCGCCACCTAGTTCACCAATCTCATCGCCGGTTTCGAGATCAATGCGCTCTGACAAGTCTCCATCGCGAATCCTCTGAACGGAAGTCTTCAGATGATTCACGGGGTTAGTTATGAGGCGGCTGAACAACAAGGCCAGTCCCATGGCTGCGACGGCTGCAACCAGTGCAGCCTGCCATAGAGACGTGCGGATAGCGTCAAGGTAGGCTGTTTCGAGTTCGCCAGTCATCAGTGCTGTCGGGCAGGCCTCCCCTGTTTCTATTGCGGGGCAGTGGTCTGCCATAGCCATACACGCTTGTTTGCAGTAGGCGGCGAACTCGGATTCAACGCGCTGTCCTACCCAGAGGGCGACAATGACAACTGAGACCACTGATACAAGTACGAAAAGGAGACTCAGTTTGAGTCTGAGACTACGCAACTGTGCTTGCCTCCAGCTTGTAACCTACGCCGCGCACTGTAACCAAGGGAGTTGGATCATCACCTGATGATTCGATCATCTTCTGTCTAATGTTCTTAACGTGCGCGTCGATTGTGCGCTCGTAACCTTCGAAGTCTATTCCGAAGACATGGTCCAACAACTGAGCCCTGGAATACACCCGGCCGGGATTGCGCGCCAGGAACTCAACAATTGCGAACTCCCTTGACGTCAGTCGCAGGGGCTTTCCACGATAGGAAACCTCGTATCGCGTGGGATCCACTGTAAGATCTCCCAGGACCAGGGGTCGGGGGTTATCTGTTGAGAAGTCACGACGTCTGAGGACAGCCTTTACCCTAGCCACGACCTCCCGTGGGCTGAATGGTTTCGTGATGTAGTCGTCAGCTCCCAGCTCCAGTCCGACGATGCGATCAGCCTCCTCATCGCGGGCTGTAATCATGATTATCGGAACGTTAGAAGTTCGACGGAGCGCTTTGCAGACCTCAAGACCATCCATCCCGGGAAGATTCAGGTCGAGCAGGACGAGATCAGGCTGGCGCCGCTCAGCCTCTGCCAGAGCCACGGCACCATCAGTCGCGCATATGACTCCGTAGCCGCTTCGCTCCAGGTATACGCGCAACAAGTCGCAGACTTTCGACTCGTCATCAACGACAAGAATGGTTTCGGTCGCCATGTGCCCGGTATTCTCCGAAGTTACGTACGCCATGGTATCACAGCTCACAGATGATGCATCACATGAGTCTTCTAAGGGAGAGAACACATACCGGCCCCGGGGTTGGCCGGGGCCGGCTGGAAAGGAGGTGAGGCACTGCGCTTATCTTGGTGGTGCTAGCGTAAACGATTCATGCCGTGGCATTGCCACCGCATGGGAGAGTCGCTATACGAAGGACCCCTTCCTGTAGAAACCTCCGTCGGAGCGATTCTTGTGCTCACGCGACACCAAAGATACTGCTCCTCACCCCGGCCATTGTAAAGGAACAATGTGAATCCCTTGTGAATTCCATCAGCAGCGTCGGTGGTATGCTGCATTAACGGCCAAAGGATCCATCAGCGAATTACATGCTGCCACTAATCACCGCCCGTATAGTGTGGAGAATTAGGCGGATACTCGTTCAATCCTGCGACATCACAGGAAACACAGACGCCCGCATCGCTGTAATCAAT
>SKVJ01000004.1 GCA_007129495.1 Dehalococcoidia bacterium | reverse complement strand
GTCGTTATGTGCGTGGCTCCACAAAGAGTGAGTAACCCATACATCCGAGTGGATTGATTGGTGCGGGTTGTCTGTTCTGGCAACTGTCTGACAAGGAGGTGGTGCATGCGATTCGGCGATATTGTGGGAGGTCTCTTTGGCAGGAAGACCGGTACGCCGAAGGCTGGCGGGGATAGGAACTCAGGTACCTCTCAGCGGGTTAGTCCCAACGACCCGGCTAGACAGGAGAAGCTTCGCCAGGATGCTGCCAAGCATCAAGGCATTCTCAATCAGGATTTCGCCCGGGAGTTGGAGCGCGCGGACGAGGGGTGGGTATTCCCCGAATCACCTGATGAACCACTCATGTATCTCGGGAATCTCGACCCGCTTGGTTTATCTGCGGAAGAGCGCAAAGTAGTGCGGGAGTGGACGCACGAGTTGCTGGAAGAACGAGGTGAACGGGCTGTCTGGAATTCGAGGCTCCGCCTCAAGCTGGAATTACGATATCTCGCATCCGAAGACGGCCTCCGCAAAGGCATCGGACGTTTTTCGATGGACAGGAGTCAGTAGTGGCTGACTATGGAGCGATCCGGACTCGGTTCGTGCGGGAGCGATTATGCGAGACGCACTGGGAAGAGCGGGAGTACATTCAGCATTTGATGGGCATCGAGCGCATTATCGCCCAGGGAGGCCCGAAGAACGGTGAATCCCGTTTACTCTATCAACGGCTCGTCCGGCGCTACCCTGTAGAGCATGGCGCGATATTCACCGAGTTGTGTCGAGGCAGGTTCACGACTGAAGAGCAATTTCGTCTTCTGTGTGAGGCGCAGCAGATTCTTTGGAAGAGACAGGAGGAGGCGGACCGCGATTCCGAAGAGCGGACTGAGCAGAACAAAGAGGACCGGCTCAACAAAGAGCGAATGGGATGGTTTCTACAGGGAGGCCTCGAGTAGCCAGACATCGCTGCACTTTGAGGGCACACATGGTGCCACGGGCCTGAGTCATGCACGGGAAGCTTCCATAGATGACCGATTCTTCCGGGTACGATAACCTTCGCCGTCTCGCAGCACAACGCCGCAGTGTCAGACGCTTCACATCCGAACCTGTTGCCCATGAACTAATTGAGATGATTCTCGATATAGCACGCCTTGCTCCCTCTGCCGGCAACAGCCAGCCATGGGAGTTCGTGGTTGTCGAGGATGCTGAGACGCGGCGCAGAATAGCGCGGGCAGCCACATCACTATTCAGAGAGGCACGTAAGCGCGATCCTTCATTCAATTGGAGTATTGCCGTGCAGCCATATCTGCTGCGGGCTCCTGTTCTTATCGTGGTGCTCGGAGATCGGCGCATGATGGCCGCATATCCAAGCATTCTGCGTGGTAATGTCCTTCTGAGGCAGAGCCTCGCGAACTGCATCTATGGTCTCCAACTCGCGGCCACCAGTCTCGGTCTCAGTACCGCATGGGGCACACTGCAGGGAGGCCGTCCTGAGGAGGAGATACGAGCGCTATTGGGCGTTCCCGACAATTTCACAATCGATCATATCGTTCCGGTCGGCTATTCTGATGAACAAGAAATGGCGTGTGCTGCAGCCCTTGGTCCTGCCCGGGAACGAGGGCCCCGACGTCGCCCCCTTGATAGCGTGGTACACTGGGGCCGGTATGATGTGACGAAGATGCGATCCGACGAAGCAGCGCGCGATTTCATCTGGGCCGAAAGTGTGACCAGGGTCGTACCTGACCCGGACCGCACCAGTGGCGCGGCACCACCAGTGTGATGGCACGACACCCAAGGCTGCATGTTGAGGCCAGGCCTGTAATCTCTTCTCGCCTGAAGGCGCAGGAAGACAAACCTGACTTGTCCAGAATTTCAGACTCCGAACAGTTCCCGCAGTGCTATCAGACTGTAGAAGGCGGCATCATCTTGCTGCGTATCTCCGACTTGCCATTGGCATCGCGCTTGCTGAGTATGGCCGCCTGCGAGGCAGCGAACCGAGCTACAGGCACTCTATACGGCGAACAGCTCACGTAGTCGACGCCTATCTGATTGAAGAACTTCACTGAGTCCGGGTCGCCTCCATGCTCCCCGCAGATACCGATCTTCAGGTCTGAGTTCGTCCGCTTACCGCGCTCCACGCAGGTCTGAATCAGTTCACCCACCGCCGCCTTATCGATAGTCGCGAAGGGATCCTTCTTGAGAATGCCTTGCTCCACGTATGCGGCGAGGAAGGTTCCAATGTCATCGCGGCTGTAACCGTAAGTCGTCTGCGTCAGATCGTTGGTGCCGAATGAGAAGAAGTCGCAGTAAGGTGCCAGGCGATCACCGATGAGTGCCGCCCTTGGCAACTCGATCATAATGCCAAACTTGAAGCTGGTATCGGGGAATTTCATTTGCACTCGCACTTCCTCTGCGGTGGCAAATACCAGTTGGCGGAGAATGGCCAACTCCTCCTCGGCACTCACGAAAGGCAGCATGATCTCAGGTAGCACCGTGAATCCCTGGCGCATCAGCTCATATGCAGCCTCAATGATAGCTTTCACCTGCATCTGGTAAATCTCGGGGAAAGTGATTCCCAGACGACAACCACGATGACCGAGCATCGGGTTGAATTGTTCAAGCGCGTGCACGCGCTCTCGCACGCGGCGATACGGCAGATTGAGGCGCTTCGCAAGCGCGGAGAGTTGATCCTCGTCATGTGGAAGTGGCAGGAACTCGTGCAGTGGCGGGTCAAGCAACCTCACGGTGACTGGTAGTCCCTCCATCACCTGGAATATCTCAAGGAAGTCGCTTTTCTGGAACGGCAGCAGAGCTTCCAGCGCCGCGATGCGTTCCTCCTGATCCTGTGCCAGTATGGCTTTGCGGAAGTAGTCTATACGATCCTGCTGAAAGAACATGTGCTCCGTACGGCAAAGCCCTATTCCTTCGGCGCCAAATTGCCGGGCGACGCGCGAATCTGCGGCAGTGTCGGCGTTCGTCATCACACCGATCTGCTTCACCAGGTCGACCCACAACATCAACTCCTGAAACTCGTTACTCAGTTCAGGGCGGGTGGTCGGGAGTTTGCCGACGATGACCTCGCCTGAAGTACCGTCTATGGTGATCCAATCTCCCTTGGTGACGATGCGATTCCCGACAACGAACTCGTCCTTGTCTTCGTGGATATCGATGGCGGAAGCACCAACCACGCAACACTTCCCCATGCCCCGGGCGACCACTGCTGCGTGTGATGTAATGCCGCCGCGAGTGGTGAGGATTCCGACTGCGGCATTGATGCCACGGATGTCATCAGCGGACGTCTCTGCGCGCACCAGAATGTATGATGCGCCATCCTTCGCCTGCATCTCGATCAATTCATCGGGATTGAAGGCAACACGGCCCGAGGCTGCTCCGGGAGATGCCGGAAGGCCGTGAGCTACCACCTCACGTTTTGCGCCCGGGTCGATAATCGGATGCAGTACCTGCTCGAGTTGTTGGGGCGTGATGTGGAGAAACGCGTCTGTGGCTGCCATCACCCTCTCACGAGTGAGATCCGTTGCCACCTTGATAGATGCCTGCGCTGCCCGCTTTCCGGCACGCGTCTGGAGTATCCAGAGTTTGCTGTTCTCCACAGTGAATTCAATGTCCTGGATGTCCTTGAAATGCCTTTCCAGCTTACGTGCGATGTGTTCAAGCTCTTCAAAGGCGGTTGGCAGCACAGTCTTCATCTCCGCAACCGGGCGTGGCGTGGCGGTACCAGCAACGATGTCCTCGCCTTGAGCGTTGGGTAGAAACTCACCTGTAAGCACTTTGGCGCCCGTGGACGGATCACGAGAGAATACGACACCGGAGCCGCAGTCATCACCCATGTTGCCAAAGACCATGGACTGCACCGTCACCGCAGTGCCCAGGTCATGGTCTATCTCATTCATTTCACGGTAGGCCATTGCGCGAGGATTGTTCCAGGATCTGAAAACCGCTTCGATGGCCGTCCAGAGTTGCTCATATGGGTCGAGTGGAAACTCTTCGCCGGCAAATTTCTTCACCTCTTCGAGAAGCATCTCTGTAATCATCGGCAGGTCTTCAGGCGGAAGCTCGCTGTGCAACTGAACGCCACGATCCTGTTTGACTCTGTTCTCAACATTGTTCAGAACCGCGTCAGGGACTGCCAACACCACGTTGCTGTACATCCTGATGAGGCGCCGGAAACTGTCCCAAGCGAATCGAGGGTTGTTCGTTTTCTTCGCAAGGCCACGGACCGATTCCTGATTCAGTCCTAGGTCGAGGATACTGTCCATCATGCCTGGCATGGACACCCGCGACCCTGATCTGACGGACAGCAGAAGCGGATCATCTCTGTCGCCGAACGTCAGGCCTCGCGTCAGCTCCAGATAATTGAGAGCCTGTTCGACCTCCTCCTTCAATCCCGCGGGCAGAATCTGGCCGCGGGCGAGGTAGTCATTGCAGGCATCGGTAGTGATGGTGAAGCCGGGAGGAACTGGTACTCCCATGCGCGCCATCTCTGCGAGGTTGGCTCCTTTGCCCCCGAGCAGGTTCTTGAGTGCTGCACTTCCTTCAGCAGTGCCGTCACCGAACGAGTACACGTATTTCGTTGTCATCAACCCTCCTGCGGAACCCGAAGGCTCCGGTACTACTCTTGATTGAACTCATTTGTTGGACGTGGATGCCGGATAAGTGTGACTGTGCCATTCTCGGGCGAATCTTCGGCAAACGAAGAACCCTGTTACTGCGCGAACTTGAATCCAGACTCTTCAGTTGTATTCCATATCAAAGGACACGCAGTTCATAAGCGGAATACATTCTATGACTGTTCGTATACGAATGTCAAACGCTCGTGAATCTGTTCTGCGTTACGAACAAGAAGCGGATCTGGTGGCTGGCAGTCTGTTGTTGTGGATGGCTGGGGCAGCGATTGTCATCGCTGTCTCCTATACCTTATCAATTCGTGGTTATGTCCTTGCTCCTGGTCGAAAGATGGCGAATTCCCGGATGCCTGAGTTCATCGGGGTCATAGCCCCGATCGCTTCCTGATCGACCGGCGGTGGTTCGGGGGCATTGACTGATGAAAAGTACCATAGAAGCAGCCCTATACCAAGTATCGGCAGTATGATGGCCAGAACCATGATTATGCGAAGTGCACGCGAATAGTGGAACGCGGTGTCATCCATATTGCTCCCCCTGCATGAACCGACACTGCCGGTCACTGCTATCAGTAGAACGAGATGCGGTGACTCTGGTTTAGGGCAAGTCCGAGGCACGGCCCTCGTCCTCGGGAGTCTCTTTCCTTGTCCGGCATGACGTCGGACACTCTGTGCAACCGGGTGTGCAAGGCTCGACATGGATGGTGATGGTGGAATCGGGAAAGCGGGCGCGTATCCCGCCTTTGATCTCCTCCGCAATGCGGTGGCCTTCTTCGACGGAGTAGTCACGTGAGACCACAATGTGCACAACCACGTGGCGTTGCCCCCCTGCCTTCCGTGTTCTAAGCTTATGATAGTTGGCGATTTCTTCATGGCCTTCGATCAATTCGCATAATGCCCGTTCCTCGTCTTCCGGCAATCTCGCGTCCATCAACTTACTGATCGTCGTGCGCATTATGCCGCAGGCAGTCCAGAAGATAAGCACTACCACTATCAATGCCACTATCGGGTCCAGTATCAGCAGTCCGGTTGTTCTCACCAGTATCAGCCCGATGAGTACGGCCACCGAGCCCATTACATCGGCCATGAAGTGTTTACCTGTGGCCTCGAGCGCCGCAGAATCTGCCGACCTCGCGTTTTTCAGGACGAAGCGGCCCGCGCCTGCATTGATTGCGACGGCGATGGCGGTCGCTATGATGCCAGTGTCAAGCATCTGAATGGTGGTACCCTCAATGAGCCGCTGTATCGCCTGATATGCGACTGTGCCTGCGGCGACAAAGATCAGAATGGCTATACTCGCCCCGGCAATGTCCTCTGCCCGGCCGTGGCCGAAGCGGTGGTCTTCATCCGCCGGTTTGCCTGCCACCCGTACCCCGACATATCCGATGAGTGCGCCGGAGAGGTCGATCAGACTGTGCAGAGCATCCGCAAGAATTCCTATGCTGCCGGTGAGGATGGCGGCTAGCACCTTGATGGCGAAGACTGATGAGATTGCGCCGACCGCAATCTTCGCCACACGTTCTTTGGCAGTTCGGGAGGAGCGATCACTCAGATTCTCCATATACACGGATTGTACCTGTACTGCAGGAGAATTGCCGAGAGATCATGTGCTTTGTTGTTGCGATCTGTCGACTGGGAGTACAGTACTACCGTCTTGAATTTCGCCTGCGGCGCTATTATTGGCTTTGTGGTGACGAAGAGCCTTGACGGTACGTTTGGATAACAGCCGCAATGACTGCATCGAGATGTTTCACCCAGAGGGAACTCGCCTTCTTCGACGGTTACGACTGTATGTCGCACGTCGCCTGCGAAAGCAAGGTCTATGATGTCTTGACGAACTTCATCTGGAAGAAAGGGCGCCATTGGGTGAGGCATCATGCCGGGCAGGACCTGAAGGATGCACCACATGATGCAGACTTGCTCGACCGGTTCCCTCTCGTAGGGGTACTGATTGATTGAGTGTAATACGACGTGCGTGACTGCGATGTGCCAGTTAGAGGCCGGTTATTTCATGGTATGATGGTGTGGTCCTATGCGATTGCGCACAAAGGCGGTGTCCTGTGTACGAGAAGCTCCGGATTGACAGCAAGGGTGATCTGATGCAGGTCAGATTCAATAATCCACGCCTGCACAATGCATTGGACGGGCAGATGCTTGACGAGATGCTGGCATTGTGTCACCAGTTGGAGAGCGACGAATCGACGCGGTTTGTCGTCTTCACCGGAGAGGGCAGTTCGTTCATGTCAGGTGTTGACTTGAAGAGCGATGCTATGTCGGTTGATAGCGACCCTCCCTCGGCTCGTCGGCGTCAGCGTATGGGACAGGACCTGATCAAGCGCCTGCGTGACCTTGAGCAGATAACTGTGGCGGCAGTAAATGGGGCCTGCATCGGCGCGGGTGTTGCGATAGCGATTGCGTGCGACCTTCGGATTGCCGCTGAGGACTCGATCTGGGCGCTGCCTAACACGAGTCTCGGTTATTTCTTCTCGTGGGCATGTACGCCGCTACTTGTAAGTGTGATAGGTCCCGCCTGTGCAAAAGACCTCATCCTCACACGTACGCAACTCACCGGTGCTGAGGCCGAGGATATGAATCTCGCTAACATGAAGGTGTCTCCAGAGATGCTTATGATTACGGTCGACGTATTGGTAGATCGTATGCGGTCGGGAGGACCACTTGCCATGCGAATGGCCAAGAAGCTGGTGAATGCTTCAGCGCCCGCCTGGATTGGGGACGTATCTATAAGCGAACCTGAGCTCATCGAGTTGCTCTATGCCGCCGGTGAGCCTGTGGAAGGCACTTCCGCGTTTCTGGAAAAACGTGCGCCTCGTTGGAGCGCAAAGGAGGGGTCACTGTGAGTGATCGTGAAGAGGATCCCCAGATAGATAAGGAAAAAGACAGTCCTGATTCCAGTGAGCCTGACTATGGCTGTGGGATGACTGGGCCTGGAGGAAGGTGGAGGGTAATCCTGCTGGTGGTATTCGCGGTTGTCGCTGTCATTCTCCTGGTGCGAGGTTTCGCTTCAGGTTAGCTCTAATGGCGTGACAACAGCTTCGCCTCAGGCAATCTACGTAATATGAGTGTTGCGAGAGGCGCGATGAGGGCTCCCAGTCCCAGCACAAGAAATGGCAATCCCCAGTTGGTTGCCGTCGTCGGCTCTATGCCCTCCATGTTTGTGGCCTCCAGGAGATTGCCGAAGATCATTGGTGATATGACGGTGAGGGAGAAACCCGCAGCCGACTGCAATCCCAGTGCCAGTGAACGCCGGTTGCTGTTCACCAGTTCCGTAAGCGCTGCTTTGTAGATACCGGAGTCGGCGATCACCCAGAAACCGAGCCATATACCAACAATCACCACGAGCTCCAACGGCCTGCCGAAGAGAAAACCGAACGTGCATTGGACCACCAGACTGGCGAGCGATGCGATGATGATCGCCTTGAGGCGCCCAATGCGATCGGAGAGTGAACCGATAGCCCAGACCGCAGGCACGCCGGCGAAGATGACCAGCGCCGAAAGCATTCCCCCGATAGAGACCGCCTGAGCGTCGCCGAAGCCTGCATGGAGTACATTGGCCACGTAGTAGGGACCTATCCATCCCCAGAATGCGTACAACTCCCACATGTGTCCCATGTAGGCGAGTGAGATGAGCAGCTGTGCCGCGAGCAGCGTACGTTTGGTTCCTCCGTAGCTGAGCGGATCGATCGTGGGGGCGGGGGCTGTCCTGGCGCTGTCTGTTGGATGGAGCTCTGGAGGTCGATCCCGGACGAGCAGGAATACGATGAGTGCCGCGGCAAAAACCGGAATAGAGGTGCCGAGCATTCCCACGCGCCAACTGTAGGCAGCTGCTAGCGGGGCAGCTACCAGGTAACCGCCGCCGTAGGCGGCGGTGAGGGCAGCGGTATAGGCCCCTATGGCCTTGCCTCTTTCTTTGGGCTCGAACCACGATGAGAGGAAAGCCATGCCCGGCGCATATATCGCACCACACGAGAGTCCCACAGCCAGTCTGAGGATAAGGATGCTCGTGAAGTCACGCGCGAGGAAAGGGAATGCGACTGACGAGATGGCTGCCAGAAGAGTGGCCCAGGCAACGACCTTGCGGGGGCCGATACGGTCGGCAAGCCAGCCGGTGAAAATGACAATCAGTACGTACCCGACCTGGAAGACGGCGAGAATGGCTCCCATCTGCCCTGCGCCGAGGTTGAAGTCACGGACGAGGTACGGTGCGACTGCGGAGAAGCTGTACCAGGGCATGTAGCCCAGTACCATGGCGATGCACATCCATGCAAGGATACGTTTCTTCGTCTGCCACATTGCTCAATTCCGCAACCGAACTGGCACTTGTGGCGTACGTGGCCCCGGAACTTCCACGCACAAGCCCTGTCCGGAGGTGTGGTCCTGCGATAGTAATCGGGTGAACTGGGGATGTAAAGTCCACAAGCCAAGGCAGATCCAATTATCTTCCGGCGGAGCTACTGACTAATCGGTGAAGAGTCGGAACAATTCCACCTCAGCGAGTGTGTCCCGTTTGCAGTAGGCGAGCAGTTGTTCCCTGATTTCCTGCTTGCGCTCTGGAGCCGTCGCTGGTCGCACCATCTCCGAATACGCAGCCGACGCCATTGTGCCATCACTAATGGCCAGATCGTCATATCCCAGGTGCGGCGCCAGTGCAGGAAGCACGGACTTCATCGAAAACGAACCGTGGAACAGAGGATGGTAACAGTGGGTCCGAATGAGTTGCAGCAAATCCACCAGTCTGCCATCAAGGAGCGAGTACAGGCGGTGCGAAAGGCCGGGGAGGGCATCTGCCAGTTCACGAATGCGGGTAGCTTCGTAGCTTGAGTAGACGATGATGGGGCCCGAACCCTCTAACGCCGTTAGGAGTGTCTCTGCGAAAGCCTCCTGAGGGTTGTCATTTCCTTCGTGCAGGAACTCTCGATGTCGAAGGTTTCCTCCGGCCTCCAAAGTATGTACAGACCATTGGAACGGGATTACCTGATACGGGCGGGTTCCCTCATAGACGGGGAGCGCCGGATTGAATGCCTCGAAGTCCAGGAAATGAATCGGGTACTTCAGTCCCCGTAGCCGGCTTGATAACTCAGGAGCCAAATACCACCGATCCGACGCTACACAGTCGCGGACCCGACGTTGCAGCGCATTCATACCTGGAAAACCCGGAGGGATGTCTCGAATATCCTCTATGCCGGAGGCCTCTAGAGCGCTCAGCAGGCGTTCGCCAGCACGAGGAAGCTGCATCACAGGGTGTTCGGTCTGGTTCCTATGGCAATGACCGTAAAAGGGACACTGATACGGTATCGCGCAGTGCCTTCCTGTGCGGATGGACGGCGCCTCAGAAGCGGCAAGCGCACGTCGCATCCCGGCCAGCAAGGAGGGGATCTCGAGCATTCGTAGCTCACACTCTTCCGTGAGATCGGCAACCCGGAAGAGTTGGCCGAGATCGTACGGACCACCCTTGTAGACGTAATCGGTGTTGAGGTGACAGATGCAGACGTGTCGCACCTTAATGCCTAATCCACGGAGCACGTACCATTGGATCCCGACGTCGTAAAGGTGCTCCTCCTTGACTTTGCTCGTTGACTTGACTTCCACCAGGTCGAATTGGTCCCTTCCCGTCGGTACGAGTACATCGGAACGGATTCGGATTCGGTCGTGAACGAAGGCGGCCTCGTACAGGGGCCGTGGTGTACCCGTGGCGAGATGTATACGAGTCGAGGCCATGGCGCCTTCGTGATCCGTATAGTCCTCGCTGATAAGCAGGCCGCCGGGGAAAAGGCCACGGGCAAGCATGCCGACGTCCGTGCCCGAATCGAATATCATCTGCTGCTGGTCCGTGACTGCGTCGGCCAGTTGCCGATTGAAACACTCAAGATATAGACGCTTGTGGCATTGGAGCCCGGCTGTGAAACGAGACTTTGACAGGAAGGGTATTCTCCGTTGGTTGTCCATTGTCATGTCATCTTCGCCTCCAGTCGCTGGTGATGATTGCTGCTGACTGGGGGCAACCCCCTGTTTACCGCGACTGCATCTCCCGGCTGCGAATCGACAAGGCACAGTTCGCACGTGCAATGAGGGGACTGATGTGGTCCGGTCATGATAGGGCATCTAATCTCCTGTTTCAAGAATGGTGGAGCTATGGGAAGTAGGTAGGTCCAAACCGTGCAGTGAACCAGCGGGAAGACCACAGAGCAAAACGCCAGTTTGACCAAGTCTCAACAATATGGATACGGTTTCTTACAGAAACGTTGTGTGCACATCTGGTGATCCTGTGGCAATCAGTGAATTTCCGTCTCGGATGAGGTTTGAACGATTCCCGGCGAAGCGCAAGATCTTGGGCTGTCGAGTGCCGGCTCAGAGGGTAGCATTTGCTGAGGATCCTCGCTGCGGCAGATAGCTATCCCAATGCAATGCGGTTGTATGATGACTTACGGGAGCAATTTCCTGCCACCAGTCTCGCGACGGTGTCTAAGACGCTCAATGAAGACTCTTGCAACATACCTCTTGGAGGGTAATCAAGGAGGAGGAGGTGAACGGGCAGGATGATACATCTGTAGAAGCGACAGGTTTAACCCGGTGAACATCAGGAAGTAGGAAGGAACAATCAAATGGCAAAGGTTACAAGAGAAATGGTGGAGAATACCGGAATGTGGATGAGTTACTTGAGCTGCTCGTCACTAATGCATCTGCCGAGTTGACGACGTTCTACTACTACACGATCCTGCGGGCCAACCTGATTGGCTTGGAGGGGGAGGGAGTTAAGGAGATCGCCGAGGTTGCCCGGATCGAGGACCGTAATCACTTCGAGGCACTCGTGCCTCGAATCTACGAATTGGGCGGCAAGCTGCCGGACAGCATGAAGGAGTTTCATGATCTCTCCGCATGTCCGCCGGCGAATCTGCCCGACAATCCCAATGATGCGATGTCCGTGTTGAAGGTCCTCGTCGAAGCCGAACGCTGTGCGGTTCGTGGCTACACCTACATTTGTAACATGACTGCGGGCAAAGACCATCGCACTTATGCACTGCCTCAGGCAATCCTGAATGAAGAGATTGAACACGAATCATGGTTCTCAGAACTCCTCGGCAAAGGTCCATCCGGACACTTCATGCGCAGGGGCGATACGTCTCCATTTGTCCGACCGTTCCTGCAGTAAGTGACACCATGTGAGACGTGCGGCCCCTGTCCATTGGAAAGAGCCGCACTGTCTTTTTCCGAATAGCGTGTTGCGTTCGATTTGACAACCGGTCAAGAACTGTTTAGTATCCAACCCTACATTGCAATAGGTAAAGGCTGCGAACGGGACTAGTAGATCCACCAGCGGGTCTCAGAGAGCCGGATAAGGTGTGAGCCGGCGACAGCGCGTGGAGTGAATGGACCCCGGAGCTGCAGGCCGAAAGGGATTCCCGAGTAGGTCGTGACGGAGAGGGCACCGTTATCAGAGCCCAGGGTATAGCCCCAAAGGGGGTGGTACCTGATAGAGGGGGTCACATACGTAGCTTGTGTGGCCAACCAGGGTGGCACCGCGAAGGGCATAAGCTCCTCGTCCCTAGGGACGAGGGGCTTTTCTTGTTCTACAGGAGATTAAAGGAGGAAGGAAGATGTACTACCCGGCGTTTGAAGAGGTACGACGTTACGCAGTGGGAGGCAAGTGGGTTCCCGTCTGGCGTGAGGTCGTCGCAGACCTGGAGACGCCGGTGTCGGCATTTCTAAAGGTGCATCGCGACGGCCCATGTTTCCTTTTGGAGAGTGTGGAGGGAGGCCAGCGTCTTGCCCGGTACAGCTTCATCGGCACCGAACCTCAATCGGTACTTACGACGTACTGCGGAGACGGAATCGATCCGCTGGACGGCCTCTTAGGCAAGATGAGGGAGTTTGACGTTGCGCGGGTTCCCGGCCTACCGCGACTGTGTGGTGGTGCTGTCGGGTACCTTTCCTATGAGGTCGCCGGACGATTCGAGCGTCTACCTGTACCTGACTCTGATTCACTTGGTCTCCCAGAGTCCTGTTTCATGTTCGCGCACACAATGCTGATATACGATCACGTGACTCACACTATCAAGGTGCTGAGTCATGTGAGTCCGCAAGGAGACCTTCACGAATCATACGTAGCAGCTATCACCCGCATCGATGCGCTTGTCGAGCGTCTCCGGGGTCCCCTTAACACATCTCAGAACGGCGAGACTGTGAATGCGACGCATGCATCGTTCCAGTCCAACGTAACACGAGAGGATTTCGAGGAGTCCGTGGTCAAGGTGAAGAAGCTCATTCTGGAAGGAGAGGCCATTCAGGTGGTGCTTTCTCAGCGTCTGAGCCGTCCGACCACAGCGTCGCCGCTTGATATCTACCGGGCGTTGCGTACCATCAATCCGTCGCCTTACATGTTCTACCTCGACTGCGGAGGGTTTCAGCTTGTCGGGGCGTCGCCCGAGATTCTGGTGCGAGTGGAGGACGGAAGGGTTATGACCCGTCCCCTTGCCGGCACAAGGCCACGTGGCAAAACGGTTGAGGAAGACCTGAGACTTGAGCAGGAGTTGCGCACAGACGAGAAAGAGCGCGCGGAGCACATCATGCTGGTCGATCTTGGGCGCAATGATGTCGGCCGGGTGACCGAAGCTGGTTCGGTTGCTGTGAGCGAGCTCATGGAGGTGGAGCGCTACTCGCATGTAATGCACCTTGTGACGCATGTCGAAGGCAGGCTACGCGCTGACATGAAGGCGCTCGATGCGCTGCGAGCCTGTTTCCCTGCAGGTACTGTCTCCGGGGCTCCCAAGCTGAGGGCCATGGAGATAATCGCCGACCTTGAGTCTGAAAGACGTGGACCGTATGCAGGAGCGGTGGGATACTTCTCCTTCTCGGGCAACATGGACATGGCGATCACGATACGAACCATTGTGACTGCGAACGGAATCGTGTATGCGCAGAGTGGATGCGGTATTGTCCACGATAGCGTGCCCGCCCAGGAGTTCGATGAGACGATGAACAAGGCACGCGCCCTGCTCAGAGCTATCGAGCAGGCTGAGGGTGTACACGCTGCCAGGGAGGTTGTTGATGCTACTGCTCATCGATAACTATGACAGCTTCACCTATAACCTGTGTCAGTACTTCTGTGAGTTGGGACAAGAAGTGGTAGTAGTGCGGAACGATCAGACGACAGTGGATGGAGTTGCGCAGATGGCGCCCGAGCGGATTGTGGTGTCACCGGGTCCATCGACTCCGGAGAGGGCCGGAATCTCGAACGATGTAATCATGCGATTGGGCTCCTATGTGCCAGTGCTCGGTGTGTGCCTGGGACACCAGTGTATAGGTCACAGTTATGGAGGGAGCGTACAAAGGGCGCCTGAGGTTATGCATGGCAAAGCTTCGCAGGTGCACCACGCGGGAGCCGCACTGTTCGCCGGGCTTCCCAATCCGTTCTTGGCTATTCGTTATCACTCGCTCATTGTGGAGCGTGAGGACTTACCGGACTGCCTCGAAGTGACGGCTTGGACAGCAGACGGACTCATTATGGGATTGCAACACAGGGAACATCCTGTTCAAGGAGTCCAGTTTCATCCGGAATCCTTCATGACCGAGTCCGGTAGGGAATTGCTCCACAACTTCCTGAAAGGAGGACAGAAATGATTCGTGATGCGATTGCGAGCATCGTCAAGGGACGCTCCCTTGGGGTTTCTGAAGCGTCCCTTGTTATGCAGGAAATCATGAGTAACGACGCGACTCCTGCGCAGATAGCGGCATTTGTGATCGGCCTGCGAATGAAAGGCGAAACTCTGGAGGAGATTGCCGGTTTGGCAGCAACGATGCGATCACGGGCGGTGAGTATCGATGCAGGTGCGGAGTTGGATACCTGTGGTACTGGTGGAGATTCCTCGCAAAGCTTCAACATCTCAACAGCAGCGGCCTTCGTGGCGGCCGCCTCAGGAATTCGAGTTGCCAAACACGGCAACCGGGCAATGAGCAGTCGCTGCGGCAGCGCGGATGTACTGGAGGCGCTTGGACTTTCGCTGGACTTGAGGGCAGACGAGGTGGAACGATGTGTGAAGGACATAGGTATCGGCTTCCTGTTTGCTCCCGTATTCCATCCTGCTATGAAGCATGCATCCGGTCCACGGCGGGAGATAGGCGTGCGGACCATCTTCAACATACTGGGTCCTCTCTGCAATCCCGCATCCGCAGAGGCGCAGTTGCTCGGCGTGGCCGAGCCGGGGCTGGTGGAGACCATGGCCGGTGTACTGCAGCATCTTGGTTCCCATCGAGCCATGGTCGTCCACGGAGAGGATGGCCTTGATGAGGTAACGTTGTCCGGCAAGACCCTGGTCTGTGAACTGGTGGGGCAAAGGCTGCACAGGTATGCGCTTACGCCGCAGGATTTCGGATTGCCCTTCGTATCTCGCGAGAAGATCGCCGGTGGCAGTAGTGTGGACAACGCGAATCTCTTACGCGATGTATTGACTGGGAAAGCGGGGCCGCACAGCGACGTAGTGGCCGCAAACGCAGCTGCCGCACTGTACGTGTCTGGCGCTGCAGGCACGATGAAATTGGGAGTTGAAGCTGCGAAGCGCGTGCTGAAATCGGGCCGGGCTTACTCTAAGCTGGAACAACTCGTACGATTCAGTCACAGCGCGTCGGAGGTTCCGGCATGACTATCCTCTCGAAGATCATGGAAGGAGTGCGCGCAGATCTCGAGGTGCGCAAGGCAGCCTGTCCCCAGCCGGTCGTGGAGACGGAAGCAGCGCGGCGCTCACCGGCCCGCGACTTCGCCGCGTCTCTTCGCGGCGAGGGCGTCGGTCTGATCGCGGAGGTGAAGCTGGCGTCACCCTCTCGAGGCGTCATCAGGGCCGACTTGGATGCTGCGGCAGTTGCACGTACGTATGTAACCTCAGGAGCGGATGCCATCTCGGTCCTCACCGAATCAAGATGGTTCGGTGGTAGCCTTTCGTCTCTGGACGACGTGGTTGATGTCGTTGGGAGCGATGGTCCTCCAGTATTGCGCAAGGACTTCATTGTTGACTCATACCAGGTTCTCGAATCGCGAGCTCATGGAGCCGACTGCATCCTGCTCATTGCCGCTCTTCTAAATCAGGCGCAACTCAGCCACATGCTTCATCAGAGCGAGTTGTTGGGTATGAGCTGCCTCGTTGAGGTACATGATGAGCTGGAATTAGCACGCGTTGTAGACAGTGGAGCACTGATCATCGGTATCAATAGCCGTGATCTTCGAACTCTAGAGGTGAATATGGCGACGTTTGAGCGCTTGCGCCCCCTGATTCCGGCCGGCCGGCTCGTGGTTGGTGAAAGCGGCATTCGGCGGCGCGAAGATGTCGAAAGGCTCGCAACGGCCGGAGTCGATGCGGTCCTGATTGGAGAGGCGATCATCTCTGCACCAGACATCGATGCGAAGATGAAGGAGCTACGATGCAACGTGTGAAGGTTAAGATATGTGGCCTGCAGGAAGAGCTTCACGTGCGTGCGGCTGCTGAGGCAGGGGCCGACTATGTTGGCCTCGTGTTTGCTCCCAGCAGGCGCCAGGTGACTGCCGGTCAGGCCGTTCGACTCACCAGCAGCCTCAGAGACATGCCCACGCGTCCTGTAGTGGTGGGAGTGTTCGTGAATGAGACCTGCCAGCAGGTAAATGCTCTTGTTGAACAGTGTGGACTCGATATGGTGCAGCTTAGTGGCGATGAGGGATCTGACTACTGCGCCAGGGTGACGCGCCCGATAATCAGGACGATCCGCGTGTTTCCCGGAGCGACGCAGTCGAGTCTCGAACGGCGGATACAGGAATTCCTTCAGGGGGAACCACTCGAGGCATTGTCGTTCTTGCTCGATACGGGGGGCGAGGAAGTCTATGGCGGGACCGGCAGAGCTTTTGACTGGCGTATGGCGCGTGAGGTCGTGGCGTCTCATCCCGTAATTGTGGCGGGAGGTCTCGACCCCTTCAGTGTCAATGAACTCCTGGGAGAGATGCATCCCTACGGAGTTGACGTTTCCTCCGGAGTTGAGAGGGACGGCAGAAAAGACTCCACGCTGATACGAGCCTTCGTGCGTGCAGTTAGAAAGATCGAAGAGGAGAGCGGACATGGAATCAGCAGTAACCTTTCCTGATGCAAAGGGGTACTTCGGCGATTATGGTGGGCGTTTCGTCCCGGAGACCTTGATGCCGGCGCTGGAAGAACTGACAGAGGGATATACAGAGGCGAAAGCCGATAAGGCATTCACTTCTGCATTGGCCGCTCTATTCAGAAGCTATGTGGGCAGACCGACTCCTCTGATGGAGGCGGATAGCCTCGGTGCACATTGCGGCGGCGGCAGAATATTGCTGAAGCGTGAGGACCTGGCTCATACCGGCGCCCATAAGATTAACAACGCGCTCGGACAGGCTCTGCTGGCGAAGAGAATGGGTAAGCACCGCATTGTTGCCGAGACTGGTGCCGGGCAACACGGTGTGGCGACTGCGGCCGTTTGTGCAAAGCTTGGAATGCAGTGCATCGTATACATGGGCGAAGAAGATGTCCAACGACAATCTCTCAATGTGGTGCGCATGAAGCTGATGGGCGCCGAGGTGCGGCCGGTCGCTTCCGGAGGCCGCACACTGAAGGATGCCATTAATGAAGCGATACGTGACTGGGTGACTAACGTGGCGGACACCTATTATTTGCTTGGCTCTGCGGTCGGTCCTGCGCCATATCCCGCTATGGTTCGGGACCTTCAGTCAGTTATAGGTCGTGAGACGCGCGAGCAGGTATTGGAGCAAGTGGGGCGTCTGCCCGACTATGTAGTCGCGTGCGTAGGTGGAGGCAGCAACGCCATAGGTATGTTTCACCCGTTCATCGGTGATCCGGCCGTGATGCTTATCGGTGTTGAAGCGGGGGGCAAGGGACTGGATACGTCCCTGCACGCAGCTTCTCTGGTGCAGGGCACTGTAGGTGTGCTGCATGGAGCGTTGTCCTATCTGCTGCAGGACGAGCAAGGACAGATCAAAGGGACACACAGCGTGTCGGCAGGCTTGGATTACCCCGGAGTTGGACCAGAGCACAGCCATCTTAAGGACACGGGGCGGGCTTTGTACGTAGCAGTTGACGATAGTCAAGCGCTTGCAGGTTTCAGGCTGCTATGCAGAACCGAGGGGATTACCCCGGCACTGGAGTCGGCTCATGCCATTGCGTATTCTGCGGAATTGGCTCAAGGATGCAATTCCAGCGATATTATAGTCGTGAACGTGAGTGGTCGCGGAGACAAAGATATGGGCATCGTCGTCGATGTTCTGGGAGATGAGCTATGAACCAGCTTGATCGAGCGCTCAGGCACCCGGGCAGGAAGGCGCTTATCGCGTATGTGACTGTCGGATACCCTGACCTGGACACGATGCTACGGCTTGTGCCGCTCCTGGCGGAGAACGGATGCGACGTGATAGAGCTGGGAATACCGTTCTCCGATCCATTAGCTGACGGAGCGACGATACAGCAGGCGAGCCATATCGCGCTGCAGAATGGTATGACGCCGGACGGCTGTTTCGAGGTTGCGGCGCGACTCTCGCGGGTCGTGGATACACCGCTGGTGTTCATGAGTTACTACAATCCCGTTCTGCGCAAAGGAATTGACTGTTTCTGTTCGATCGCTGCAAGGTCAGGCGTGAGCGGTCTTATCGTTCCTGACCTGCCAGTTGATGAGGGTGAGATACTGGAACAGTGTAGCCGGAAGCACGATCTGGATCTGATCTACCTGGTTGCTCCAACCACTACTAAGCTGAGGATTAGGCAGGTGGCTGAGAGGTCACGGGGGTTCCTCTATCTGGTGTCTCTAACAGGGGTGACCGGCTCGCGCGCTGATCTGGACGAAGGTCTGGAGCACTTCGTAGCTCGTGTTCGGGCGGAAACGACACTGCCGTTGTGCGTCGGGTTCGGCATATCGTTGCCATCACAGGCGTCGAGAGTGGCAAGGATTGCCGACGGAGTGATAGTGGGCAGTCGGCTGCTTCAGCTTGTGGGATGCGATCGTTCGCTTGTCAGTGCAACTGCATTCGTACGCGAACTGAGATCTGCACTGGATTCAGTAACAGTATGAACCCTGTGTTACTGAAAGCTGCGGGAGTAGGGGTTCATGTATCCATCATCTGGGTTCTGCCTGTGTGAAGGTCGAGAGTATAGCCACCTTTCGCAATCACCAGCAGGCTGATCGCGAAGACTCCGGCCAGCGCGCCCAGACTCAGGATCGGACTTACGAACGCCAGTCCGAAGATGATGATCACGAGCATTGTTTGCGAGCGCAGCAGGAGTCTGAAGCGAAAGACTAATCGCGCCGGCACGTCGCTCCCGAACAGGAGGCCGCGCTTCACTGCGTATCTCCAGGTGAGCAGCAGAAGCGATTGCAGGACCAGCACATGTCCTGTGTACAACGCCACGGAGCCCGGGACTCGTTCAGGATTGTTCAGCAGTACCGTCGAGATGGGCAAGAGCAGCGCACTCGACAGCATGAATACGTGTAATAGAAGCAGCCCGCCGCTGGACTTGGTCAGGTAATTGAACTGGAAATGATGGATCAGCCAGGACACGAAGAGAACAAGGAATCCCAACACGCAGGCAGCCAGTGCGGGCCATATAATACGAATAGTCTCGGATAGAGATTCTGTTTGAGGCACTGATGAGACAGTGTAATCGGCGAGGGACATTACGAGCAGCGCCATCGCCACCACAAAAACGGTATTGGAAAAGTGAGCTATGTGCCGGACTGCGCGGTGCTGCCGCTCCACCGCGCCCTGTGATGCCGGCTCGAACTCTTCCCAAGGCAGCCGCATAGGTTGCAAAGATAACACCCGTTGGTTGGGGGCGCAAGGCTCTGCGATATCCCGTTCTATTGACGCAACACGGCACAGTACGGTTCTACCGGAAGGAGAATGAAACGTTCGGTGTGCATGTCAGAGACTCACTCCGGCGTTGTAATTCCACGCAGCGCGAGTACGAGAAGGCGAACCTCATCTATCACAAGTTCAGGTTGATCCAGGTGAATGTAGTGTCCGCTCTCCGGCGCCACTATCCATTCGCTATGTGGCGTGAGTCTTAAATATGCGCGAGCAAGTTGCTGCCAGATCTGCTCGACTTCCTCTGCATCGTCACGTTGCAGTCCTTGGTAGCGCATCATCTCGCGCACCATCTTGTGTGGCGAATGATATATGACCTTCAATGGTACCGGAGGGAACGTGCCAGAGCTTCTGATATCCGAGCTATTGGCAGGCGTTCTGTTCTGTTCATGTTCGCTGACAATGGAGCGGTACGCCTTTGGCAATGCAAGGTGCTGCCAGATGACCTCGAGAGTTGTGGCAGGCAGGCTTGCATGATAGCTGAGCAGCTTTGTCTGGATGAGGCCTTTACATACACGCATCAGTCCCAGTCTCAGCAGGATCTTCGGAACTCGCCTGTAAGGCAGCGTGTCGATGCCGCTCATCTCGTAGACTTCCGGCTTCAGCTGCGTCTGAAACCGCATGTGATTCGAGGAGACGGGGTCGAGCAGTACGGCGCCGGCGATCTGCTCCGGGTGCAGTCTCCCGAAGAGTTGGGAGTAGAGTCCGCCCTGTGAGTGTCCGATGAGGATATAAGGACCATTGAGGCCCGCATGTTGCAGCATCGAGTGCAAGTCCGAAACCACCTGGAAACTCGTTCGAGGAAACTTGCCTGGTCGACTCCAGCCATAGCCAGCACGGTCATACGTGACGACTGTAGTCATCCTGGCCAGTTCGTCCTGGATGAGCCACCATTCGGCGCCCGGGCTGCCCAGTCCCGGCTCGATTACGATGACTGGAGACCCCTGGCCTCTCGTTCGTGCGTACAGGCGAGTGCTGTCGGCGCGAATGAGACGGCCGGGAGGGTAAGGGGTCCGTTCCCAAGCCGCAGCGGCAAGGTGTGCGTAGATGTTTGCCGCAATGAACCCGAATGTGATCGCCCCTGCGATCACGAGTCCAATACTTACGGCTGGTTCCCAGGTCTCTATTTGGAACCTCCTTCGCTCATTTCAATGGTACCATGCTCGTGACGCTATGTCCCGAATGGGACTGTCAATGTGCCCTTGTCTCGCTGCTTGCGCAATTGAAGAACCCACTTGCCACGAATTGAGTTATACTAATAATATACGACACCGTGATTTGATGTCTGTAACTCGGATCGTACAAGGAGGAGTTCGATGGCCTCACTCAGAGAATTGATCGAGCAAGGCGAGTACGAATTGGCGGCGCACCTGCTTCTCTATGGAGCGCTCCATGTATATCTGGAACAACGACAAGGGAATGGCGCTTGCCTTCGTCATCGAGATATGCAGCACGAGAGAAGCCACCATGATACGAGTGTTGCAGGAGCGCCGAATCTTGGCTAAGAAACGGGAGACCAGGAGTCAGCGGACTGCAGCAGGCTTCTACATCCGCGCGCTCTCTGAAGCTGAGCGCCTTCAGATGGATGACGCGTTTCAGGTCGAGGGCATCGATGACGAGATCGCATTGCTGCGTATCCGCCTGCGCGACCTGGTTGAGCAGTCCCCTGACCGCATTGACCTGCAGGTGGATCTCGCGAACGTCATAGCACGTCTCGTGAGGACACGCTACCAGATATCGAGCGAGCAGAAGAGGTCTCTCAAGGCAGCCATAACGAAGGTTCTTGAGGAAGTCGCCGTGCCTCTTGGCATTGGGCTTGGAGTCGGGGTCGGAGGCACGCTGAAACGCTAGATGTGGGACTTCTACTGCAGTGCGATGGCCTCTATCTCGATCAGGGCGCCCTTTGCGAGTCGGGAGACTTCAACTGTCGAACGCGCAGGTGGCGGCTCCGGAAAATACTTACCGTACTCCTCGTTCATCTTGCCGAATTCGTCCATATTGGTGATGAACACGGTGGTCTTGACGACTCTCTCTAATCCGACCCCTGCGGCACCCAGTATTGCCTTCATATTGTCGAGACATTGCCTGGTCTGAGCGACCATATCTGCAGGCATGCTACCCGTTGGGTCGACAGGTAACTGGCCCGATACAAACACCAGACCGGCGGCCTTGATGGCGGGTGAATAGGGGGCGATTGGTTTTGGAGCACCGGGTACCGATACTGCCTCTCGAGTCATGGGATCCTCCTTCACTATGCTAGTTGAATTCTGCCACTGTAGCATTGTGGTATTCTCTTCACAACAGACCGACTCTTGAGTGAGAATAGTGCCGGGTAGTGGTGCGGGCCGTTATACGAGAGAATATTTGCGTATTAGACAGTCGGGTCTGGCGCCGGTATCGGGTCCTGCGGCGGGGATGCCGCAGGCGGCACCAGAGCCCTCCTGCGTGCGAACGTAACAGCGTATGATGAGTCTGTCAACAGTACTCTGAGAACGATTGTCACTCGGGCACTGGTGTATTCCGCACGGCTGTTCCACACATTCACGGGCCTTACGCGGCTGGCCGATCGGGGTCCGGGGCTTCCGGTGTCAATTCCGTGCACAGATTGCTTCGGGAGAGATAACGGCGGCGCAAGACAAATACGAGAATTACTGCGGCGGTGATTGCTATCACGGTATCCACGTATGCCACATGGGTTCCCAGTTCCCACATGTAAGGATATCCATTGAGCCAATGAAACACGAATGCGAGCGGGATGCTTCCGCCTGTACCATTGAAGATGACTGTTGCCGTTATGCTGAGTGCGATTCCCCCGGCGAAGAAGCGCACGATGGCAGGAATACTGTCTCCGGCCAGCGACCAGTTCATAACGGTACCTGGAATCAGCCATGGCATATACCAGAGGGACCAGAGGGTTCCAATTATGAGGGCAGCGACAAGACCGTTGAAGCGCCTTTGCATGAGGGGTAGCGCGAAGCCACGCCATCCAATCTCTCCTACAGGAGCTGCGGTTGCTGCCAGAAGTGCAGCAAGCAGCATCCCATGTGCTGGCAGCGTGGTATCGAGCATTGCCGGTAGACCCGGATCGTCTGCCAGTGCCCAGGCAAGGAGGTTGAGCAATGGAATGCCGACGATGACAGCGCTCCACCAGCGCCATTTGAATCGTAGCTGCATAAGTCGGTGCATATATGCCCTGAGTCCTGTACGACCTTGCGACACTGCGACAACAATCAGTGCGGAAATGGCTGGCGCCCAGAAGAACAGATAGTAGAGAGGAGAGAACCTGTCCACCGCTACTTCAAAGGCGTCCGTTATCCAGGAGACCGCCAGAATAGATCCCGGGATGCCCCAGGATAGAGCGAACATGATGAGGAAGAAGGCGATGAGCCTGTGCTTTCGCATGATTCGATAGTAGCGAGGAAGTGCCCGCGGTGCAACATGGCTGCCGACATCGTATTACAGCAACGTATAGAGCAATCCTGCCGCGAGAGATAGAACGCTGATGACTGCAAGATAGATGACAAGCATACGCGTGCCGAACTGCTTGCGAAGCACAAGAATAGTGCTCCAGCTTGTCACGGGGCCTACAATCAGAAGCAGCATGCCAGCCCCCGTGTTCATTCCCTGTGTCACGAGCGCATGGATTAATGGGACGCTTGCGGTCGAACAGGTATACATGAGTATGCCCGCTGGAAGTGCAATAACAAACGCAAGTCCTCCAGCGAAGTATTCACCCACGAAACGCCCTATTGGAGTGACCGCTGCGACAATCGCTGCGAGAGCCAGTCCCAGCAGTATCTCCGGACCGATTTCGCGTGGCATCGTGATGAATGAGTGCCGAAGTGCCTGAACCGCCCGGTTGCCAGCCCTCGGAGCGCAGGAACAAGCTTCAGTCACACAGCCACCTGCGTAGGCAGCTGGTGAACTGCCAAACTTGGTGCGACAGAGGTCGCAGCAGAAGTAGTAGCTGGTACCGTCGTATTCGGACGTAACAACTCCGGGTTTTCCCGCGTCCACTTGCATGCCACAGACCGGGTCTGCAGCACTCACTCCGAACGCAAGTTCGGCAGGAGGAACGAAGCGCAACTGGTTGCCCACGAGTCCCATGAGAAGACCCAGCACAATGACCGAAAGGAAGAGGTAGACAGTGAACTGGAGTCCAAGCAAACCATAGCTGACGAAAAGTGCGGAGAGCGAGGTGGCCGGCGTTGCTACCAGGAATGACAGGACCGGCCCGAGGCGAGCGCCCTTGTCGTGCAGACTGATGGCAACGGGCAGTGAGCCGATGCAACAGATCGGTAAGACAGTTCCAGCAACGGTTGCGTAGAAAAGCGGGCGGAATCCACTGCCGCCAAGGTACTTCGAGATCCAGTTTGATGGGATAAATACCTGTATGAGGCCGCTAAGGAAGAACCCAAGTACGAGGAAGGGAAAAACCTCCCGCACATAGTTCCAGAAGTGCCCGAAAACTTCAAGCAGCATCTCCATGGTGTCACGTGTGTGTACCTAGCGCTCATGTCGCTGCCACGATCGAAAAATACCGCGTTCTTGATTGTTCGTCAAGACTGGAGCTAAGCGGTAGTCTATTAACAGGCTTATCGACGGCACGCCAGTCTTCCTCTCGTATACGATCCGGGGGTTATCAACTACTCTGTCAACAACAAGTGGAGTGGACGTCTCTCTTTGGTGTACAGCGTATGACGTTGCGTGTTGGTCACCCTCGAACTCAAGGCTGCATGCGGTCGGCGGGCCTGAAGAGAGGTATCAGAGCGAGGTCACGCAGTTAGTGAAAGAACAGCGGCATGTGCATCCACCATCCCCTTCCCGGACCCGATAATAGGTAGAGTGTTTGCTGTGGATTCCAGGGTGCTGCGAACGTCATCGTTCAATACGCCATGTCCCGTGTCATCGGTCGCAACACCCAGAAGGAGAGCTGCTACCCCCGATACGTGTGCGGCAGCAGGTGATGTTCCTGTCTCGTAACCGAGCTCACCACCGGGAATCTTCGCAAGTATCTTGAAACCCGGGGCGGCGATGTCCACCCAGTCACCATAGTTGGAAAGGACCGCCAGTTCATCGCTCTCATCAATGCCTGCTACTGCTATTGTCTGCGGATACGCTGCGGGATATGCAGGCTCACTGGTGCCGCCGTTACCCGCCGCCGCAACGATAACTGCGCCATGCTCCCACGCATAATTGACAGCACTTGCAAGCTCGGGAGAGGGGGAGACTTCAAGGCTGATATTGATGATCAAGGCGCCGCGATCGGTTGCCCACCGTATACCTTGCGCTACCGTGGTAGTATCACAGCGGCCTCGCCTGTCGGCAACCTTCACGTTGAGAAAACGGGCATTGGGTGCGATGGCAGCGATGGTGTCCGCCATGTGCGTGCCGTGACCGTGCTCATCTGCCGTCGTGCCACTGCCTGTCAGGTCGATTCCTGCCACCACCCGGTCCGCGAAGAGTGAATCCGAGGTAATGCCTGTGTCCAGAACTGCGACGAGTACAGGATGGAAGTGCGTCCCTTCCCAGGACGCAGGCGCTCCGATTCGTTGGATACCCCACCGATCAGTGTATGTCTCACGATGAGTCTGGCAAACAGAGATTCCGCCGGAGGAGGGAGTTGTTGCTGCGACGGATTCGTCGGGGGCTGGAGTACTAGTGTGTTCTACCGGGAGACAGGTCGGCTCTTGCGCGATGGCGATACCTGAATCATTCAGTGTCGTACTTGCGAACAGAGCAATGCCGAGAATCACTGCTCCGGCAATCCACAGCACCCGTCTTCTCATACCGCATGCAATCTACATTCGGGAAGGGGTCGCACACATCGCGCATCCGTACCGGTTCAGGCACGAATATGGTACGAGCGACTATGCACGCAGATCGTAAGTCATGGTTTGCGGTGGGATGACGAGTAAAGGCATCACCATTCTATGACATAGGTCCTTGTTTCATCTCATCTGGCTGGATGTTTTGGAGGGCGAAGCGATACCATCGTCATGGGCGTATCAGGATGACACGGGTAGTTGCATCACCTGCCGTGTACTATCGGGTAGCCAATGGATGGTCTTGACAAATTAGGCGCCTAGACTCCTCTTTTCTTGAGGTGGTTGCCCCGGCATCCCGAATCAATCGCTATGACGTCGTGCGGTCACCGAGGGGCCATGGACCACAAGGGTGCATTATGTGTATGCTTTCATAGAACAATGCGGTACCGCGTTGGTTCGGGATGGAGGAGACATGCAATTGGATCAGGGGATCTTCTTGGCCGCATTTGGAGGTGGCGTAGCGGCGGGTGTGGTGGTACTCGGAATAGAACTGATACGGCGGTATTGGGAGCGGCCGCTGGTCAAAGTTACGGTTGGCGTGGGACTCTCCCTGGCGGAAGACGAGGAATCCCGTGATGCACAGTTGGTGCTGGAGGCTGCTAATGTACACGGGCAGCCGGTAACACTCGTCAGCTGTGGCCTTATCCTCAGTACCGGTCACCGTGTGGTGCTTCCGCGCTCGCAGATGAGCGAGTTCCCTATTGAACTGGGATTGCAGCGTCCTGTTGTTAAGACCGTATCGGTTGAACAGTTGCTGGGCAGGCTGAGGGTTTGGGACTGTTCGCCGGCCGACGTGCATTCCGCTTATTTCACCTCATCAACGGGACGTGTGTTCAAAACCAGGATTTCAAAGGACATAGTCGCAGCGCTTTCGCGCGAGTGCGACTCCTCCAGGATGTTTGGTGATGAATATGACGGGCCGTGGCCTGTGACATCATCTGAGGGCCTACCTGCACTCTCGGACCGACGCAGGCCACAGAGTCAGAGTCTCTCGTGGTCCGCGATCAAACGTTTGACCCGACGCTGACCCTTCTGGTAGGCTACCGGCTGTATGGTTATAAGCGCAGTATTTGCATGCGGGGTCCAAATGCCTCGACTGCTAATCATGGATCTACAACGATCCTCCGGTTGAGTTCCTTGCTTCGTTCGAGTGTCGCACAGCCTCGTCAGTCGTCTTCACTATTTGCGATCGTCATGTGCGGCCTCGTCTGAGGGTCCGGCTCCGTTATGAGCCATTAATCGAAAACCACCCGGCCATGGATTCTTGCTGCAGGAGGTGAGAGTGCAGAAACCTAGAGGGCACGGGTGTGCCCATGATTCGACAGGGGGTTGGGGAAGGGATGTGGACGACCAGAACTGTAAGGGAGGAAAATGTGTATAAAAGACTATTTGCCGTAATTGCAGCCTTCTTGCTGACTACCTCAATATTGGTGAGTGGCTGCGCGCCGGAAGAAGATGGAGAGACTGTTAATCTCATCTACGTCCAGTGGGCTTGTGCCGAGGCTCAGACCCACATTGCAGCTGCAGTGCTGGAGGATGAGGGTTATGGCGTAGAAATGACTACCGTTGCAGCCGGTCCTATGTGGACCGGAGTTGCCACAGGTGCGGCTGATGTGTTGGTGTGTGGCTGGTTGCCCTACACCCATCAGTCTTACATCGAAGAGTATGGTGACGATGTGGAAATACTGGGTACCAACTTCGAAGGAGCGAGGATCGGACTGGTAGTGCCACAGTATGTGGACATCAATTCTATCGCAGAATTGAACGCGGTTGGTGACCAGTTTGACTGGACTATTTATGGTATTGAGCCGGGTTCCGGTCTCATGCAGCATACCTATGACTCGACCGTTCCGGAATATGACCTTGACGACTGGACAGTAATGGACGCAAGTGACATGGCGATGACGGTTGCCCTGCAGCAGGCTTACGAGAATGAAGAGTGGGTGGCAGTGACTGGATGGGCACCGCATTGGAAGTTCTTCGCGTTTGACCTGAAATTTCTCGATGATCCAGAGAATACGTACGGAGGCGCCGAAAGCATACATTCGATTGCCAGGGAAGGCTTCAGCCTGGATATGCCCGGAGCGGCCAACATACTAGCGAACTTCTTCCTCACCGAGGCACAACTTGGCGAGGTGATGTATTCGATCAACGTCGATGGAGTTGACCCCGCCACTGCAGCTCGGGAATGGGTCGATGCCAATCAGGACGTTGTGAGTGGGTGGGTTTAGTAGCTCTCAGATGAGAGAGCTCCGTTCTAGTTGATTCTGTGCTAAAGACGGAGGAATCATCTCCTGCAGAGCGGGGGTGCGATGTCACATCGCACCCCCGGCCACTTTTCAAAGGCATGATAGACAGGGATACACCCATCACGACCCGTATTTCACGTGGTGACAAACGGACAGGACACCACTGACGCCTCAAGCACTAGGAGAACACCGAGAACCGTAACTCTGTCTCACCAACTCTCCGTGTTCCATGTACATGGCGGGTTAGTCGATGTCCTCGAATACTGCACCTGTATTCGCCGAGGTAACCAAACGACTGTACCGGCCGAGGAAACCCCGCTTAATCCTGGGGGTAAATGGCGGCAGCGATTCGAGCCGCTCCGTGATCTCCCTTTCCTCGAGCTTCACGTTCAGTCTCCTGTTGGCTATGTCGATTCGAATGATGTCGCCGTCACGAATCGCTGCGATCGGCCCCCTGGCAGCAGCTTCAGGCGAAACGTGACCGATAGCGGCACCTCGTGACCCTCCCGAGAAGCGGCCGTCGGTGATAAGTGCAACGTTCTTGTCCGCCCCCATACCGGCAAGCATGGACGTCGGGGTCAGCATTTCGCGCATGCCCGGCCCCCCTTTAGGTCCTTCATAGCGGACGACGATTACGTCTCCGGGCTGGAATATGCGTGTCGAGATGGCTTTAGTGGCTTCTTCTTCACCGTTGAAGCAGCGGGCAGGACCCTCGTGGACCATCATTTCGTCGGCGACTCCGGCACTTTTCACTACGGCGCCATCGGGTGCAAGGTTACCGAAGAGCACTGCAACTCCTCCAGTCTTGTGGAGCGGCTTATCGAATGGCTGAATAACCCGACGGTCGCGCACTTCCGCATCCCGGTAGACATCACCAATGGTCTTACCCATGACGGTCATCGCACCCGGCCTCAACCGTTTCGATATCTCCTTCATTACTGCAGGGATACCTCCTGCGATGTCGAGATCGGCGAGTCCGAATCTTCCATACGGTCGCAGGTTGCACAGGTGCGGGACCGCATCGCTTATCTCGTTGATACGCTTCAGGGAGAATTCGATACCTGCCGCATGAGCGATGGCCGGCACATGAAGTACGGTGTTGGTGCTGCCGCCGAGTGCCATGTCAACGGCGAACGCATTATGGAATGCATCGGACGTCAGTATATCGCTCGGTTTGAGACCCTTCTGAAAGACCTGCATCACCTGCTTTCCGGCAAGGAACGCCAACTGGAGGCGTCTGCCTTCCGGAGCGGGAATCGTGCCGTTGCCCGGGAGTCCAAGGCCGAGAGCCTCGGTAAGGCAGTTCATCGTGTTAGCCGTGGCGATCGGAGAGCAGGAACCACAACCCGGGCACGCCCGTTGCTCGATCTCATCGAGTTGCTTCTCCGTCATCTGTCGGCTAAGCACTTTGCCCACTCCTTCGAAGCAGTGGATCAGGTCAATGTCGATCGGGCCGTCTTCTCCTGGCATCCGACCGGGCAGCATTGGTCCACCAGACAAGAAGACACAAGGCAGGTTCAACCGCGCGGCGGCCATCAGCATGCCCGGCACAATCTTATCGCAGTTAGGAATGAATACCAGCGCGTCGAAACCATGTGCCTCGGCCATGATTTCGATCGAATCTGCGATAAGTTCCCTGCTTGGCAAACTGAACCTCATGCCGGGATGATTCATGGCGATGCCGTCGCACACGCCAATTGTGTTGAATTCAAACGGGACGCCGCCACCGGCTCGAACACCTTCCCTCACCGAGTTGGATACGGATTGCAGATGCATGTGTCCAGGTATGACCGTGGTGTAGCTGTTCACGACGCCGATGAACGGTTTGTCGAAATCTTCTTTCGGATGGCCGAGTGCATACAACAGTGAGCGGTGCGGTGCGCGCTCAACGCCTTTTCGTACCGAGTCACTTTTCATGGATATTCCTCCTCGTTAATCTCCGAACGCGTGACAGAAGACAACTTGTGCATTATCAGACAGAGAAAGCAGCGCGTCAATCTGATTGGCGTAAGGTTACAGTCCTTCAATCGCAGACAGCACGACAAGCGTGGTGAAGGCCAGCCAGACAATTACGGGCAGAATCAGGGACGCAGCCTCAATGGAGCGCCGTCCGACAAGAACGGCGGCCGCAATCGCCAGTGCCAATGTGGCGGCGTTCGCGAAGAGAGTGACCCGCAGATCAACAACGGGAAGCGAATAGAACGGCCAGAGCAGGCCAAGTACGATCAGGAGCGTCACCATGGTTCGTGCGGTGGCAACACCTATGATGGTATAGGAGTTCAGCGTCCAGCGCGACGCTCCCAGCAGGAGGAAGGTGAACAACCATATAATGGCGGCCAGCCAGGGTGGCGGGGATAACCATGACACGGGTTCGAACTCCATTCCACGGCCGATCCAGATAGCGAGCCCGTTGGCGACCAATCCCAAGCCCACCGCCAGTCCGATGTTCAGCCAACGCGATCTGGAATCGTCCCGGTTGAGCGCATCGGCAAGCCTCAATAGAAATGACATAAGTAACTCACGCGACATCGGAGTGCATCCTGCTTGTGCTGCCAGCTAACCCCGTTCTTGTTCGACCGGGTATTATTCCAAAGCCTTCTTGCTCGGCGACCATCGCGCCAAAGGCGTCCCAGACCTCTGTGCCGACCATCGGCCCGCGTCGCTCAACCAGTCCGCGCAACGGTTTCAGCTTTGTCTTCCGAATCTCACCTCGTGGACTCTCTCTATCGAGTAGGCAATTGTAGCTGTGTGCCTGTTGCATATGTCAATATCTCGTGGCTACGACCAATTCGGTCGGAAGACCAAATACTCGTTTCATCTCGGTACTAAGCGTGCTGAACCCCGCCTTTTCAATCGAACCGCGAACATGTATGGGGCGACAGTCGATCAGTCGAGGCAATCTTAGATGTAGCCACTCATAAAGGCGTACTACCCATGCAGGGCCTTGGTTTCGGGACAAGCTGACAACTGCAAGATTGCCTCCCGGACGAAGGACTCTACGCAATTCTGCCAGCACCTGAGGTATCTCTGGCGTATCGAAGAGTTCAAGCGTGAATCCTATATACACCTTGTCAAACGAGTTGGCGGCATACGGAAGGCGCATGGCATCGCCACTGATTAGATTCGCACGCGGTAGCAGTCCTTTACGTGCGAGTCTGTTTCGCGCAGTCTGGCACATGCCACGCGAGATATCGATTCCGCAAACTGTCCCGTCCGGCCCGATGCTGCGGGCAATTTGGACAATCATATGGCCCGGTCCGAATCCGATCTCCAGAGCATCGTCACCATTGGACGGCGCCAGGAGTCTCAAACCTGCCAGTTGTACTGAGCGCTCGAACGGCCAAGCGAGTATTCCATAGAAGTCACTGAGACCGCTGTAGAAGCGCGCGGCCTCCGGTTTCGTTCGCTTCACCGGCGTGATGTCGCTCAACGCAGATAACGACGGATCTTTCATCGCTCTATCCAAATGCTTCTGACCTCTCACTTGTTTCAATGGTTTCCACAGATGTGTGTTCACCCGTCGGGTTGATCCGAGGCGAATGGTTCATGAAACTCTCACCGTTATGCCCTCCTCAGACAAACTTCATCCGGCGTGGTACGATTTCTGGAAACGAGCCAGGACCATCGACGTTCACGTCAAGTTCATACCCGCTCCGTGTACTGCCTTGAGAGGCACTCCGGTTCAGATAGTGGGATGCAAGCACGATAACGTATATGGATTCCCCTGAGTGGTTCACCGTCACGGAAGCCAGCGTCGGGAGTCGGTTCAATCTGTTGCGTGCTCATATCCATCTGTCGACTGTGGCATACAAGGTACATATTCTGGCTGCGCTCACACCATGTTGTTTTTGCACGTGGATTCACTCCATCAAGTGGCAGTGAATGACCGGACTTCGCCCGTTCAGGTGACACTTCCCGGTGCATAGTAGCATTGTTCAGCATCAGGTTGACCATGGATACCCGGGTACTCACAGGGGTACATTCTTCAATCGGCACAATCTCAGGCAGTGATGTAGAATCGTATGGCAAATCGCCCTAGTGTCATGGTATAGGGAGGCGCGATGATTGAGCGCAACAACATACTCTCTTATCTCGATGATCAAGCGCCGTTTCTGATCTCGATTGCGACAGATATCTGGGAACACCCCCAGCCCGGATTCAAGGAAACGTACGCGGCGACGCTTATAGGTGATACGCTGCATAATGCCGGGTTCCGCCTCACGACAGCAGTAGCTGGCATCGCGACCGCTCTTGTCGCAGAGTGGGGTAGCGGTGCGCCTGTGATAGGGATACTGGGCGAGTATGACGCACTACCCGGTCTCTCTCAGAAGGTTATTGCGCAAAAAGAACCGATTGAACCGGGCGCTCCCGGACATGCGTGCGGACATAATCTTTTGGGCGTTGCCGGTATGGGGGCGGCTCTTGCTCTGCGTCGCTTCATGGAGGACCACGGAATCGAAGGAACGGTGCGATACTTCGGATGCCCTGCGGAAGAGTCACTCATGGGTAAGGTCTTCATGGCGCGCGAGAATGTTTTCGCGGGACTCGATGCGGCGCTTACATGGCATCCGATGTGCGTGAATACCCTTTGGGCAGCTTCATCCGCAGCGCTCAACTCTTTCAAGCTGTCGTTTCATGGCAGGTCTGCACATGCGGGTTCCTCGCCGGATGCCGGCCGCAGTGCGCTCGATGCGGTAATGCTGACTGATGTGGGGGTTAACTACCTTCGGGAACACATCACGTCCGATGCCCGTATCCACTGCGTCGTGACGTATGGGGGCGAAGCTCCCAACATCGTACCTGCGTACGCTCAGAGCTTCTATTACGTACGGGCTCCGAAGCGATCGCAGGTCGAACAAATCTACGAACGTGTGCTCAATGTTGCGCGTGGAGCTGCTCTTATGACAGACACTACACTCGAGGTGGAACTGGTTACGGCGTGTCACGAGTTTCTGCCCAATGATGTGATACAGCGGCTCCTGCTCAACAATATGAAGGAGGTAGGCCCGCCGTCTTTCGATGACGATGATGTGGCCTTCGCTCAGCAACTGCAAGCTACATTGCCTGACGGAATGGTTGAGGATGCGTTACGGTGCTATGGTAGAAGTTCCGAAGAAATGGGGGGTCCGCTATGTAGAACTGTGCTGGATGCGGTAGGAACGCTCTCAAGGGGGGAGGTACAGCCAGTATCGACCGATGTTGGCGATGTTTCGCAGATCGTACCGACAGCACAACTGACGGCATGCTGCATGCCGCTTGGTGTTCCTTTGCACTCATGGCAGGCAGTTGCATCGTGCGGCTCACCGATTGGATTCAAGGCGATGCTGTTTGTATCGAAGGCACTGGCACTTACGGTGTTCGATTTGTTACAGAACCCTGACCTGGTGCAGTCCGCGCGGCAGGAGTTCCTAACCGCCACCGGAGAGAAGGAATATGAGTGCCCGATTCCGCCAGAGTTGAAGCCCCCAACATCGTGATGCAAAAAGGAGACTTGACATTAACCAGTGTGCACCGAAATGCCGTGAGCCTCTCTGGTCCACGCAGAGTACTCCACACTGATTGAGTGATGCCGACTTATCCAGATACGGTGATAGACCAACCTCACTTCCCGGACATCGCGATAGACTATGCAGCCTCCAATGGACAGGGAGGCAAAGCGGTCTTCGCCGAAGTGCTCTTCGGCCGAGACAAGCCGATGGGGATGACAGTAATACTCGTGCCTAAGCCTCAGAATGACTCCAAAGGGGGGTACATCAGGACATTGGCAGGCTGCGGCTCTTGGGTTTCGCCTTTGGAGGGCCGAGGCCGTTCAAGACAGGCCTCTTGAAAGAGGAATGACAGTACATATTCAATGTCATAGAGCAGGCGCGTGAGGCCTCGCTCACGCCACGATAGTCCGTGTCTGGGCGGTCATCTGTCTATCGTAGGGTCGCCCTACTTGTCTATCGTTCGGTATTCCGGTCCCATATCTACAGTGGTAGTCAGGCCTCCGTCCACTGCAAGGGTTTGTCCTGTGATGTAGTCAGATTCCTTGGCGCTCAAGAAGAGGACGGCGGCGGTTATGTCCGCCGGCTTTCCCCAGCCAAGTGGAATGATTTCACCAATGCGCTTGGCTGCGGCGGTCTGTCGTACCTTTTCGTTGATCGGCGTTGCAGTATAGCCCGGGGCGACACTGTTCACCCGTATGCCATGCGGAGCCAGCTCCAATGCCCATTGTCGGGTCAATCCGTTTACCCCTGCCTTGGAGGCTGAGTATGCGGTCGAGATACATCCAACGATGCCCGCCACCGACGAGATATTGACTATCTTGCCATAGCCCCGTTCCATCATGTGTGGCACCACCGCTCTGACACAGAGGAATGGGCCCTTGAGGTCGGTGTCGATCTCCCTGTTCCAGTCGTCTTCCGTAGTGTCCACGAGGCTGCGACGCCTTATCACCCCTGCGTTATTCACGAGGATGTCGATGCGCCCATATGTGTGGAGCGTCTCCTCAACCATGCGCTCGACCTCATGTGCCTTGGTAACGTCGCACCTGACGGCGATATGAACGTTGGCAGACCGTTTCAGTGATTGTACAGTTCGATTGGCTGTCGCCTCGTCGATGTCAGCGCATACGACCTTGCCTCCTTCCGAGGCGAACCCGTGGCAGTAGTCCTCTCCCAGACCAGAGCCTGCTCCTGTCACGATGATAACCCTATCCTGGAATCTGTCCTTACTCACGGGAGGCTCTCCTTTGTATGTGATTAGAAAACTATGTCGTCCCTCGCCTTGAGTGGTCGCCGCGGAGAACGAATCAGTCTATCATCCATCCTACGACTGGCTCCTCAGTGTAGGATGATGAAGGAGTTCCGTCAACGTCTGCGGTGACGGTCCTTCTCGTCGTAGCGAATGATTGTCTGTCATGGCAGCCCGTGATGTTGCCAGTGCTTTGACCCGGTTCAGTGGCGTGGCATACAATGCGACGGGGCGGCGTTGGTCGGTTCGCACATCGAAGCGATTGCGAACTCTTCGAAGGATGAGTCGATCGCATCGATTCAGAAAGTCGCCTGCAAACCGCCATTATGTGACCCGACTGACGAAGAAACGCGTTGCAGGATGGTCTGCAATCCGTTGCAGAGCATCTGGAGTTCCACTCTCGGTCAGCCCGCGGCGGAGATCTCCTTTTTGCGCTGGTGCCGGTGCACTATCTACCGGTGCGACTACATGTGGAGATGTGTGGCATGGAGACACTGGACGAGAAGACTTTCGAAGAACTCATCGAGGCCAGAGATCTGAAGTCCCTCCGAGAGGGCCTCATGACTCTGGAACCTTTGGATATCGCCATACTCCTTGAGGCGACATCTGAAGAGCGATTGGCGCTCGCCTTTCGCCTCTTGCCCAAAGAGCTCGCCGTCGAGGTGTTCGATGACTTCGACAGTGCGACACAGTACCGTCTGCTTGAGTCATTGGCCAATCGTGCGGTGAGTCAACTCCTGGAGGCAATGTCGCCCGATGACCGGGCCGAATTGTTGGAGGAAGTGCCTGCAACTGTTGCACGGAGACTCCTCGGTCTCCTGTCACCGGAACAACGTCAGATAACCCTGCACCTACTTGGATATGACGAGGGAACCGCAGGGCGCGAGATGACGCCGTACTTCGTCGATCTGCACAGCGACATGACTGTTTCCCAGGCTATGGAACGAATACGTCACCTTTCAGTACACCGTGAAATGATCTACGAGTGTTATGTGATTGATGCGGAACGTCACTTGACAGGTACAGTTTCGCTGAAAGACTTGGTGCTAGCTAATCCTGGCCGTAAGGTCGCGGATATCATGAGGCTCAATCCAAAGAGGGTTTCCACGCATAGCGACCGTGAAGAGGCAGCGCGAGTACTAAGGGAAAATCGCCTTCTGGCGGTACCCGTGGTAGACAGTGAAGACCGATTGGTTGGTATTATCACTCAGGATGATGTAGCCGACATCATGGAGGAGGAGGTCACCGAGGATATCTACCGATTCGGCGCGGTACCGGGAACTGAGCGCGGCTACTTCACCACGCGGATCGTGAGCGTGGCTCGTCGCCGTATATCATGGCTTCTGCTCCTGCTGGTCGCAAATACCGGCACAGCTTCTATCATCGCAGCTCAGGAAGAACTGCTCGCGGAAGTTCTCTTACTGGCTGTCTTCATTCCGTTGCTCATCGATGCCGGCGGTAATATAGGATCTCAGTCGGCAACTGTGGTTATCAGAGGACTGGCCACCGGGGAAATACGACCGCGTAGGGCATTGTGGATAATCGGAAGGGAAGTCAGTGTGGGACTGGTGCTGGGCCTGTTACTGAGTCTGGCGGTACTCGTCTGGGCCTACTGGCTGGGGCGTGATTCCCAGGTATCACTGGTTGTTGCGTTAACGCTACTGCTCGTCGCTACACTGGCTACTGCAGTTGGCAGCGCGCTCCCACTTCTGTTGCGCCTTGTCAAAGTCGACCCGGCGCTGGTATCGGCGCCCTTCATTACGACAGTAATGGATATAGCTGGTGTCATACTGTATTTCGTGATTGCACAGATAATACTGTTCTCGTAGTATCGATGCTTCCCGCTATTCCAGACTTATGAGATGACGGTGTTCTCCGATATGCAAGCAACTCTCCCGTATGCAGAGGAAGCACAAGAGGCGAACTGCAACGGAAGCGTTCCAAAGGCTTAACGCATTCTCGAACGCTCGATGTTGGTCGAGGCGTCAGATTCCTCTTCTGAGAAGGACATTGACCGATGGAAAGGCGGAGCATACAATGTTCAAACCATACCTTGCGCCTCAAGGCCGAGGAAGAGAATCAGCAACGGTCATTCGAAGAAATGGAAGCAGATAGCGATTCAGGCGACCGTACGTGTGCAAACTTGCGATTACGCCCAGCAGTGATGGGGTGTGCGAAGCGACTTAGCGCCGGCAGTGACCGCACGGTAGCAGGCAAGCGGTCTCCGGCACGTGGCAGGGGGCCATAGGGCACCCGGAGTGCTGCAAGGTTCTGGTCGCCACCCTGAACAGGTAAGGGTGGCGATTTCTTTTGAAGTGGGAGATACCCGGGGAAGGAACTACAGTGGAGATACTAGACGAACGGACGTTCGAAGAGCTTATTGAGTCGCGCAACCTGAAGGCACTTCGGGAGCGCCTCATGTCGATGGAGCCGCTGGATGTAGCCATACTCCTTGAGTCTGCATCTGAGGAGCAGTTGGCGGTTGCGTTTCGCCTCCTGCCGAAGGACATGGCAGTCGAGGTGTTCGACGACTTCGACGGACCGACGCAGCATCGTCTTCTTGAATCGATGACGCATCAGGTGGTCAGCCAGTTGCTTGAGGCGATGTCACCGGATGATCGTGCTGAACTGCTGGAGGAGGTGCCGGCATCCGTTACCCGCAGGTTGCTGGGGTTGCTTTCTTCGGAACAGCGTCAGGTCACGCTTCAGTTGCTTGGTTATGAGGACGGTACGGCCGGGCGTGAAATGACGCCTTACTTCGTCGACCTCCGCAGCAATATGACGGTTGCACAGGCGATGGATCGGATTCGTCGGCTCGCAGTGGACAGAGAAACGATATATGAGTGTTATGTGATCGACCCGAGTCGTCACCTTGAAGGCACAGTCTCCCTGACGGAATTGGTACTGGCACGTCCTGAGAGCAAGGTAGGAGAGATTGCGGTTCCCAGTCCGAAGAAAGTGTTCACATTCAGCGATCGTCAGGAGGCGGCTCGGGTCTTGCGGGACAATGAGCTTATTGCCGTGCCCGTAGTTGATCGTGAAGGGCGTTTGGTTGGCATTATCACACAGGATGATGTCGCGGACATCATGGAGGAAGAGGTGACCGAGGACATCTACCGCTTCGGTGCAGTACAGGGCACTGAACGAGGGTATTTCACCACGCGTGTGTTCAACGTGGTGCGTCGCCGAATATCGTGGCTCCTTCTGTTGCTGGTGGTGAATACGGCCACGGCTTCGATCATCGCGGGTCAGGAAGCGATGCTTGCCGAAGTTGTGCTGCTGGCTGCGTTCATCCCACTTCTCATTGGCACGGGAGGCAACATTGGTGCTCAGTCGGCCACCGTCGTCATTAGAGGTCTGGCGACAGGCGAGATACGACCGCGCAAAGCCTTGGCGATAATCGGTCGTGAGGTCAGTGTGGGAATGTTGCTTGGTGGGGCATTGGGGCTCGCTGTGCTGCTCTGGGCCTTCTGGCTGGGACGCGACTCCCGGGTATCAATGATTGTTGCGTTAACGCTTGTCACTATTGCGGTATTAGCGACGGCTGTGGGCAGTGCGTTGCCTTTCCTGTTCCGTCTTTCGAAGGTAGATCCTGCGCTGGTCTCCGCGCCCCTGATCACCACGGTAATGGATATATCGGGTGTTGGAGTCTATTTCGGTGTGGCTCACGCGCTGCTGCGACTATGATGCCGGGCTGATTGTTTCCACGCGGTCTGTTGTGTCCATGCAATGCATCCCTGCCAGAGCGTGCCCGAGACCCGGGAAACATTGACCCCAGCCTGTGAATCTTTTCGAAAGAGGGAAGTGCGGTCAGTGACCTACGTATGACGATCATGGCGCGCCTGAATTCAGGGCCAAATAGGCGACACCTGGTGAGGGGGATGAATCCACGATGGTGGGGAAATGGCGGAGGGCCAATTATCACAGCCCGTACTTGGATCTGCTTGTACGTACCTCAGTGATGAAGTCCGATACGATCTCACCGAGGCTACCAAAGACGGGTGTCCAACCCCATTCATGCCTGGCATACGAGTCGTCGAAGACCTTAACTTTCGCGCTGGCATAGTACTCCATAATGGCAGGATCAGGTTTGTACGTGATCATGGCATCCGGGATGTGTTCACGGACTGCAGCCTCTACATCCGATGCGGTGGGTGTGGGGGAGAGCCCTCCAACGTTGTAATTAAGCGTTTGAATCGACTTGATGGGCGCATCGGCGATGAGTTGAAGTGACCTGACTGCGTCCTTGAAATACATCCCGGGGCCCCTGGTCGCGGGCGTTACGAAGCACTCGAAAGGCTTGTCGAGCGCAGGATACTCGATCATCCATGAGTTGTATTGTGCGACGGTGCGTTGCGTGGTGCCGGGACCGATAACGGAGGGGAAGCGAATACCCCGGTAATCGAGTCCGAAACGGTTCTTGTAGAAGCGGCCGAGACACTCGCAGTAAAGCTTGCCGGAGCCGTACATCGTGGTCGGCCGTTGGATAGTGAAGTCGTTGACAACGCTCGCTGCGCCGAGGGCGAAGGTTCCGATGGTGCTGCTGAATATGACCTGTGGCACGTCAAACAGGCGGGCAGCCTCAAATACGTTCATCGTGCCGACCACATTCACCTGGAATGACGCCCAAGGATTGGCCTGGGACGGGGTACTCAGCATAGAACCAAGATGGAAAATGCGCTCGATGCGATGGTCCTTCACCGTATTGAAGACCTCTGCCTTATGTTCCAGAGTTCCACGTATGACCGTGAGATCGTCCGCAATGTCTGCGATACGGCCGAGGTTTGACGACGGACCGAACGTAACTACATCGTGGCCTTGATTGAGCAGCGCTCGCGCCAGTTCAGCGCCTATGTAGCCCGTTCCACCCGTGACAAGTATTCGCACGAATTCGGTTCTCCTGCCAGACGGAATACCCCGGCGAATTCGGTTCATCGCCACTGCACTTGTGAGTGGCATGGACTTCTACTATCTGCGTATCTTTAGTGTCATCTTTCCCATCAGCAACAGCACACCTATGGCAATGAGGCCAACTCCAACGACAATGTAGGCGAATGATGGCCAGATGAGAGTCACAATTCCGAGGACCAGCAGAATGATACCCATTGTCTTGTCGGACACGTCCTTACCCCCTTCTACTTCTGCGTGCATCGATTATGCCTGGTGTGAAGCCTCGATGCAATCAGACGGCCGGATTCATTGGTCTTTGCATGCCTCGAAGCTGTACTATGTTGAACTATGAAGATAATCGCGATTGATGGGAGTCCGCACGGCGACAGCGGTAATACGGCACTGCTCCTTGAAGAGTTCGTTGGCGGAGCCCTTGCAGCTGGTGCTGAAGTGGAACGCGTATGTGCCCGCGATCTGGACATGGAGATCTGCTGCAGCAGGATGCACTGCTGGTACCGGACACCGGGGGTGTGTATTCACAAGGATAGTGTCACGGACCTGATCGACCGAATGGCTCTTGCAGACGTCTGGGTCTTGTCGACGCCCGTCCACGTGGGAGGCATGACTGAATTAATGGTACGCCTGATGGAGCGAACGGTGCGGCTGCTGTCACCTCGCTTTGAGATCCACAACGGCCGTACCCGTCATGTCGCATCTCCGTATGCTTCTCACAAGGCAGTGGCACTCATCTCTACATGCGGCTACTATGAGGATGGCGCCTTCGACCCGCTGGTCAGTCAGGTGATTGATCTGGCTCGCTCGCATCACAGGCGCTTCGCCGGTGCATTGCTGCGACCACACGGTTTGGCGCTGCGGTTTATGCAGGCGAACGGATTCGATCTTCAACCTGTCCTTGAGGCGGCAAGAATGGGCGGTGACGAACTGATACGAAACGGCATTATGAGTGAGCAGACGCTGGCGGCGGTTCGGCAACCACTTCTTTCCAAAGAGGAGTTCGTCTCTATGATGAACAGCGCATTCGAACGCCGCATGGGTTGTCAGGCTGGCCGGACACCCGGCTGTATCTAGGTGGTTTGGTAACTACCACATAATGCAGGCACGTCGATGCTATTGTACATCGGGATTCAGTGCTGCGCATGATCGAGTTGGCCCATTGATTCGGGTCCGTTCTTCGGCGCTGCTGCTCTGAGGCGAGAATCGCCGGTGAGGCATGCGAGAGTGACTGGATAGAGTACCCAGCGATCGAACAACAACGAATGACCGTTGTCTGTCACAGATATGAAGGTTTAGCTGCACAAAACGCTACGAATATCTCCGTGCGGAAGGCGAAGAGGGCGTGCTGCTGCCTATCGTAGTGAAACTGGAACCCGAACAACAGTACCGGCGGTTGGGGCCGGAGAAATAAAGCGAGGCGATTCATCCGGACCCCTCGCTTACTCACGCACCCATTCTCATGATTCGGTCCTCCACCTCGGCCAGTTTCAGCCTGGCCTGAAGCAGATGGCGATACTTCTCCATGAGCTTGCCTGCGTCTCCGGCGGCAGCGGCCTTGGCCATGTCACCCTCGATCTCTGCGACAGCGAGGCGCTGGTAATAGTCCAGCGATTCCTTGAAGTGTGCCATAACTATCTTGCCGGTCAGCACCGGATGATTATTGGTGACATTCGCGTCCGGAAAGACCATGCCGTGCTCGAGTTCGACCTCAAGGCCGGTTTTGAAATCCTCCACGACAACCGGCATCTTGGTGACGTTAACTAATGCCAGAATTCTGGCGGCCTCATCGGGCAGTACGGTCGCTTCTTTCAGTGCAGTCCAATCGCGAATCTCCAGTTGTTTGCAGACCCGTTTTACCTCATCAACAGTGATGTAATCTGGCAACTGCATGTGTCCTCCTTCTTATCCACTTATATGTATCCCATAGCCAGGATGGTCTGTGGCGACGAACAGAGTCTTATCGCACCGTTGCAGACGCACTGAGTGTGACATGATAGCTCAAAAGGCCTGACACCCGGAAATACGTACGAGATGGATGCCGGACTCGTCCCAGTTCCATCAACGTGTGCAATGAAGCTCGACCAGTGTACTATTGTAGTGAATAGACACATCTTTGCGGGAGGAAATGCGATGACGGAGCCGATTGAAACACGGGCAACTGAAGAGGAGATGAAGCGGGTGAAGCGATGCTGGGCCTTGCCACAGATACAACTGGGCCCCGGAGCATTGGCGCATCTGTATGGCTCCACCAACATGACCGTCAGCTTCATAGTGCAGGATGCGCACTGTTCCTTCAAAGTGCACAGTCATGAGCCGGAGGAGATAGTGATTGTACTTGAAGGTGAGCGCGACGAGATACTGGATGGTAAGCTCTACCGCATCAAGGCAGGCGATATCATGACCGTGCCATCGGGCGCGCAGCATGGCTCGTATACCCACGAGTCGGGCTGCAAGGTGATCGAAATTTTCTCGCCACCGCGCCTCGATCTTCTCGCGCGACTGGAAATGTCTCAAGGGCAGTAGGACCGGAGTCTGATACGCCCTTGCAGACGAAGGCGCTACCCGGCGCCTGTGGGCAAATTCCCTGCAGTTGACTGTAGTTCGTTTCCGAAGTACAACTTCGTATGGGGCCAGGGAATCTCGATACCCTCTGCATCAAATCGTGCCTTGAGGCGTCGGCGTAGCTCGCCGGCCAGCGCCCATTGCCGAATAGGTTTGGTTTCTGCAAGTATCTTCACCTCTATTCCGCTGTCGCCGAAGTTGTCAACCCTTTCTGCGCGTGGTGCGCTGATGAGGAATTGTCCCCACTCGTCGGAGTTCAGCATCTCCTGACCAACCTCGTTGATGACCTCGAACACCCGGGTGAGGTTCTCCTTGTATGCAACGCTTACGTTCAGATTGATGCGCGACCAGTCGCGCGTCATGTTGCTCGCTGTATTGATCTGGCTGTTGGGGATGATGTGCAGCGTTCCGTTGAGGTCACGCAGTAGTGTGCGCCGCAAGGAAATCCCCTCTACGAGTCCACCAGTACCACTGATTACTGCAACCTCACCTACGCGATACCAATCCTCTGTGAGAATGAAGAAGCCGTGAAGATAGTCCCGAATGATGTTCTGTGCGGCAAGGCCGATGGCGAGGGCACCAAGGCCGAGTGCTGCCAGAACAGGGCCCGTGTTCATGCCCAACTCGCCGAGGATCATAAGTCCCGCCACAGCCCAGACAACTCCGGTCACGACCTGTACCAGTACTGCGGACAGGGTCTTTGATCTATCGGCGAGTGGTGCAGGCTCGTCTTTCGCTATCAGGGGTATGCGGATATTGATGCTTCTGCGGATGAGACGGGCGAGGACGAACCGGATGATCACTGCGAGGAGGACAACGAGGAAGATCCTGGAAGCCACCACTATGAGTGCGAAGAGATCAGACTGCAAGAAATCTGCTTCTAACATGGTCCACTCCTTTGTCTGTGAGTCCTAGCGATATTGTCAGAGCTTTGAGACTCCGTGTCATGCCGTCATCGTTGCTGTGAGGAAGCTTTTGGAGTTGTCAATACCAAGATAGCGCAGTGAATACCGGTTGCTCAAACTGGATCTTCGGTTGGACGGCAGACATTGAAGCACTTCGATAAAGGCCAAGCGTCAGGGAGCTAAGACAGGCATGGAGACGATTGAGGCAGACACGTGACACCAAGAACGGTACTTGCACTACTTGTAATCGACGAGAATGGTACATCTGTCTAGATGGAATAACCGGGAGTTCTTCTTCCGGTCATCTCGTCGATCGCTAAGGTGCAGATGAACATATCTGCTTGCTGGAGTTGGCTGTGGGATGGTTCCAAACCTGTAGCCAGTTTCAGAAACTGGCCCCTTGCCTCCAGGGAGTCAGTCAACACGAAGGTTCCGTAGCAGATAACCGAACCCCATTCTCCCTCCGCCAACTCATCTGCCTGGAAGCATCCTTGTGGATTTGCCTGTAGATACGTCGTCTTCTTGCCGTATCTCGACACATGAAACCAGATTCTCTCACCATCGTAGATATGTGAAACGGGTACCACGTAGACCTCGTTCTCGAACGACATTCCGAGTCGTCCGTACGAGAGCTTGTTCAATAAGCGATGCATTTCCTCCGGTGTCATTTCCTCTGATATGAGATGAACATCTTCCATGGCGAATGCTCCCCTTCCATAGCTGTCTGCGGCACAAACCCTGTAGCCTCAAGTAGCAGGAATGCTTCGATTCTCGAAACCTCTGCGCTCGCGGCGTTCTGAACATGGTCCCTCCTGCGTTTGGGCACCTTTCAGCATCTACCGATGTCTGGACGTTTTTTTTTCGATCCTGTGGAGAAGGATGCTCATTCTAGCTCGACAAGGGCGATATGGGAAACCCTCGGGGCTCTGGTGTCCGGCATTCTGTCGTATTAAAATGACGTGCTATGACGAAACCTGCACGCAGGCATCGAGCCTCAAAGTCTTCCTCACGCGCCTCCGTACGGACCCCGCACCGCCGTACATGGCAGCCGCGGCTGCCACCCGGAACCGGCAATATCGTGGGCATGCTTCTGTTAGTCGGAGCCGCATTCGTTGCCGGATATTTGCTGGGACGATACTACTAGCCGATGCTCGCGTGGGATGATGCTTCAAGGGTGTACTGGCGGATGATCACGGGTTGGACGATATTTGTCCTGAGCATCCCCGAGTCGTGAGCCTCTGGTGATGGCGCGGAGGGCTACAGAGAGCAAGTCATGCGAAGGCGGTGTTGGACGTACCGGACATGCAAGCGAGAGACGCGATTGGCCGCCATCTGGGTCTGTGTTGTATTCACGTGAAAGATGCTATTCTGACGGGTAGCAGGCCTTGCGGGAATTGCGGACCCTGGTTTCCCTGACGCCTGATGATGGTGCCAGCCGAACGGAGGGTTCCTGCCATTCTTCGTTGAAGGGCAACGACTGCGGTGGGATGCAGTGGCTTCATCAATGATTTAGGGGAAGGACAGTATTAAACGGGTCTGGCTCAGGTTGCGAAGATGGGAGTGGGCCATCGTGGTTGCGGTGGCCGTGCTACTGGCTGTTGTTGCCGTCCTGTGGTTTGGAGCTGGGACGGCGGGCGACCGCACGTTATGCGGTGCGCCTATGGACTGGAGATCTGCTGAGACGGAGAAATATCCTTCAACGTAGTCATGTTGAGACGTGACCAGATCTGTGCCGCGAGAGCTTCTTGGACGTGCCATCAGGAAGACTAGAGTGCGGCCGCCGAGACAGGTGTACGGTGAGGATAATCACTCACTGATCCCTCCGTTGGTCGGTGGCTCACACTACCTCAAAGCAGCGGGACAGCCTGGAATCCAACGGGATAGGAGGTTGTTCCTATATAGGAGCGTATTGAAATCCCGGCGCAACCGCAAGCGGTCGCGCCATGCAGAAGTAGAGAGAATGGCGGTGGGGATGCCTCTTGTCAGTGTCGGTCATGGGCGGTTGGCTGATGCAGTGTTGGATTCGACATATCTCGTGACTGTTGCAAGTCAAATCTCCTTCGTACAGGTAAACGTGATCCATTGGAAAGGCAGTCCTAATGTAGACACCCTTGCGACCAGCATGCTCCATTAGTCGGTTTGGTCGTTGCTCAGGTGGTTAGATAAGCTCGAAGTGCGGTTCGATGCCGTCCAATTGACGATGGGAGCCTCTTTTTGGATAAAGGCACGGTCTCCATGTCGCACTCGATCCTCACGGAGGATGTCCTTCATTATGCCGGGCCGATTCTTCATGGCGGCTATCTGCTCCGCGGAGACTCCCTGTGTGAAAGGACAGCTTGCGATGCAGATGGCGCAGTCGGTCGCATACTCTATCCACATGCGCATACATCTGATCTCATCAAAGGTCCATGCTGGACCATCTTCATGCTGCCCGGTCCTCTCCAACGATATCGCTTTGCCTGGACAGTTGGTCGCGCACTTGCCGCACAGCCTGCAGAATTCGTGTAGACCGAAGTCGGATGGATCGTCTGCCTCAAGTGGCAGATTGGTCAGAACAGCTCCGAGCCTGACTCGATTACCGTACTCCTTCGTGACGATGAAGTGACACCGCCCCCGTTGACCCAGTCCAGCCCTTTCTGCGAGTGGCACAAGAGGAACGTCGTACTTGACCATCGAATTCAGTGAGGTCTTGTAGCCGAGAGACTTTATGAATCCGGACAGCCTGGCGCCGACTCGCGCCGCGTCCACGTAACCGTTGCACGTCGCCAGCAGTGTCTCCCGGTGAGGTGCACGGTTGATCAGCTCCCTGGGCATCTCGACTGCGTACACGATTGAGTACGCGAAGCTACGACTGACCGGCTCTCCATTGCTGCGATGGGTGTAGGAGAGATCATTCTCCATCCGTGTTATACCCACAAGCGAAGCACCATAGAACTTTGAGGCTTCCTTGACGACAGCGGACATTCGCCCAGGGGGAATGTCAACCTGGTGTGCGGCTGGCGTCCTGCGTCTGTCCGCCTCGGCGTAGTCTTCAATGGTGCGTGTTGAGTCGTCTAGTAACGCTTGAATCCTGGGTTCAATCGGTAGGCGGTCTGTGATGCGTGAGATCCGTTTCGCAGCCCTTCGACTCACGGTGTCGCGCACCGGCGGGAGCACACGCACAAGCGTCGTGATTATTCGTCCCGTCGGACGTGCCGTCATCTCTTTGATCTGGTCAATGGTCCATCCGCCGGCTGTGCCAAGCCGAGCTAATCCGCCGCACTCCCGCAGCGCGTCATCTGCTTCCTGCCGCTCAGGATGCCGATGGTAATACTCCAGGTATTCCCGTGTGCCGGCGATGAGCCTGAGCCTGGCGAAAAGCGTGTCCCGTTCATCGCAGCTGATGGTCCGTTTCGACATTTCGCTTCTTCCGCTCTGCATCGAGGCTGAAAACAGTGAGATCAGGTCTCCTTCATCCTGCACTACTGTATCAGGTTGTATCAAACAGGTGGGAACGATCTGTCATTCTTGGCGAAGGTACTCTCAGATGTACTGACTGTCGAGTACTCACGCACAGTGATGTGGCATGGTGGCCACATATGTGGCGAAACGGGTATACTGACGCCGAACGAATCCGGCTTGACCAGCCCGGTTATACCGCGAAGGAGGTAACGGTGACTCCATTAGGATTGTTGGTATTGGCTGTGTGGATCACTGCCGGTATTGTGCTCATTGTGTTAGGTTTGAAGTGGTTTAAGGGAGGAACAAACTGGATGCTGCGCAGTCTGGCGATGCTGGTGGCACTGGTCGGGGCAGCGTATCTGACAATGCTCGTAGTCGCGATAGCCTGGGGGCGTGAACCGTGGAACGCAATGCTTGTGTTACTGGTGGTCGCGATCGTAATTGCGGCATTCATATTCTGGGTGAGCGTCCTTGCAGATTGCCTCCTCAACGAGCCCAGCGACGGTATGGGCAAACTGGTCTGGGTATTGGCCATCGTGCTCACATTCGTCGTTGGTGCTGCCATCTACCACTTCGGCCGTCGTCCCCGACGGCTGCTGGAACCATCGAAATAGCGGCCCGCACTGAGTGCGGGCCGGCTCGTTTCGTGGTGGATTGATCCGGTCAACCGATCTTCTTGAACATACGCCCCGGCGTACCGCATACGGGACAGGTGGAAGGCGCATCCATTTCAGAGGTGAAGCCGCACACCGGGCAGACGTAGTAGACATATGTCTCGCATTTCTCCCCGAGGGTGCTCAGTGCGTTCTCGAATAGCCTGCCGTGCACCTTCTCCACTTCGTTGGCGTAGTTGAAGGACTGAAGCGCCTCCCTCTGACCCTCCTTCTTCGCAGCCTCGATCATTTCAGGGTACATGTGGGTGAACTCATGTGTCTCGCCGGCAATCGCCTCCTCGAGGTTCTCCCGAGTGCTTCTGATGCCTTTGAGGGCTCTGAGGTGGTTGTGGGCATGGACGGTCTCCGCCTCCGCTGTCGCTCGGAACAGGCGCGCGACCTGTGAATAGCCTTCCTCTTCGGCTACCTCTGCAAAGGCAAGATACTTGCGATTTGCCTGGGACTCGCCTGCAAACGCTTCCTTCATGTACTCTTCAGACTTTGACATTCTTTCCTCCTCCGGATTTCGTCCCATTAGTACTCATAAGCAGGGAGTGGTAGTCTACCGTGTCTTAGAATATGTGACAAAAAACGAAAGGAGTGTTGATTTATCGAGGTCCAGCAGGCAGAGTCGCCGTGCCTTCGGTATCGTGCACTGATAGACTATGCAGTCACCAATTACATCGAGCGATCAGGAGTGCAGCAACCATGGCGAGAAAACTGCGGATACTGAGGGCAAGCGACCTGGATGGAACGCTAGACATGAAGGACGTACTCGCGTTGATGGAACAGGCGTTCGCTGAGAGAGGACTGGGGCGGACGGAGATGCCTGCCAAGAGCTATCTGCACTTTCCCACGCACCAAGGCGTACTGCTCATTATGCCGGGTAATCTGCCGCAGATGGATGAGGCGGCGGTGAAGCTCATCAGTGTTCATACGCGCAATCCAGTTGAGTACAACCTGCCAACACTCATTGCGACTATTGTGCTCATCAGTCCTGACACCGGCGAACCGCTCTGTATCATGGATGGGACGTACGTTACCGGCATGCGGACTGGGGCGGTGTCCGGTGTAGCAACGAAACTCCTCGCCCGGAAGGATTCTCGAGTGCTTGGCATCGTCGGGGCTGGATTCCAGGGGCCGTTCCAATTGGACGCGGTGCGCCATTCGATGATCGTTGAGACAGTGCTGGTGACCGACCTCATTTCTGAGCGGGCAGAGAAGGTGGTGGGAACAGCCCGGGGATACGGACTCAAAGCACGTGCGTGCGAGACGGTCGAGGAAGTGGTGCGCGGATGCGACGTTCTGGTCACGGCAACGCCCAGCGATCGGCCTATCGTGAGGGACGAGTGGGTTCATGATGGGATGCATATCAATTGTGTGGGCACCTATGCCAAGGGTAAGCAGGAGATAGAGGCCGGTATTCTGAAACGCGCAGTGGTGGTCGTGGACGATTGGGAGCAGGCGAGTCATGCTGGCGAGATTAACGTGCCGGTGAGTTGCGGAGAGTTCGATCGTTCAGGGGTATACGCTGAGCTACCGGAGATTGCAGCAGGGCTCAAGCCCGGGCGCACGAACGAGAATGCCATTACGGTCTTCGATACCACCGGACTTGCCATCCAGGATGTCGTCACTGCTTGGAAGGCGTTCCAGGTCGCAGAACAGAACAATCTCGGCTCTGTGATCGATCCGCTGTATCTATAGCGCGCTAAGGAAGATTGCGTGCAGGTATGTGATGGAGATGGTGACCCTAAAGCGATCGCAGCGTCCATGGCAGCACTGCGAGCAGGCCAAATAACCCTGCAGTTGCCACGTATTTGAGGATGATGAACGGAGTTGGGTTGAGGGTGCCGGGAGAGGTTGCCGCTGCCATCATAGTTCCGTCGATTAGTCCGACAACGATGCCGAAAATGGCGCCGACGACAAGCCCTTGGGGGATACGCCGAACTTCGTTAAGCCCCCATGAGCCACCTCCGGCGAGTATTCCGAAGCCCGCGTACAGCCACAGATGGGCACTGGAAGGTGTGATGAAATCGATGAGCAGGGCAATTACCAGCCCGAGGGCACCCCATATGACTGCAGCTCGAACTTTCATAAGATTGGAGTCCTTCAGCATGAGTACCTGAAGGCACTTATTCCACCCCCCGTCCGGGGTGACGATCAGGGGTAAGGGGGTCGGCATCTCTGGTGGTTGCTACAAAGGGACTATAGATGCGGCATGGATTGAGTGTCAAGCGAAATGACCGTATTAAGCCGGAGGAGTCGAGCGCACCCAAAGATTGAATGTTGTGCGTAACGCCATGTCCCGAAGGTTCTCGACTTAATAACACGGCGGACAACACCTGAGGTGCTGCCCGCCCGCGCTCCTGCCAATGCAGTCTGCGATATTACTCAGCTACGGGGATGCTGTCGTTCGACCGATGCCGGTCTCGGTCGGTCGCCGGTACGGTAGCAGGAGCCAGCCTGTCGTATATGGAAGGAGTGGGCCCCTCCGTTGTCCTGGTTCCGGCAGCCGCACAGGCGGCCAGAAAGACCATCATCATCAGCCCTCCCACAGTGTATAGACCACCGGCTTGAATCATCCTTCTGGCCCTCCTCTCTCTTTCTCCCGGAATTGTTTCTCTGGGCCAAGCCCTTGAGGTTTTGTTGATGAGACTACCCGCAGTCACTTTCCGGGACTATTCAAGATGGTAGCAGCCAATTGTTAAGACTCCGTGAACCGTTTTGGCATTTGAGGTGAATCTTCCGCACCGCTTCAACCGGCGACGAGTGTCTCCTCATAGACTTCGATGAGATCGGACAGCGACATGGAGATTACGCCATCAACTAAGCGGTGGGGTGCCCGTGCCTTTGGATAGTCCTTGCATGGGCCGCCTATTCCGCGGCCATCACGGGCATCGAAGGTGGTGTCACAAGCGTCGCAGTCCAGAATGTAGCCATGCAATGTGAACCCACGTGATCGACAGGGCGGACAGGCGTTTGCTCTGACTTGCACTTCTCCTTCAAGCAGATAGACCATGAATGTGAATGAGCCCCCATCAGCCTCAAGGGTGAAATGTATGTTCTCGTGTTCCTCAATCATAACAAGCGGCACCGTAACGGTATCTCCGCTCACATCCACGTCTATCCAAGTACCTGGGATGGGATCGGCGGAGACGGCTTGGGGTCCGCCTCCGGACGAGGCGCACGCAGTCAGAAAAAGCGTGGCCATCAGAATTCCTGTCGTTACCAACACGTGTTGTAGTTTCATTGGTTGTTCCTCCGTGGATTGATTGCAGTGGGGCAGTTGATATCCGGACTACCGGCGCATGCAACAAGGTGGCCTCGCGGTGCTGCTGCCACTGTCTTGCCGGGTCTCCTCAGATATTTCGGCGAGTGATTCCTGGCCTGCGAGGCTGCCGTTGTACGCCGCCAGCAGATCATCCAGGAGCATCACGACGGTGTTGTCGAATAGCTCATTCGATACGAATCCTTCCTGATCCTCTGTTCCCGCGGCGCTCAAGTTGTCGGCAAACAATTCGAACGTCGCATCACATGACTGACAGATGAGAATACTTAATTCCCGTTCGATGCCTTCCTGCCCGCAGTTGGAACAGACGACAGTCCGTACCATGAACTCGTCGCCCTTGAAGTAGCCTATGAATCCTGCTTCCCCATCGGTTGCAGGCACATCGAAGCGAACGTGATTCTCCGGCATTGTAACCGGTAGCAGGATGCTCACGAATTTGCCCTGGATGACCGGTTCGGTCCACGCGTGCTCTCGACTGATGTTGGGAGAGACTTCGGCTACCTGTGTGTCTTCGGGCGACGCAGCCGGCAAACCGTTTACTCCGTTCGAATTAGCTGAGTCCATATCTGATGGTTCGGCTCCCTGTATCACCTCCGCTGGCTGATTCTCAGCCGTGGTAACCGCTGGACTGCATGCCGTTATCAGGGCCAGTAGCGGCACTATGATTGTCAGGCGACCGTATCGCGTGAATAGGCTCATATGCCTCCTTTCACCCAGGTTGTTGACGTTATCAACCGCAACACCCACGTGCGCCTCCTCCCGGGACGTTCACAATCTCGAAGAGAGTCTCCTCACCTGAGGCAGTGCGTGAGTGAGCGACCAGCAGAGCATCGAGCGGCATCGTGATGGTGGAGCCGGAGGTGGCGTGCGCGATACGCCCCGACGGATAGCTGGGTACTCCATCCCTTCCCTCGCCGCTTATGAGCTCGAATGTCGCGTCGCACTCACCGCACTTGAGCACACCCGCTCCCCAATCGACGCTGTCAGTACCGCAGTTGGGACAAAGGGTTGCCTGCCCATAGAACCTGCCATCGACGAAGTATCCCAGGAACCGGGCGTATCCACCATCGGCAGGCACCTCAAAATGCACGTGATCTTCCATGGCCGCCACGGGCAGGGAGATAGTGACGAGATTGCCGACGATCATGGTTGCAGCCCAGGTGTGCCCCGGGGTACTCTTGGGGGATATGCTTGGCAATGTTAAGTTATCGCTCGGAGGATTTGATGGAGCAGCAGCCCGATCATCGTCCTCGGTCTGTATGACTGAATTCGGATCGGTGGTGTCTTCCGTTACGGGTGGGGGTTCCGTGCTACGGGACGTTATGCCGGGGACACATGCGGTTGCCAGGACTAACAGAGAGATTGCGATCAGTGCTATTGCGAAACGTGCAGACATGTTGGTGTTCCTCCTTAAGACGAGC
>SKVJ01000072.1 GCA_007129495.1 Dehalococcoidia bacterium | reverse complement strand
TCCGACGCCCGGTAGCGAAGACCATGGTACCACGCGTGATTCCGGGAAGAGTGACTGATACGCAGAGAGAATACTCGGCGACCATTGTCTCAACCTCCCTGCTTGAGAATTCGCAGACAGTAGAAGTCCGGCATCTCGACAGTGTCGGTCCGATAACACCGACTGTCTGGTTCGAATCGGTTGGCCGGTTCCCATACGATAGCAGAATAACTCGGGCGTTTGTAGGCAGCTGCGGTGAGGAGCCCATTCCATCGCGGCGAAATCATTGTGGGGTTCGGAATGGCAGGCGGGCAACGTCAGGCCCCGGCACTGCTACGAGATGCAGTTTCGCACTGCTGAGTGGCGCAGGCTGAATAATTCCAACTCCCGGTCATATAGCCGAAACGGTTCGATCCTCAACACGGTAGGCGGGGAGTTCCATAGTTGGGGGTGCCGCACCTCGCTACAGAGCCGGCCGCATGTGTGCCACACCGGCTGCAGACCGTGCCAGGGAAATCGGCGGCTGTTTTCACAGCCGCCGAAAGTCACCAGCAGAAGCACCAGAATCAGGGACAGGATATATACCGTTGTTCTGAGCATATCCCATCTCCGCAATATCTGGTGGCAGCTACGCTATTGCCTTGCCTCACCATGCAGAGGTCCGTCGGCCTCTGATCTCAAAGAGCTGCTTTCACCGCGGCAGCGACATCATCGGGAACCCAGTTCACCCACCAGTCCTCGTATTCCCGGAGATAGTACAGAGCGGCCACTTCGTTACTGACATTTGCCTCTTCGAGGTATGCAAGGACCTCATTGTGCTGCTCCGTCCTCGTATTGTAGTTCCGCAGGAACTCAACCAGTTCAGGATGACGCTCAGAGAACTCAGCATTGAGCACGACGTTCACGTTGTTCGAGGGATACTCACAAGCTCGTGTCGTCTGCCAGATCTGTTCATCAAACTCGGGTTCCTCAAGAGGGAACATGTCAAACTTGCCGAGGGCAGGAGTAGGCGCCCAGTAGTAACCGAACCACGGTTCGCCTCTCTCATATGCCGCCGCCATCGAACCGGCCAGTGCCGCGTCAGATCCGGCCACGAAGTCAGTATAGAATTCGTCGAGGCCATAGGCCTGAAGCTTCATGGAGTTGATCTCGGTGGCCTCCCACCCCGGTATCCCATTGATGAACCGTCCCTTGTCTGGCTGCTCGGGGTCTTGGAATAATTCCCAGTGGTCGGCCATGTCAAAGACTGTCCGGATGTCCGGCGCCATAGGCTCGATGCCACGATCAGGGTCGCCTTCAACAACGAATCGAGGTATCAGCCAGCCCTGCCAGTTGTCATCGAAGTTGGTGCCCAGGTCAACGACGTCCCCTGCTGCAACAGCCGCATCGTACGCTTCCTGTTGATTCTCTACCCAGACCTCCATGTTGATGTGGACATCCCCTCTCCGAAGGCCCTGGAAAATCGTTACGGTGTCTCCGGGGATGAACTCGATATCTTCGTACCCGTATCCATGAGTCAGGATGAACGCCGCAATGCGGTTATTCACCAGGGCGCTATCCCATTGAAGATCGCCAAATACTACCGTTTCCTGCTCGGCAGGTGCACACCCTGTTATGGGTACTGCGAGCAACGCAAGACTCGCGGCGAGCAGTATGACACCTCTCCTCACGTTCCGTCTGGTATTCATCGTATTGTTACCTCCTATTGCCTGTTGGGCAGCTTCAGTGTGATGCCTCCGAATCTCTCGGCCGTACGACCATTGAAGTGGAAGAGACTCTCTTGAGCAGTTCAGCGGGCTGAGAGCATGCAGGTGATTCGATGAGAGCAAGTAGAATCGGTTGACACGGTCGGACGCGGCTGAATCTGTGAAACTGGCGTCAGTCGCACAATCCCCCACAACCACATCTTCTCCCAAATATCCTGTCTGTTCGCATAGTCCAGCACTCTCTTCATGGATAAAGAAGGCCGAAATAAGACTAGGCCATAAGACTACACCTGTCAAATACCGAACGTCACCCGCTGAGTACGCCATTCCGATCAGAACGTGGGTACGTTTGCCTGATTGAGGTGTCCGTTGTATTCCTGCGTGGCGTGTGGAGCAGCAGGGCAGTACTTGATGGATGTGGTCGGGTGGTAAGTCATGTTCCTCACGCCGCGACACGCATCACACTTCTACTGTGGTGTGATTTGCAGTGTGTTCGTGAGATGCTGGCCAGCCCGTAACCCGCTGAACCCCCTGTCACCGATCATCGGCCCAGCGCTCAGTGTATAATGCCACCATTCCATGAAGGAACTACCTGAGAGCCGCAGCGTTTCGACCCGGTTTCGCATATTGGTGGAGATCGCGTCGCGCCAGCCGTCGGTGCAACAGAAGGATGTGGCACGGGAACTGGGAATCACCGTCCAGGCTGTTTCCGAACGGCTGAAAGAGCTGGTGGCTGCCGGGCTGGTTGTGTCGAGAAACCGAGCCAGTTACTCCGTTACTCCCGCGGGGGTGGATTGGTTGTTGCGCCATGCGCGTGAATTGCAGTCGTACTCGGACCGTATTTCGCGTATCGTTCGTGATATCTCGGTCACAGCCGCTATAGCCGACGCTGATTTGGAACAGGGGCAGCGAGTATCCCTGCAGATGCGTGATGGTGTGCTGTTCGCACGGGAATGGCGCGATGGTGATCCCGCTACCGGCGTTGTCGCGGTCGCGGCGCATGCCGGTCACGACACTGGCATTACCAGGATCGAGGGTGTAATTCCACTGGCGCCGACCGAGGTATTGATTGTCATATTACCTGCCATCCAGGATGGGGGTTCAGGCTGTGCGGATATCGGTCGGCTTCAGCGGCTCGCACGCGAGATTGATGTGATTGCCGCGATGGGAGTGGAGTCGATAGTGGCGCTGCGTCTTGCCGGAATAGAATCCACCTGCCAGTGGGCTTCACCGTCAGTTGCTATAGAGGCTGCTTCGGCCGGTGTGAGATGTATGCTGATCTGTAACGAAGCCGAGCTTCCGAGGATGTCGAACCGACTCGCCGAGGCAGGACTTCAATACTCAGTTGTAGACGTCACTCTGCCTGGCAGTGCCGAATGAGCTTGCTGTTCTGGTTCCGTCTTCCGCATCGTCCTCCAGCAAATAGTCCTCTACAAGAGCCTTATGACCACTAGATATTGACAAAGTCATCACATCTCCACAATATATAGTGGTCGAGTGGCTGAGACCCGTCGCGATAACCTGAAGTTCGGAAGACCTTCCCCGTTCTCAGGCTCGACGCAATTGGAAAGTGGAGGTGTGGAATATGACGAATCACAGAATAGACATAGACCAGGTTCGCAAGCGCGAAGGGCATGTTGTGTCGTTCGACTCTGACAAGATAACCGAGGCTGTATTCAAGGCCGTGCGCGCAGCCGGTGAGGGTGACCGTGGAATCGCAGAGCGTGTCTCGGCCCAGGTAGTATCTATTCTAGGGATTACCTGCAGGGACGGACGTGTTCCGACTGTTGAAGAGGTGCAGGATCTCGTCGAACAGATGTTGATCGAAGGCGGGCATGCGGGCGTTGCCAAAGCCTACATCCTTTACCGTGAACAGCATGCCAAGTTACGCGAGTCCCGCAGGCTGCTTGAAGGCGCCAGGGATATGGTCGACGACTACATTGGGCGCCTCGACTGGCGGGTCAACGAAAACAGCAACATGGACTACTCTCTGCAAGGTCTGAACAACTACATTTCCGCCGGAATCGCCTCCCGGTACTGGATGGGCTCGATTTACCCTCCTGAGATTCGTGACGCGCATGCGAACGCCGACTTCCACTTGCACGATCTCGGCATCCTTGGTGTCTATTGTTGTGGCTGGGATCTGAAGGACCTTCTTCTACGTGGTTTTGGCGGAGTACGCGGCAAAGTGGAGAGCTCACCTCCCAAGCATCTGCGTAGTGCCCTCGGCCAGATAGTCAACTTCTTCTACACCCTGCAGGGTGAGGCTGCCGGTGCACAGGCGCTGTCCAATTTCGATACGTTGCTCGCGCCTTTTGTGCGGTGCGACAAGCTCGACTACCGGGGCGTCAAGCAGGCGATGCAGGAGTTCGTCTTCGGTCTGAATGTGCCTACACGGGTAGGGTTCCAGACTCCCTTCACCAATCTGTCGATGGACCTCAACCCTCCGTCACACCTGGCGGGGGAGCCCATCATCATTGGGGGTTCACCGCAGGAGGCGACGTACGGGGAGTTCCAGCACGAGATGAACCTGATCAACCAGGCGTTCTGCGAGATCATGATGACTGGTGACGCGAAAGGTCGGATCTTCACGTTTCCAATACCGACCTACAATATCACGAAGGAGTTTGACTGGGACAGCGATCAGCTCGACATGTTGTGGCGGATGACGGCGAAATACGGGATACCGTACTTCGCCAATTTTGTAAACTCGGATATGCGGCCTGAAGATACCCGGAGCATGTGCTGCCGCTTGAGGCTTGATCTGGAATCGGTGCGAAAGCGGGGAGGGGGATTGTTCGGTTCTAACCCACTCACTGGCAGCGTGGGTGTTGTGACCATAAATATGCCGCGTCTTGGCCACCTGGCTTCGTCGAAAGAAGACTTCCTGTCGCGGCTCGGGCGGCTCATGGTCTATGCGAAGGACAGCCTTGAAATCAAGCGTAAGACCATCGAGCGCTTCACGGACGACGGCCTCTACCCGTACTCACGCTATTACCTGGCCTCGATCAAGGAGCAACTCGGCGGCTACTGGGCAAATCATTTCTCAACTATCGGCCTTATCGGAATGCACGAGGCGTGCCTGAACTTCCTGGGCAACGGCATCGACACCTCCGAAGGTGAGGCTTTCACCAACGAGGTGCTGAAGTACATGCTGGAGCGGCTGTCCGGCTTTCAGGATGAGACAGGGCAACTCTATAACCTGGAAGCAACCCCGGGCGAAGGCGCGTGCTACCGCCTGGCGAAGCTCGACCGCCAGAGCTTCCCCGGCATCATTGCAGCGGGTAACGGTTTGCCGTACTATACGAACTCAACGCATCTGCCTGTCGAATTCGAGGGCGACCTGTTTGATGCACTGACGCATCAGGACCGGCTTCAGGTGCAGTACACGGGTGGCACAGTATTCCACTGTTATCTTGGAGAACGCATCGATGATCCACAGGCATGTAAGTTGCTGGTGAAACGTGTTACCGACAGTGTCCGGATGCCTTATTTCACGCTGACACCTACTTTCTCGGTCTGTCATAACCATGGTTATCTTCGTGGCGAACAGGAGGAATGCCCGGACTGCGAAGAGCGCTGCGAGGTGTACTCCCGAGTGGTGGGCTACTTCCGCCCCGTGCAACAGTGGAACCAGGGCAAACGGCAGGAGTTCAAGGATCGAAAGAACTACGCGGTTGCTGCTGTGGTGTAGTGTGTGTGGTGTGTCGTGAGAATCTGTGGTGTCGAGGGAGTTTCCGTCATCGACTACCCTGGCAGGGTCGCATCGGTCCTGTTCTTAGGTGGCTGCAACTTCAGGTGTCCATTCTGTCACAATCCGGAACTTGTCCTGCATCCGGAATTGCAGCCGAATCACGACCTGGCCGACATCCTGGCTCAGATCCAAAGGAGAAAAAGTCTCGTTGACGGCGCTGTCGTGACCGGTGGCGAGCCGCTTATTCATGAGGAGGCACTGCTGGCTCTGCTGAGTAGACTACGTGATGCGGGACTGTTGGTGAAACTGGACACCAACGGCTATGAGGTTGAGACGCTGAGGAAAGTACTCTCAACAGGACTGGTGAACTTCGTGGCCATGGACGTCAAGACTTCCCTGGGCAAATATGAGGCGGCGGCAGGCAGGCGTCTAGACGCGGAAAACATCCGTGATGCGATTGCTGCGATCGTGCATGCAGGAGTTGACCGCGAATTCCGTACTACATGTGTCCCCGGACTAGTTGAGGCAGACGACGTACAGTCGATCGCTTCGCTCTTGGGACCGGGAGAGGACTATGTACTGCAGCAGTTTCGTGCAACGTCCCCCATGATCGATCATGCGCATGCTACTTTCAAGCCACACTCGGCCGATACACTCCGGTCTTTCGCCGAGACCGTTCATCCCCTGGTCCGCTCGGTAACTCTGCGCGGCGAGTAAGGTTATCGTGGCTCCCAGCATGGAGCGTTCCCGGAGACTTGTGTTGCTTGCGTATGCTTGCGGACTCAGGCAGAGTTGCGTAGAATCAAATATACTTTCGTGCCGGATGAGAACCAGCGACTTCGACTTGAGGAGGCTATTCCTGTGAGTGTGGCAAGGACAGTCCTTGTGCCGTGTTTGACTGCTGTGATTCTGACGCTGCCCTTCGCTGGCGCCTCCAGGGCTATGGCGGACACGGTGTATCCATTACCGCCATCGAGCACGGCGATCCAGGATGCACTCCGGTATCTGAGGGGACAACAGGGGAATGACGGCAGTATAGGCACGTACTCCGACTCCGCCTGGGCATGCATTGCGATTGCTGCAGCGGGGGAAGATCCACATGACTGGAAGAATGGCGGCCCTTCGCTGGTCGACTACCTGAAGGAAGGTCCACCTGATCCCTTCGATGAGTTCAATATGGGCACTTTTCTCTCCCGAATGGTTCTGGCGGCGGTCGCTGCCAATGAGGACCCATCTGCATTTGGTCGCTGGTCTGGTTCCGATGCGGGTGTTGAGATTGAAGACGGAGATTACCTCTCAGCTCTGAAATCTCTTCATGATGGGACGCAGTTTCTGCAGGACCTTACGGGTGATCCGGATAGCGCGAACACGCTCAACGAAGACTTCTGGGCGGTAAGGGCGCTTATTGCGGCGGGGGAGTCACCGAACTCTCCGATAATTGACAGTACTCTGGACCACATCATTGATTTCCAGGAGACTGACGGAGGGTGGACCTGGGGTACTCCTGAGCACTCGTGGTATGAGGCGGGCTCCAGCGACGTCGACAACACTGCCGCAGCGATAGTGGCGCTCTGTCTTGGCACCCGTGGAGCTTCGGATGCTGTGCAGAACGCACTGACGTACCTGCAAATGAATCAACATGTAAGCGGTGGGTTTGAGAGTATATGGTTGGGAGTTAACGTACAGTCAACCGCGTGGGCGGTGGATGCCATCCGCGCTGCTGGAGGGAACCCTGTAGGTAGTGAATGGACGCCTGTATCCATGCACCCGATCGATAACCTTCTGGCTGCGCAGGACGGGGATGGTTCCTTTGGTGAATCCATACGGTCGAGTGCTGATGCCGTTGCAGTTCTGGTTGGGAGCGGCTATCCCCCGGGTTCTGCAGATGAGACCAGTGCGAGTGGGACTGCTCGCCTTGGGATTGAAACGGCTTCTCTGCTGCCGTGGCTGGTACTCGCGGGCATCGTCGGCCTGATAGTTCTCATCGCACGACGACGATTCTCGAGAGGTGCATGATGTGTCGTCAGGGACAGTGACTCCACAGAATGAATGTGACATGATGCTGTGTTGAGAATGAACCGGCGAATTGGCCTATGCTTCTGTTGTGTGCTCTTGCTTTCGCTGAGTCTTGCGCTGTTGGGTGGACCTGAGCAGGCGAGCGCGGACAGCGGGTATCCCTTCGCTACGAACGCCACCGAGATAACGACGGCTCTGGATTTTCTGCGTGAGTCGCAGAGGAGCGACGGAAGCATTGGTGGCTTCACGGTTTCCTCTTGGGTGGTTATGGCGATTGCAGCGGCCGGAGAGCATGCGAGTGAATGGTCGCGGTCTGCTACAAGCGACACCATAGTTGAGTTTCTGCTTCAAGGGTCGACCCCGGCGTCGTTCGAGCCCACCGACTGGGCACGGATGATTCTGGCAATTGTTGCCGCGGGGGAAGAGCCCACCGACTTCGGTGGTGTCAATTATGTTGCCGGATTGAAAGATACCTGTCGGAGTGACGCCGCGACTGGCTATACGCAAATTGGATATGAAAATGATCTTCATGACGACTTCTGGGGCGTCATGGCTCTTGTAGCTGCCGATGAGAGCGTGGAACGCGACATCATCGAGTTCATCCTCTATCATCAGAACGATGACGGGGGCTGGAGCGGGGTGGTGGGCGCTGGTAGCGATACTGACAATACGACGGCTGCCATTATGGCGCTTGCGGCCGCAGGTGAAGATACGAAAGCGGCTGCCATCGTGGGAGGGCTGGAATTTCTCCAGAGTGTCCAGAATGCTGACGGGGGGTTCCCCCTGGTCCCTGATGGAGTGTCAAATGCTGTGTCAGACTCCTGGGCGATTCTGGCTATCGTCGCTGCCGGGAACGATCCTTCTGGATCGATGTGGGTACGGAGTGGCAACACTCCGGTGAGCCATCTGCTATCGCTACGTCACTCAAGCGGCTACTTCGAACGGACACCGGGCGATGCATCGATGGAGGAATGCATGACCGCCTATGCCATAGCCGCCCTGTTGGGGAATCCATACCCCATCAGGCCTTTGGCGGTTCATGACGATGAAGACGCCGGAGGGGATGACCTGTCAGGCATTGCCTTCGCTCCATCCTACCTTTCCTTCGCTGCCGTTGTTAACGGCCGAAACCCGCGCGAGGAAACGTTGGAGGTATGGAACTCAGGAACCGGTACACTGCGGTGGGCCGTTGATTCTGATGTCGACTGGTTGACTTTCAGACCTTCTCACGGTGATTCCACGGGAGAGAAGGATCGTGTGACGATTTCGGCCCACGTCGCAGGCCTCGACGCGGGCGAGTACAACGCTTTTATCACCGTTAGTGACGACGATGATTCCCGGATTTCGGAGTCCGTTACGGTGACCCTGACAATCGAAGGGGTGGTTTCTGATGAGTCATTATCTCAATCCGAAGCCGTGTACCTGCTCGTGGCTGCTGTCAACCCTGCCGAAGGCGGGACGATATCCGAAAGCGTTGCGCCCGGACTGAATGGCTACGCCTCAGGCACAACCGTGATGCTCACTGCGACTGCGTCGCCTGGATATGCCTTCGCGAGATGGTCGGGCGATGCGGAAGGCAGTGAACCGTCCGCTAGCGTGGTGATGAGTGGACATCGCAATGTTATTGCGGAATTCCTGAGGTTCGACGCATCTGGACTGGGTAATGTGTCTCTTGCGTATGCCTGCCCCGGAATGACGTCTGTGAACGTGATACCTTATCCTGTCGAGAACGCTCTCAGCAATCCGCCCGGATTTCTTTTCGTCAGCGCGTATATCGTGCAGCCGGAGGGAAGCGGCTCGTTTTCGCTGCGGTTTGATGATCTGGGTGATACAGCCTACATGGCCGTGTTCCAGGTGGTCGGTGACGCCTGGGTCCAGGTGCCCTGCATGGCGCTCAGCAACACTGCGCTCCAGGTGGCGATGTCGGCGCACGGAGGAACACTGGCTCTTGCGTATCCGGGAAGCTCTTCTGCGAATCCGCGGCAACGTAGTGGTGGTTTCTTCGGTTCGGCTGACAGCAGTACGATCATCTCGGTGTTGATTATTGCACTGCTCGTGGCGGCGATACTGGTTATCGTCCTTGTGTATGTCCGGCGGGACTCATACTGATGTATCAACAATATCGTGCAGAGCCCGGTACCCGAGTGAAAAAGGCACTCCGTGCGAACCTGTTGCTTGGCATCGTGGCCCTGGTGGCCCTGTCACCCGGATGCTCGTCTCCGGTCGGTGAGCTGAACAACGACGACGCGGGCACACTGGGCCTGCATCCGTCTGATAGTACCCGGGTGAGAGTGGTCGCAACCCTCGACTTTGGCACGTACCCTGTCTTCGATGTCATAGTAGATGTGAGGGATGGGGGTACGGCTATGGATGCCCTACAGGCCGTTGCTGATGTGGAGACTGCGTATGGAGGCGGATTCGTGGTCAGGATTAACGGCGCGGGAGCACCGCCGGGCACCAGCGGAACTCAGGTTGCGAGCTGGTTCTACCATGTTAATGGCTTCATGGCCCGGACGGGAGCTTTGGATTACCGGGTGCACGAAGGTGATACCGTTCACTGGGACTACCGAAGTTGGGGTGGTAACCGTGGAATCTCGGCGACCCTGGGGAGCTTCCCGCTGGCGTTACTGCATGGCTATGGAGGCGTCACACGACCGACTGTGGTAACCCATGAATGCGCATTCGAGGACGAGGCAGTCGCAATTGCCTCGCTGCTCGAGGTCCGCGGTATTGGGAGCGTTTTGTGTGTCCCTCTGGCTAACCTGACAACGGAACAGAAGGAATCGACGAACCTGATTATCGTTGCGAAAGGCAGTGCCGACCCCGTTCGCGAAATATACGACAACCGAACAAACCTGGGACTGTTCACCGACCTGCAGGATGTCGTTCTACGAACTTACTCTGCGTCCGGTATCGAGACAGGTGTATACGATTCCGGGACTGGTGTGGTGGAGTCGATGCAGAACCCGTGGAATCCCTCCGGTACCGGCGTGGCTCAGAACGCAGTTGTGCTGGTGTCGGGCACCGATGACGAGGGAGTTCGAGCTGCTGTGACCGCCGTGATCGAATCCGGCGACTCAATGGTGACCTGGTGTGGGGCGGTGGTGCGGGATGGGACGGTGATGCCGATCCCGACTGACATGTCCTGACAGTCTATCTGCATCCTGGTCTACAGACTTGCTATCCACGGATGTCCAGAACTGTGGGCTGCGAAGTGAATCGTGAATCTGACGCTTGCATATCATCCGACAAATAGTGGCATCCATCGCCTGAATCCATTTGTGATGCTGGCATGGCTGGGTGCGACAGTCGGCAGCACTCTGGTTGTCCAGCACCCCATCTGGCTTGTCGCGGTGTTCTTGACGACAGTGCCCGTGGCGTACGCGGCACGGGTGGTGGAGCAGTGGACGGCCCTGATGAAACTCATGCTCTGGATGGGAGTCGCTATCGTATGTATCAATCTGCTCGTTAGCCAGCAAGGCACTCACGTGTTCCTCGAAGCGGGCTTTCGACTACCTCTGCTCGGTGTCCCGAGGATGACCGGGGAGGCGGCGCTCTTCGGTTTCGGCATGGCGTTACGGCTCGGCTCGATAATATCTGCCTTTACGATTCTCAACCTCTCGGTACATCCTGACGATCTGCTGCGGGCAGCTGTGAAGCTTCGTTTGCCGTATCGCTCGGTGCTGGTCACGTCGCTTTCGACCCGCTTCATACCGGTACTTCTGGCCGATGCCAGGACCATTTCCGATGTGCAGCAGTCACGTGGACTCGCGTTTGACAGGGGCACCATCGTACAGCGGATACGGAGCCGCGGTGCTCTTATCTTCCCGTTGTTGTCGAACTCTCTTGACCGTGCGGTGCAGGTCGCCGAGGCAATGGAGGCGCGTGCATACGGAGCGTCGACGCGGAGGACCTTCTACCGCGATACGCCGATGGTGTCCGCAGATGTCGTTATGGTGCTTGTCCTGTGTGGTGCTCTTCTGCTTGCGGTAGTCGCGCGGGGATTCGGCTTCGGGAGCTTCGAATACTATCCGACACTGGGCAACCTGGGCATGACGCCCGTCATGTGGGGCACTCTCGCGCTGCTGTGCGGGATGCTGCTCTCGGTGTTAGTGCCGAATGTATCGAGACGGAGAAACAGCAATGATTCGGTTTGATCACTTCTCCTTCACCTACGCAGGGCAGCATTCGCCTGCACTCAGGAACGTGACACTTGAGATAGGCATGGGTGAGGTCGTGCTGGTAACCGGCCCGTCCGGAGGCGGCAAATCGACTCTGTGCCGGTGCCTGAATGGACTGGTTCCTCACTTCCACGGTGGAAGGCTCATGGGTTGTGTGGAGGTGGATAGGCTCAACATCACGGAGCATCAACCCCGGGAGTTCGCCACCATCGTAGGCATGGTCTTCCAGGATCCCGAGAACCAGGTAGTGTCCTCCGATGTGGAACGGGATATCGCGTTCGGGTTGGAGAATCTCGGGTTAGAGCCGGACATTATCTCGCAGCGAGTTGACGAATCCCTATCGTTGCTTGGCCTGTGCTCGTTGCGTCGAAAGCCCGTCAGCCGCCTCTCGGGGGGGGAGAAGCAGAAGGTGGCGCTGGCCGCGGCCCTCGCGATGCGTCCAAGGGTCATGGTGCTCGACGAACCGACGTCCGAACTGGATCCTGAGAGTGCGCGAGAGTTTATGAAGCACCTGATGTATCTGCAGGGCTGGTATGGCCTGACCGTCGTCCTGACAGAGCATCGTCTGGAACGGGTAGCCGACTTCTGCAACCGTATCGTCGTACTGGATGGTGGTGAAGTGGTCGCCGACGGCAATCCGAGCGATGTGCTTGAAGCACTGTCGAACCAGCCGCACGGTGTTGGCCTGCCACCTATGGTAGAAATGGGACGCATGTTTGGCAGCGCGGGATTGTGGCAGGGAAAGGCGCCGCGAAATCTGGATGAAGCGCGGGCTGAATTCGGGCATCTGCTTCCTTCGGGAATACCGGTGCACCCTCTTGACCGTAAGCCATCTGCGGGTGATCCGCTCATCGTGGTGGAAGACTTGTGGTTTGGCTACGGGAAGGAGCAGCCGGTATTACGGGGTATCTCCACGCAGGTACGCGCGGGCGAGTTAGTCGCGCTAATGGGCCGTAACGGCTCCGGGAAGACAACGCTGGCGAAGCATTTGAATGGATTGCTTAAGCCGGTGAAGGGTCGCGTGCTTGTACGGGAGACCGACACGCGAAACGCTGCCGTGCCGTCACTTGCCAGAACGGTTGGACTCGTGTTTCAGAACCCCAACGACCACCTTTTCGCCGAAACCGTCGAAGGGGAGTTGCTGTTCACTCTGAAGCACATGGGAGTGGATGAGGATGAAGTCGAGAGAATGATCGACGAGACGCTGGCACTCTTCGGCCTGCGGCAATACCGGATGCACTACTCAAGAGATTTGAGTGGAGGTGAACGGCAACGGGTGGCTTTGGCCTCGGTGGTTGTTGCACGTCCCGCTGTGCTGGTGCTAGACGAACCGACCCGTGGGCTGGAGCATGGACGGAAAGAAGAATTGCTGCGATTCCTCACTGGTTATTGTGGATGTGGCGGGGCGGTGATACTCATTACGCATGATGTCGAGATGGTTGCGCGGCACGCCGATCGCGTACTGCTGCTCGACCAGGGAAAGGTGGTTGCTGATGGGCCGAAACGTTTCGTGCTATCGGGTTCTGAAGTGTTCCGGCCGGATGTGAACGTATTTGTACGCAGCAGGTTCAGTGCTGCGGAGGCTGAAGCGTTCATGACGGTTGATGATGTGGTGGAGGCGATGACTTGAGCCGCAGACTCATTCTGCCCGTCGGCCTCGCTCTGATGCTGGTCTTGATAGTACTGATACAGGCGCGCAACGCCCCTGCAGGTACGACCACGTGGCTCTTCGTTATTGTCGGAATCGCTGCCGGCACCGTACTTGCGTTTGCCGTGTGGTTCGAGTCGTCAGTCATGCACGCGAGGGTGCTCGCGATTGTTGCGCTCCTTGGTGCCCTGTCGGCCCTTTTTCGAGTGCCGTTTGCCGCCTTGCCGAATGTGCAGCCAAGTACCTACATTGTGATTTGCTCCGGATATGTGTTTGGGCCGGTGGCGGGATTCGCCGTCGGCGCGCTTACTGCCGTTGTCTCCAATTTCTTTCTTGGGCACGGGCCTTGGACGTTGTTCCAGATGTTCGCCTGGGGGCTTGCCGGGTCGTCGGCGGTACTCCTGCGGCGACTCCCCCTTCGAGGGAGATGGCTTGCGTTTGTAGGCTTCACCTGGGGCCTTTCGTTCGGCATCATCATGAACGTCTGGACCTGGGTTGGATTTGTGTATCCATTGACCGTACGCACGTTCATGATTACATGGGGGATGAGTGTGCTATTCGACCTGTTTCACGCGACAGTCAATGCACTTCTTCTCGGCCTTCTTGGTGTGAGAACGATACGCATCCTGGAGCGTTACCACAAGCGCTTCCAATGGGAAGCGCAGAAGGACGCTGATGGATATACCGATACATCTGAGACAGTCAAAGCGTCGCAAACCGAGCAGACCGGCCGTCCTCCGGGCTAACTGCGACATCGCCCCCTTGTAGCAGATGTCTACGGAACACTCGTATTGGTTGAGGTATAGACTGAGAACCTCTTGGATAGATACCCGTTGGATCCGGCAGGCATTGGCCGTGTGAGAATTGCATCCTGCACTAGTCAGTACGAGTGCTGTTGTGTTGACGTCCGCGAATGTCCGTGCTAGCATCGAACTGCGGAAGGGAAGTGGCCCATAGGATAGGGAGATGCCCTTACCGCAGGAGGGAGGCATGCAGAACGTACATGCGTTATTATGCCAATGGGTGTTTCCGGTACACCGCTCTCCGTCATCGCGGAGCACACGGTAGAAGGCCGGTGGGAAGTGGCGGAGAGCACATCGAAACCCCGAGCTCTTCGTTGAATGAGAAGGCTCACAGGGATTGAGCAATGGAAATTCAGCCAAACTGAAAGGGAAGAGTAGGGGCGAATAAGAGATTGGAGGGGCGCCGATGAGAGTCGGTGCCCCTTTCTTGGTCATCGGGCAGTTCGCATGGAAGCGATCGCGCCTATCTGAAGAGTCGAAGCACCACATTGATAACCACCGTGAGTATCAGACTCAGCACGATGGATGTTGTGATGGGGATTAGGATGTGCACGTTGTTCCTATGCAGCGAAATATCGCCCGGAAGGCGTCCCGGAAGGGGGAGTCTCGGCCACAGCATGAGAATCACCCCTGCGAGGACGATGACTACGCCGACTGCGATGAGAATCTTACTGAGATCTGATGTTGGCATGACTCATGTTTAGTCTAGCGCACACACGTAGAGTATGGAAGTGGTTGACGTCCCCCGACGGTAAGGCTATCTTATCCTGACGGTTGAGTCCCGGACAGGAGTTGTTCCAGCTTGCTTAGAAGACTGACAATTCGCGACTTCGGCATTATCGAGGATCTTGACTGGTTTCCGTCCACGGGACTTAACGTACTCACTGGAGAGACGGGTGCCGGGAAATCATTGGTGCTTGATGCCCTCGATGCAATAATGGGTCGGCGGGTCGGGCAGGAAGTGGTACGGGCGGGCGCTCAAAGCGCGGTGATCGAAGTTGAAGTGACGCCGCCTTCAGGCGGCAACTCAAAGGATGTTTGCCCTGCAGCTGTCCCTGAAACGGTGTTGCTTACAAGATATGTAGGACGCTCGGGTAGAGGTGGAGCATCTGTTGACGGAAGCACTGTTCCAATAAGGACGCTCGGGGATATCGCTGCACGCGTATTTGACCTTCACGGACCCAATCAGCAGTTTTCCCTGCTGAACGTACGGGAGCAACTCGCGCTTCTGGATGATTTTGGAAGCACCGCCGGGTTGCGCTCCGAGTTTGCGTCTCAGGTGGCCAGGTTGCGGGGAATACGTAAGGACCTGGAGTCAAGCCTGACGGATGAGCGGGAGCTTGCGCGGAGACGCGATATCCTCGCCTTTGAGGCGGGAGAGATACGTTCGGCAGGGCTCGTTCCTGGCGAGGATGCGGACCTTGAGGAGGAGATGACACTGCTTGCCAACGTGGAACAACTACGCAGCGCTGTCGCCACGGCAGCCGACCAGATATATGGAGGGGAACAAGGTCTTCCATCCGGCTCGGACAGGATAGGAGAGGGGCTGCGATGGCTTCGTGAGGTGGCCCACCTGGACCGAAGATTGGTCGATATCGCGCAGGCCGTCGAGGGTGCGCTGTACCAGGTTGAGGATGCAGGACGAGAACTCGCATCGTATCGCGACTCTCTTGAGTATGATCCCGTACGGCACGAGCAGATACGGGCCCGGCTGGAAGTTATACGTATGATGAAGAAGAAGTATGGTCCGACCATAGAGTCGGTACTGGTCTACGCACAACAGGCTGAACAAGAGATGGCAACACTCGATTCGAGTGAGGAACGCCGGGGGCAACTCGAACGGGAGGAAGGAAGACTGCGAGAGGAACTTGCGGCTGTTGGTGCAAAGCTCTCTGAAGCACGTCAGGAGGCTGCATCGTCGCTTTCGCGAGCAGTTGAAGCGGAACTCTCAGACTTAAATATGGAACAGACGGGTTTCATGGTGTCATTCGCACTCATAGAAGGCGATGATGATCTTGTACTGCCGGATGGCGCCTCCTGTGGATTCGCCAGTGACGGAATCGACGATGTCGAGTTTCTGATAAGGCCGAACCCTGGCGAACCATTCATGTCGCTATCGAGAACCGCTTCCACAGGGGAGACATCCCGTCTCATGCTTGCGCTCCGCTGCGCGCTGTCGCGTGAGGGAGCAGTCCCGACACTGGTGTTCGATGAGATAGACATCGGTATCGGAGGGCGGAGTGGCGAGATCGTTGGCAGAAAGCTCGCACTGCTCAGCCAGCGGCATCAGGTCATATGCATCACGCATCTGCCCCAGGTTGCCGCATACGGCGACAGTCATTACAGCGTTCGAAAGATCGTCTCAGGGGAACGGACGTTCGTGGCAGTCGACCCGCTTGAGGGTGAGGCGCGGCAGAGCGAGTTATCCTCCATGCTTGGAAGTCTTGGTGAACCTTCGCTCAGCGGGGCGCAGGAGTTATTGAACCGGGCGGATTCATGGAAGCGTGGACTCTCCGACTGTTAGCCAGCCGGAAGACCTACGCGGTCTCGTCTAACCGTTTGCGCCGGCTTGATTAGATCCGGGACGAATCCTTCACTATTATAGATATGACATAATAGTCCGGTTCATTGTGAGACATGGCGAGACGGTGTGCTATGGCGAGGCAGTATATTGTGGTCGCTCCGACCTGCCTCTCCGTGTCATTGGGGAACTGCAGGCTGAGATTGCTGGATGAAAGCTCTATCGTGTGGGGTGACAGCGATTCATTCGAACCCGGTGTTGCGCGCTGAGAGGGCCATTGACAGTGTCAGACGTTACACTGGTGCCACGCCACGAGGGGCGTTTGTCCTGACCGATCTGGATTGCGGGAAACAGGAAGGATTGAACGACAGCGAGATCAATCAGAGGTATTCTGAACCGAGGCGTGCGCCGTTCGCCACTCCGGACCCGGTGCGCCTGCCTGAAGGCGAATATCCTGGCGGTGTTTCAACACGGGTATCCCGCTTTTCTTGACGCCAGGATTGATCTGCCAGAGGGAACTGAGTTCGAGTGCTCTCCGAGCCGTCAGGGGCTCGTGAAGCACAACGATACCGGTCGCTTCACGAGCGGCTGCCGAATGACAGTGATGTGGGCCGCTCCACCAATTGGATCAGTCACCAAACCACTGCGATTGGCTCCAGTCTACGGACTTACCTTCATGGACCACGTAGATAAGAATCCGCGTGTCTTTCGTGTGGGGAAGCGGGAGTGATAGCGATAGTTCCCTGCTATCGTGGGGCGCGAGGGTGAACGGTTCGCTTTCCACGGCATTCCAGAGACCATCATTGCCGGCATCGAATCCAACCAGAATCGAACATGACTCAATCGTGGTGGAACCATGGTTCCCCACTTTGACCTGCACCTCATATCGGCCGTTGCTGTGCCGGCCGGTCCACTCATGTGTGATTATGGGCCTGGGAGAGAAGTCATATATGTAGGCGGGTTGACCCTGGTATTGTTCAGGCACCATGCCGACCCTTCCCCCTGCTCCTGTGGTCTCGAGGTAGAAGTAGCTTACGTCATTGTATGTGTAATGGGTTCCAAGAAACTTGTCGGTGGCTCTGATACCAAGTGCCATGTGTTCCGGCAGTCTGATCATGACTACGTCGTAGCCGAGTGACAGCAACACCTTGCCGAGGAGAATCGAACTGTCCTCGCAGTCGCCGTGTTGCTCAACCAGCATCTCGACCGGGTATCGGGCGTAGTCGTCAAACCCGGTAGTCTCGAAATCACTGGCGTATTCGAGTTGCTGCACAAATGCGGCAATGAAGTGGAGAGTCTCGTAATCGTCAAGTTCCAGGCTGGCAGCATAGGATGCGAGGGTACTGGCGAGGTCCTCGATTATCTCCTTATCCCCGTCGTCCCTTGCATAGAGCGTGTAATCACCGCTCGGGATTCGTGGCCTGGAACTGTAGTCTTCATACAGTGCAGTGGGGATGCGTACCGACCATTCCCAGGTTATGTCCTTGAAGCGCCAGTACGTCCACTCGAAAGTGCGTTCGATGTATTCCGTGCCCGCCCACGGATTGGCAGCTGGAGCGCTCATCGGTGGCTCATCTGCATCCGGCGGAGCCGACGCAGGAGCGGGATACGTGCAGCCGGGTATCGCAAGAAGGGAAATGACGAAGATGACGGGTATGACCATCCGAAACAGGACGGAAAGACTGGCAGGCGGGCTTTGTGGAAAGCGATGTTGAAGATACTTGGGTATTCCCATCTGATCGACTCTCATTGCAGGAGATGTCTGGCGCGCCTGGAGGGATTCGAACCCCCGACACCCGGTTCCGAAGACCGGTGCTCTTGTCCGCTGAGCTACAGGCGCTCAAAGCTAGTGGAAAGTGACATAATCGACCCCTGGCAATATGTTGTCAATAAGGTCTGTGTCACCTTCATTCCGCGCCCCATTATGCATCAAGGTGAATGCGCGGTCAAAGGGGGCGGCTGCAGCTTCCTGGATCTCTGGGGCAACGTGCGAGTAGAGGTCAAGTGTGATCTGGATCGAGGCATGTCCTAGCCTGTCTGAAATCACCATTGGATGTGTGCTAATGGCAAACAGCTGTGTCGCATGGGTGTCTCTCTCTCCGTGCAACGCGATGATGCGTAACCATGCTCTGTGTGCGGTGGTTACGAAGGGCTTGCTAACGGTTGAGGCGTCTAGCAGTTGCACCTAGGCTTCCTGAAGATCAATGGCTTTCGCCGCTTGAATACCCAAGCAGTTGCATGAGATCTGCCTGCTTTGCTCTGTGCTGGCCCTGCACGAGCATGAAACTGGGCCAACCGATCTGGACAGTGTTGGTGGACGAGATCTGGCGCGGGCGGCCATCGACGCGCCTGCAGCGCTGGACCCCTGGACCGCGAGACAATCAATCGTTAAGCAGCCGCCTCAACGTGCCGCAAGACATCAAACTTCACTCGGCCTTAGGAGAATTGGGGATCACCGCAAGTGTATTGACAATTCAAAGAATGATTGGATACGATCAACGAACACGAGCATCGTAGGGGATGCCGCTTCCAGTATGCAACGCTTTATAGGACATCACGCGTCGCCGGAGAGCTCGGGTTGTGTTCATGGCAGGGGGTGTCACCATGCCTGCATAGAGTGGCAAAGAGAAGCGATACACTGACAGGAGGTGAAAGGTGAAAAAGAGATTCATGTGGTCGCTGGCAGGCGCATTTGTGGTAGTCAGCTTAGTGATCGTTGGCTGCGCACCCGATCCAACTCCAACCCCAACTCCAACACCAACGCCGACTCCAACACCACCACCGGCAACACCCGAGCTTGAGACATTCAATTGGAAGTTTCAGTCTCCATATCCTCCGGCATTCGATTATTACCGGAATTACGAGGAAATGATACAGCTTATCTACGATATGAGCGGCGGTCGGTTGGACATAGAGATGTTCCCCGCCGGTGCTTTAGTGCCTGCGTACGAAGGAGAGCTCGAAGCCGCGGAGGTAGGTATCGTGGATATTTGCATGGGTGCCGCCGTAATGCGTGCGAGGGTTGGTCCTGTATACGACCTATTCAACCAGTATCCCGGCGGGCCCACAGGCTATGAGTTTAACGCCTGGACTCAAGTAGGTGGCGGCTTTGAGCTTCTGAACGACCTGGTTGAAAGGAATACCAACGTGTACCTGGTAGGGCCAAGCCACCATGGTGTGGCAGAAAGCGGATCATGGTTCAACCGGCCTGTAACGACGCTAGAAGACTTCGACGGCCTAACGTACCGTGCATACGGGGAATGGGGCCAGGCCTTGGAAACGGTGGGGACTGCGATTGTGACCCTTCCAGCGGGAGAGGTTTACATGGCTATGGAAAGGGGAGTCATTGATGGATTGGAACTGTCCTTCCCTTCCCTCGATTATCATTTCGGGCTCCACGAAGTCTCCTCGCATTTGTATACGCCGGGAATCCACGCGCCCGGGGTAATCGACTACATGTACGTTAACAAGGACTCTTGGAATGCACTACCTTCCGACTTACAGGTGATTTTGCGACGAGGGGCTGAGCTAGCGGACCACCGTGCCGGAATCGCGAACATGTACAACTCCATAGAAGCTTTCGACAGGATCAAGGCCTATGGGGTCCAGGTGGAACCTTGGTCGATGGAGATTCAGGCCTTCCTACTAAATGAGACCGATCGCCTCTTTACAGAGTTCGGGGCTCAAGACCCGTTTTTCGCTGAGGTTTACCAGTCACAGGTTGACTTCCTGGCTTACTGGGCTATCCATGAAGAGTGGCATCCTAACGTTGCTGCGGTAAGGGAATACGCCGAGTAGCAAGGATAGCAGTACAGCTCTTATGAGAAGGAACACGAAACCCCTCTGTTCGCCGGAGGGGTTTCGTGTCGACAACAGTAGTAATGTCCGTGCGAAGAGAGATGCAGAGGCAGAACCCAGCGACACGAGAGGCATAGTTGAGGAATCGCGTGAGGTGTCTGGCAAACAAAAATACCTGGACTCTGCATTATCGTGACCAAGCCTCTTGTGAACAGGACTGTTCTTGCGACACAGAAAGGTTGCGACACAGGAAGGTGTGAAAGTTGAGTATGGGGACAAGCGGCATCAGATTACTAAGGGCTGTACTAACTGCCTCCGATGCAACCGTTGAATTCGTGGGTAGAAAGGCAAGCTGGTTGCTGTTCGCCTTGATCATCATCATCGTCTACTCAGTCATTGCCCGGTATGTGTTCGCCGCGCCACCCCGATGGTCTTACGATATGAGTTTCATGCTCGGTGCAACTGCGGCAGCCGTAGGGCTCTCATACGTGCATCTATTCCGAAGTCACGTGAAAGTGGACTTCATCGTCAGTAAGCTACCCCAAAGGGCGCGACTGGGCCTGGAACTGCTGTTCACAGTAGTGTTCTTCTTTCCCCTGATTGTGGTTATCTTCCATTCTTCAGTAGTTGTTGCAGTCCAATCATGGATCTCCGGCGAGGTCTCTTCTCTAAGCTACTGGGAACCACCGATGTTTCCCCTAAGAGCGGCAATTGCAGTTGCCTTGTTCTTTCTGGCGCTCCAGGGAACCGCGAATTTCATTCGTGACTTATACATGTTCGTCACTGGGCGGCGACTATGATAGATGTGAGTAATGAAGTTGCTCTAGCGCTACTTGTGGGTGGCCTTCTAATAGCGATACTCCTCGGATATCCACTGATATTCAGTCTTGGGGGGATCGCCCTTATTGTAGGTCTCATCGGATGGGGGCCAACAGTTCCGCGCGTACTCTACATGGCCTTGTGGGGCACCCTAAGGGAATTCACCTTCCTCGCC
>SKVJ01000049.1 GCA_007129495.1 Dehalococcoidia bacterium | reverse complement strand
CGGAACGAGGAGCGGGTGGCGGCATACGCGTCAGCGAGGGGAAGGACGAGGTCCCTGAAAAGAGAGAGAAGGTTCGCGCTTCTGCCGCCTTCCTGCATGTACGGGACTCACAATTCCCCGAATGGGTCAGCTATGTCACGGAGAGCGGTGTCAACGGTGGAGTACTCGCCGGGACAGGTCGAGGTAAGTATATCACCTGAGGGGTCCCGGGACCCCTCTCTCGAGAGGCATTGTGACCACGTCCACAGAAGATCTCCGGCGGGGGCCTCCAGTTCGTCGAACTCCGCGTTCTAAGGCTGTTCGAGCCGCGGATCAGGGCGGAAGAACACTTTCCCGGAGTCCCTATTGGGAACGTAGTGTTGCTATCCGCAGACCGCACAAGTCGCTGTCAATATGCGCACGCTAGTGCTTGACTCGTTGCCGTGCAGAACCCTGTCCTGTAGCAGCATGGTGACCCACCCACCAACTGATGGCGCCTGCAACACGGCGAGATGTCCGTCAGCGGTGATCGTTCCCGCATCGGCGCTCCAGAGGTAGAGATACGATGCCTCTTCGTCATCAACGATCGTGTCAATGGCACAGGATCCGTCCTTGCAGATTCGCCACGACATTTCGTACCGCATGAACTGGCCACGGTCGGCCGTGAGTGCGAATCCGAATATGAGAGGGGGGTCTGCTTTGTTCACCATGATGGGAATCGCGACTTCGTGCGGAAGATGTCGAGCGACGTGTCTACTCGGAGAACGCGGCGATCTTCTCTTCGACTACCTGTTTCACGTACACGCCGAGCGCATCATAGTCATCCATATGGGCCCAAATGCCCCGGACAGGGTACGGCTGCGCCGTTTCCTCGTCGTACGTGACGACAAAGAGATCGAAGGGCTGGCTGCCATACATGTGTACGTAGGACTGGTTGTCAGGGTGGTTTGACGCCACCATGTAGTAACGAAGGGTCCCGTCCGCGATCTCTTCAGGGAAGAAGTCATAGAGAGCTGCCTCGATGACATCCCCAATTTCTCCGAGGCAGCCGCACGCACCCGGGATGTGGAAGAAGACCAGGTCGACTTTGTAAGCAGGTGTCCCGGAATCGACGGCTGCGTCAGCTGGACTATCCGCGGCAACTTCTGCAGCACGGTCGACTGTGCTGTTCGGCTCGTTCGCGAGCCGCTCGCTTCCTGTCTCGAGATCCGATCGGTCGGTAGTGAGGTCGTCTCCTGTGACCGGTGTTTCGGCGATGACGTGCATGTCAAGGTCTTCTGATTGCTCGTGCCGGGGAGCGTTCGCGCCATCATCGTAGCCTGAGCATCCGAACGACAGGAGCAGTAATGCACCCGGCAGAAGAAGGATCAAAGAGCGGGACGAGCCTTCCATCGCACGGGTTCTCATCACACAGCAAATATGTAGTAGAGACCGGCGCCGATGAAGATGATCGCCGCTATGACTCGTATGATGTGATCCGCACTCATCAGCCGGTCAGTCCATGAAGACACTCGGGATACTCCCAGAGAGAGCAACGCTCCGAATATCAGGACCGGTACGCCCGTGCCGATGGCGAACACCGCCGGCAGCATCACGCCACCCGTGGTGCGCAAAGCCAGTGGAATGAGCACGGCGAAGAAGAGGATGACGCTGTAGGGACAGAATGCGAGCGCAAACAGCGCTCCCAGTGGAAAGCCTCCAGCCACCCCCATATCCCCAAATCTGGTCCCCAGTCGCTGTATTCCTCCTCCGCCCGACAGTGCCGGGAGCCGGTCGATCACCAGCAGCAATATACCGACCATGATGAGGAATGGGCCAATGAACTTCGATCCCGTTCCCTGCAGGAAACGCGACAGCGCGCTCACCTCAAGCCCCACCAGCACGATGAGAATGCCGACGACGGTGTAGGAGAACATGCGCCCAAGCGTGTAGAGCACAGCCGTCATGAACGCGTGGCCCGGCTGAGTCGCTTTTCGGCCGACGTAGGCCAGTGCAGCCACGTTGGTCGCCATAACGCAGGGACTGATAGCACACAGCAATCCGAGCAGTGCAGCGGACAGCAGTGGAATGCCCGATGCCATCGCAGAGGCGACGCTCATGAGGCTCCGTGCCTCGAAAGTGCATCCCGGACACGAGCTTCTACGTAGGACGCCAGCACGTCATCGTCGCCCATCATGCTCCACATCTCGCGGACCGGTGTGGCAGTTCCGTTTCCCGATTCAAACTCCACTATGTAGAGATCGTAGAGTGGGTTGTCGAACAACTCGAGCACCTCACGGTTGGACGAGTCGTCTGAGAAGACGACGAAGAAGCGTAGTGATCCGTCCTGCAGTTCGCTCGTAAAACTGGTTCGAATCGCGTCCTTTATTACGGCACCGAATTCGGCCATGCACTCGCAGGGGTTCTCTTCCTCGAAGTAGAACACGTCAACACCGTTTCCAGTGCGCGCCGTGTAGGCCTGCTCACTACCGCCCGGTTGGCCTGTGATATCAGGAGCAGGTTGTGGCGTCGAATTCGAGGAGGAACATCCACTGAGTGGCAGTCCGGCGGCGATCAGAATCAGTCCCGAAAGCAATAGACTCTTTATCATCATGCGGTTACTCCATGGCGATGGCGCATCGACTGTTGGATGGTGAGGGTTCGTCGCGGGCGCTATCCTCGTGCGTCCAGAATCATCTTTCGGACAGCATCCTTCGATGGGACATGGCCGCTGGATACCACCTCGCCGTCAATGACCAGGCCGGGGGTAATCATTACCTTGTACTGCAGTATTCTGGACATATCTTTGACCTCTTCCACCTCCGCGTCGATACCCAGTTCGGCGAGGACCTCCCTGACCTCCTTTTCGACCGCCCTGCATTTTGAACACCCGGTTCCTAGCACTTTGATTTCCATTGTTGAACGCCCCCCTTGTCCTCACAGTAGAACGCAGAAACTGGTCCCCGGTCAAGTGCACCGCTACGTTTTAGAGGATGAATCCTGCGATCCAGCCGACCAGTGTTCCCAGCACCATTATCGTTGGCACATAGACCAGCGCCTTCTTGCGGCCGAACACCCTCGCGATCGCGAGCCAGTTTGGCAGACTGAGGCCCGGACCCGTTAGAAGCAAGGCCAGTGCCGGCCCTTTGCCCATGCCGAGGTTCATGAGCGTGTCGACGAATGGAGCCTCGGTCATCGTGGCGAAATAGCTCATAGCTCCTATCAGGGTTGCCAGGAATGATTGCCGGATTCCTTCTCCTCCGAGCGCCGCCTCAATCCACTCGGGTCGCAGGATTGCACCAACGACGCCGACGATGAACACGCCGATGAGGAGCAGCGGGAAGATCTGCCTTACGAACCACCACGTCTCCCGCATCCAGTCGTTGATGCGCTCGCGTGTGAAGCTCTTCCAGACGTATGTGGCCACGACCGCCAGTCCGATGGCCCACACTACCACCTTCTGCCAGTACGGGCCTTCGATGACGAGGTAGTTCGGCGACAGCAACCACACCACCAGCAGGATGAGCAGTATGAGGCTCTTTCGATCGATGAGCTTGCCGCCACCCTGGTCCAGCATCGATATCCGCTGACTCTCTTCTTTCCGGAACGCGTATGCCATTACCGCTCCAACGACAACTGACATCACCAGCGCGCTGATCAGCCGTGCGGCCACCATGGTGCCGCCGAGTATGGAGCCGGTGTAGGTGAGCGCCAGGATGTTGGCTGCCGGCGCCACCCAGAGGATGATGAACGCCGCGCCAATTCCGGCGCCGCCATAGTAGATGCCGCTGGACACCGGTATGACCGTGCATGAACATGCAGCCACGAAGAAGCTGCCACCGGCGGCGATTCCGAACGACTGGAACTTGCGTACGGCGGCACCCAGGTAGCCGATGATCGCCTCACGGGATACGAAGGTCACGATGCCGCCGGCAAGCAGGAAGGCCGGAATCAGGCACGTTACCACGTGGAGGGCGACGTAATCCTGCAGAGCGTAGAGCCCACCACCTAACATCTCTATGAACAAACACGCTCTCCGTGGTTGGCATTGTGGACGAGTGTCTGTGGTTGCGAGGCGGAGGCCTTCTCGGCCAGTTCGGAACGCCTTCTTGCCGACTTCAGCCTGCGCCGATCATCGAGCGCTACCACATCGCCCGCCGCTGCTTTGCGAACCGCCTCGAGAAGATCCCGCATTGGCGCCGAACAGTGCTCAAGGTCGACGGAGTACCGCTTCCAGCGTCCATCCTTTTGCATCTTCAGAAATCCCGCCTCTTTGAGAGCACTGCAGTATCGGGATGCATTCGCCTGCGAGATATCAAGTACATCCATCACCTCGCATACGCAGCACTCGCGCTGCATCAGCAGGTGCAGGACGCGCACGCGAGTCGGATCGCTCAGGCTTCTCGCGGCCTTCACCAGTTCATCCATGCTTCTCCTCGTCAGGTGCATACATGCGTAAGTGTGTATATTATTGTCGGATTCGGGCCTTGTCAAATACGAGGAACGAGAGATTATGGCGGCTCTTCTGTCAACGGGGGGTAGGGTGCTGTGGTTGTTGCAGCAAGAGTGACCACGAACATGACAGGGACGACCCTTGGTTTCCAAACTCGAAGGGGGAAGATAGACGGGCTGCTTTCGGGATTACAGGTCTGCCAGAACGCCGTTGACATCATTAGCCCATGGCTCAACGCCTTCCTGCCCATCGGCTACGCGAGGACAGTCACCATCATCATCGGCGATGTCGCACTTGGCACCGGAATCTTCAATGTCTACGACTACATGAAGTCAGGTGGGCGGGAGGTATGTGAGGTCGTAGATAACGAGGAGCGCAAGAGCATGATGTCCCGTATCGAGAGTATCGCGGCCTCGCCGATAACCGCGGGCATGCTTATCTCCGTCATTGGGCGCGTATTCATTGTGAACTCGTTCGAGTTCGTCTGCTCGGCGGCACTTCCCGCCATCTTCACCCGGGTGCTGACTCTCGCGGGACTCACCACCGTGCAGTATTGCCTGTACATCTTCCTCTGCGTCTTCTTCCTCATGCTCGATCACCTCATCATCTTCAGCGCCGCGGTGCTGGCGCTCAATACCTCCATCGCCGACAGCTACATGAAGAGCCGCAGACCGATCGGGGGCACCATAGTAATCATTCTCGGCGTGCTGCTTCTGTTCGCACCACACGCGCTCCAGTAGTCGCAAACGCTCGGGGTTATGCAGAGAATGCGGGTTTGTGAGTGCATCAGGAAGGGACTGCCCGGACAAGCCGCAGTCGAGGCATCGCCTGCGGATAAGCTACCTCATATGGACGAGCGAGGACACCAGATTGCACCGGAACCGCGGCGCTCTCCGCTGGGCGGAACTAGAATCGGACGAATACGCAGTCGCAGGTAGCAACCCTGAAGACCAGTTGAGCCGATTGTGCGGTTCCAGTGCCATCGGTCACCACAACACTGACGTGTGCCCTCGCCCCATGCGCCGGGGCCACCCACACGATGCGGTCGCCGCTGCCCTGTATTTCACCGAAGTCAGCACTCCACTGATAGGACAGATCGTGGGCAGAACCTCCTGTGTGACAGGTAATGAGAACTGGACTGTTCGAGTACACTCCTCGTTCTGTTGTACGCCAGTCCGCTCCCAGGGGGAGGGCAGAAACCGCGAAGTCATCGTGCGGCTCACACTCAGCGGAGAGTTCCTCTATCCAGAAGGCCGAAGATGTGGCGCCGGAGGGCGAGGGATCGGGGACCGTCGCGCTGGGTTCCGGAACTGTAGATTGTCCGGGATCTGTCTCGAATCCTGGGGCGATGGAAATGGGTGGGGATTCTGCAGGAGCCTCGCCCGAAGTCGAATCATACAGCAGCACGATTCCCACGACCACCGCGATCCCCACAACGCACACGACGACAAGTATCTTCAGTAATGTGGCCACAACGGTTCTCCATGGTGCAGGACAGTCGGCTGCTGCCTGCAGTTAATCTCATGTGGACAACAGGGTATATTAGCATGGCTGTGAGTGGCGCGCCGGCTGGTGGGCGTAGACGAGCAAACTGCCGGTGTCACCGGACGCAGGGAAGGGTGTTGAGAACCGGCTCTACGCAGATTTGACTACGCATGGCGCAGCAGCGCCAAACTGAATGCCTGATGTGGGTGGGGGAGTTCCCGGAGCCACGGTCTACATCTGGTGTGAGACCGAAGATGTGGATGGAGACACCCTTTCCTACGAGTGGTCGGCCGGTGCTGGGGAGGCGTTCGGAGAAGGACCGTCCGTTGTCTGGCTGGTGCCCGATGAACTCGGCATCCACCGGGTCACCGTGAAGGTGGATTACGGTTATGGCGGCGTGGCTGAACGCTCGATCCCGGTTAGCGTAAGTGCGGCTGAGCCTCCAGAGATACGAGAACTGCACATAAAGGCGGACCACAGCTATTTCCGCCCATATTACGATTCAAGGAGGATTTTGCGGGAGCTCTCGATCACGATCGAGGCGCGAGTTGATGATGAAGACCGTTCGTGCTCCTGCCGCCTTCGTGCATGCCCGGGACTCACAATCCGCCGATCGGGGCAGCCATGCTTCGTGGAGAGTCGGTATGTGGGGATGGACCCTCGACAAAACAGGCCATGGCAACTATACCAATTGTCCATACAGGCACAACAACACGAACTGAGGACCGGGGCTTGAATTCCGTGGTCAGTAGCTGGACTCTGGTCGGAGGAGTCCGGAGCAGCAGGATTCTTCCCAGCAGAATTGGCTGGACCTACGTGTCAAGTCATACAGGGATGTTACCGAAGAGCGACTGCAACCTATTGACAAAGGTAAGGCATGACTCTAGTATGTCTTGTACGACTATACATCGTGTCACGATATATCTCAAAAACCCCGAGACGAATGGAGGTGAAGCCTATGTAGCAGAGTCG
>SKVJ01000048.1 GCA_007129495.1 Dehalococcoidia bacterium | reverse complement strand
TCCTAGATTGAAACGAGTGGTTGGAATCCGATGTTACAGAAGGGAGACTTTTTCGGAGCAGACGCAGAGAAATCACGTCCTCCGGGTGCATATGCGGCAGGGCGGTTACCATTGCTGCAGAACCCCTGTCCTCTTACAACCCCTGCGGGTACTCCCCCGTCTTTCTGTAATCTGCGACTATTCTTACGAAAGCTGTCAACTGGAGAAGGACCACAAGCGCAAGCGTGATCAAGTACACCCAGTGGATCGGATCTGTTGAGGGGAAGCCAACGTCTTCATAGGGTCTAAGATAGGCGCGATCGTAGACGTGTACTGCTGTCAGCCAGAAGATCACGTATACACCATAGCTGTGAAGCCACTTCCAGGCTTTGTCACCCATGAACTTGAGTGCTGCGGTATTCGATGTGCAAGCCAGTACGATCGCTATGATCACTGCCACCAAGGCACCGAAGGCCCAAGGACTCATGTCCACCAGATACCCGGTGACATCCCAGTCTCTGGCCCCCCAGACGAAAAGGACGTGAGCGACAGACCAGATAGCGAACCAGATACCAAGTTCCGCTCTCCAGCTCACAGGAAAGGGACCTCGAAATTGCTTCGTGATAGATGGCCAGATTCGCACGCTCGGACCTATGATCATCACCAGGAACAGAAGGAAGTAAGAAACAGCTGCGATAGCGCGCTGGATCTCATATCCCAGCGCCGAGAGGAGCGCAGCACACGCGATACTCCCGATCGCTATAACCAGATGATGTTCGAGTCTGTTCTTCGTGCTCAGTTTCAAATTCGCACCCCCCTCACAGCATTTCGCACGCAACTCACACGTCTCAGTTGGCGTGCACTACGTTGACGCACAGATATTGCTTCGTGCGGCGAAATCTTTGTCCTCCACCAGGTATCAGGTGCCGTGTCCGAGGCAGTGTAATAGGCGAGGCCGGCGTTACGCAACCGGAAAGATGAGCATGAAGCCCCGTGTTTCCTGCGGAAGACGAGCCGGAGTGATGAGAGGTAAGGCGCGTATCGCGGTCCATGACGCGTACACCATAATGATCGACAACACACCCTGACTGAGACGGAGTTCCGAGATAAGGCCGCCCACGCCCGTAGCTGTCGCTCTTGTTGCCGGTCCACTCTTACACCATCATTTTGCAGGACTCTACCTGATTATTGCGTGGACGGCCGCTTCCGCTGGCCCGCCGCCATTGCCAGGTTCGTACAGCGCGCCACTTCAGGATTCCCGCTGTGGCTGCGTGCTGCTGAAGGGCGCCGGCCTGCGACCAATCTCTCGTGCGAGCGCAGCAAGACAGATGCTTCATGGCGCGCTGTTTTGCGATACCGGTCGCGCTATGGCATACTCCTCAGAATTCGGGAGGCGCCCAGGAAGACTTAAGTCGGGACAGCCTCCAATCCAAGCCAAGGTTGCAGCCATGCAGAACGAAAAAGCTTGGTACCAACTATCGACTCAGCAGGTAATCGACGCTCTGGAGACGAGCACCGATGGACTTACTGCGGCCGAGGCAAAAGAGCGATTATCGAAATACGGTCCTAACGAACTGGAAGAGAAGACCACCAGCGCCCTCGTTCGATTTCTACGTCAGTTTCACAATGCCTTGTTTTACGTCCTGTTTGCAGCAGCGGGCGTCGCCTTCTTCCTTGACAAGTATCTCGATATGTATGTGATTCTGGCTGTCATCCTGGCCTCGGGCATTATTGGCTTCGTGCAGGAAGGAAAGGCCGAGGCCGCCTTGGAAAGCTTGAGGAAGATGGCAGTGCCTAACAGCACGGTTATCAGGGGGGGGAAGAAGCTCACTGTACCCGTCAAAGACCTGGTCCCCGGCGATATCGTGCTTCTCGAAGCGGGAGATCGTGTGCCGGCCGACCTGCGCCTTTTTTCGGTGCACAACCTATATGCGGACGAAGCTATGCTTACGGGAGAGTCTTCGCCCGTCGAGAAGGATACTGAACCGGATGAGACACCAGGGCTGTCCCCTGGTGATCAGCATTGTATGAGCTTCAGCGGTACCTTTGTCACACGTGGAAATGGGAAAGGCGTTGTCACAGGTACGGGGGACGAAGCGGAAATCGGCCAGATCGCGGGCATGCTGAAGGAGAGCGGGCGGGTTGTACCTCCCATAATCAGAAAAGTAGACGAGTTCGTGAGATTGATACTTATCGCAATTCTCATTTTTGGGGTAATAACCTTTGGTGCAGGAGTTGCGTTAGGTTACGAGTTCGAATTCATGTTCCTGGCTACAGTGGGGATGCTCGTGGCAGTGGTACCAGAGGGGCTGCCGGCAGCACTGATGAGTGCTTTTGCCATTGGCGCTATGGCCATGGGTCGCCAAAATGCGCTGATAAGGAGACTGCCGGCAGTAGAAACTCTTGGTAGCACCACTGTCATATGCTCCGATAAGACCGGTACGCTTACCAAGAACGAGATGACGGTGGTCAGGATTGTTACCGGCGCCGCGGAGTACCGCGTCTCGGGGTCAGGATACGAGCCCCAAGGAGAGTTTCTCCAAGACGACGAGGCTGTCAGTTCCGTGTTGGACAACAAGGATTTGTTTGAACTCCTTCGAGCGGGATATCTGTGTAATAACTCGGAACTCCTGGAGGAGAAGGGACACTATCGAATCAAGGGTGATCCCACCGAAGGAGCGCTCGTTGTCTCAGCAGTCAAAGCAGGGCTTGAGGAAAGCCTCCCTCGCTTGGATGAAATACCCTTCGATTCGGAGTACCGATATATGGCCACACTACATCAGGGTGAGGGACAAAACATCATCTACGTAAAGGGAGCACCGGAAAAGGTGCTTGAGATGTGCCATGACCAACTGGCTGAAGGTCAGACCAGGCGAGTGGAAAGAGAGGAGCTATCGGCCAAGGTGGATGAGATGTCAAGAGAAGCCTTGCGATCGCTAGCCATGGCTTTCAAGATTGTCTCCTCGGACCACAAGAAGTTCGGGAAAGACGATCTTCAAGGGCTTACCTTCCTTGGCATCCAGGGGATGTTTGATCCGCCCCGGCAAGAGGCTATTGATGCCGTTCGGAAGTGCTACACCGCAGGGATAAGAAGCGTCATGATAACTGGAGACTACCCGGTGACTGCCAAAGCGGTAGCCAAGCAGATGGGAATAGGTGGTGAGGACGACAGGGTTTTGACAGGCGCAGACTTAGCCCAGATGAGCGACGAGGAACTGTATGATGTCGTCGACGAGGTGTCAGTGTACGCCAGAGTTGCACCGGAACACAAGTACAGGATAACCCAGCAGTTGCGAAAGAGAGGACATATCGTGGCCATCACGGGTGATGGCGTGAATGACGCCCCCGCCCTTAAGGCAGCGGATATCGGCGTGGCTATGGGGATCACCGGGACTGAAGTTGCCAAGAATGCTTCGGATATGGTGCTGTCTGACGACAATTTTGCCACGATAGTTGCGGCGGTAGAAGAAGGGCGACATATCTTTAATAACATCTGGAAGATGATCCTGTTTCTACTTCCCACCAACGGTGGACAGGGGCTGATAATGATATCGGCAATGGCTTTGTCTCCGTTCATCGTTGTATTTCGTGAGCGCCTTCCTGTAGAGGCGATACAAATCCTGTGGGTGAACCTGTTCATGGCCGTTGCCTGTGCTATACCCCTCGTATGGGAGCCGAAGGAGAAGGGATTGTTGGAGGTGCCTCCACGAGACCCAAACTGGAGCTTCATAAACCGCTTCTTTCTGTGGAGGGTTGGGCTGGTTTCCATTGTGTCAGCGGTTGGCGCATCGCTCGTCTTTCTCCTGTACTACAATGCAATGAATGATGGGGCATCAGGAGATATTCTTACCCAGGCACAAACGGCGGCCTTCACGACTATCATTCTGATACAGGTGTGTTACCTGTTCACTGCCCGTTCAGTGGAAGACTCGGCATTCACTTTCAGTCCTTTTTCAAACCGAATGGTGTTACTAGGGGTCGGGGTGACTCTGGCGGTACAGCTGCTGCTGGTCTATTCGGTTCCGTTATTCGGAATCGCTCCTTTAAGGACAGAGCCCTTTGCTCCCCAATGGTGGATACCCATAATCCTGGTCGGAACCGCGGGGTTCTTCGCGATAGAGGCCGAAAAACTGATCAGACGCCGGCTGCGGTCCACCTCTCCGACATAACCATGTGAGTGGTGGTATTGGTGAGCCCCCCTAAATGTCGCAAGTCCGTGGCATCCTGTGACGAGGGTTTCGGTTACCTTCGTGGCGACCCTGCAGGATGTCTCCGTAAGGGTGCATTTGTTGAGCAATGTGGAAACCTCCGATATGGTAACGCACTTCCACCGGTGGTCGAAGCTGAAGAATTGCGCCTCTCGCCATTGTCCGCTATCAAGACTATGCAAGCGATGTTGCGCCACATTCCAGTAGAATGGTCCATGAGTCTTCGTGAGCTATCATTCGCGCGCACTGTCTTGGTGTGGGTATCAGCATTTGATACTTCACCAAGTCAGCGTCAATTCTTTCTGTCATCCAACCGGCCATCTCTCAGCCATCACAAAGCGCACACTCGCTGAACTCTACGACGGTCATCCAAGATGCCAGCCCAGCTTACCCCTGCCTGCTTGGGTTTCTGGCCATCAAACTCTCCGGCCTTTGTGTGCGCTGAAAGTGTCGGACGGACGGGCTGGTTGTGGGGTCAATAACGAGTTTCTTGAGAGAAGTGTTGCGCCGGGCAGCCTTTCAGGTATCAGAAGACAAACGGGGCGCACAAGGACACGTGCGCCCCGCATTGTACAGAACCTGAACTTCTCGAACCGACTTATAGTCGTTAGACATGTGGCAGGCTTACTCGACGTTGAAGCCTATCTTCACCGTTACCTGCCAGTAGGCAACCTTATTGTCCTCCAGATAACCGCGTGTCTCAACTACCTGAAACCAGCGCATGTTCCTGATCGTCTGCGCTGCCTTGTCGATGGCAGTTCGCACGGCATCTTCCATACTGATCTTAGAAGATCCCGTCAACTCAATACTCTTGTACACATGATCGGGCATATCATCCTCCTTTTTCATGTCACCTCGCTGCAGGAATAGGTGGGACACATGCGAGGCAACATGTTATTGACGAAGTGGTGACCTTCGAGATTACGACAGTGCTCCAGGTGCATCATAGTGAGTAGGGACGATACCCTTGTCAAACAGAGTTGCTATCTATGTCTTTTCGTCTCACATACTGCATGCGCGGATGCGAACCAATCCAGCAGTCGCCTGAGGCCGCGCAGTGACAACCAAGGAATACGGTGTTCGCTCAAGCCGCGGGACTTGCCTGTAACGTGTACTGACTCGAAGTCAAACTGGGTACTCAGTACCATAGACTATCAGAACTGACCCATCGAAACCAAGAGGGAGTAGCGGCAATCACTGCAACGCGGATATCGACGCGGTCGATGTCATTGGAGGTAGGTGGAGGCGGTATATGGCGATGGGCAGGTCAGGGTAGAACCCGCGCTCTCACGGTTATTCCGACGTATGGCGTTTCGTCCAATACAATATACTGGTAGAACCCGCGCTCTCGCGGTTATTCCTCCCCGTGGCGGAGTCATTGCATACGTAGCTTCTCATGTCCCGATCCCGTGCGTTAATGCTCTCACCGGCTGGCTTGTGGATTCTGATGGCCTTTACGGTCACACAGAGAGGATTTGTAGCTGCCTCGTATGGCACGTGATCAGTGTCGGAGATGCACCGACAGAGTGTGCTGCCATTTCGCTACGAGCGTAAGGTTGAGAGTTGGGCGCCTGCCTCTTCTTCTATCTCCCGCCGCGAGGAGAGTCGCATTGCCTCAAGGTAGTGAGTTCGAGCCAGGCTTCGTGCCTTCTCGTATGGCAGTTCCAGTCGGTCGAGCGTGACGAGCCTCAGTGGACCAGGGTCCTTGCCTGTTCCCCATCCTCTCGCATTGGACAATGCGGCCCAGTAGAAGTTTCCCAATGCAAGGTGAAGACCTGCATCGTTCGGATTTAGTTCGACCGCCGTCTGGATGATCTGATGCGCTTCAGGGACGCGGTCGGCAAGAATATGCGACATGTAGAGTGTGTACGCGTTTGTGTTTCGCTTGCCGCTGAGGCAGAGCATTCTCAGCATTCCCGCACGGTCACTTGCGGAATCGAGCAGGGCCGCCACATCCTCCGGATTCTCACTCTTTGCCATGCGATCCTCCAGTGATGTTACCTCGTCAAGCAGCACACTCAGCCGTAACGCTTCCTCATACGCTTCCTTGAGTCTTTCTTCCCAACTGCCCGGGCTATAACGTCCGATACTGACAAGCTCGCGAGGACCATCGATGGCACCTACCGTAAGACGGTCTGCAAACTCCAGACGTATTGTCTTGTGGTCGATGATGCGATAACGGAGTTTCTCTTCCTTGTCGAACAGGCCCTTACCCTTCCGAAACAGCACGGCGAGTCCGAGGGTGTCCAGTTTGGAAATGAACTGAGTGTAGAACTCTGCACTCAAAGGATTCGTCTCGATCACTGCGCCAGCGCGCGATTTGGAGGGTGCATGTGCAGCCCGGAAAGCAACGATGAATCTAACCCGCTCAATGGTGTCGTCGCTTGGATGCTCTCTGTGTCTGCCCATAATCATGTGCCACTTCCCTCCCAGTGCTTGGCGTGAATGGGACGAGGGTACCTTCTTGTCTGCGATCGTATGTTAGGCTGGCTCGTGAATGCTGTCAATGCGTGAGAAGGCGCGGTATACTGGCGGGATAACAGATTCTCTTCGGAAAACGTCGGTAACCTCGGCTGTATGCTGATTTGAGTGGAAAAGCAGGAAGGTGGTAAGACTCCCGGAGCAGAGGAAGCTGAAGGAAGGAGGTCTTACCACCGATGGGGATAGTTCATAGTATCACATTGCTGCTG
>SKVJ01000023.1 GCA_007129495.1 Dehalococcoidia bacterium | reverse complement strand
GGGCGTCGGAATGTCGATCATTTGAACGGTCGGAACCTGATTTACCGTCAATGCATCCCGCAAGCGTGGTTCGTGGCACGTGGTGAGTCTGCCTTCCCCGGGGTAAACGCATGATGCATCCGACAAATCGCGAAGTCGTCAGCGGTTCCTTTCGTGATCCAAGCGGTTTCGTCTTCCGACAGGATGGCGTCTTGTACCGACAGGTGAATGACCGCTATGCAGGAGATTATGATCATCTCCTGGGGAGCGGGCTTTACGAACACCTGGTGGCTGCCGGGCTTCTCATCCCTCACGAAGAGGTTGCTTTGCCCGCGCCGAAACCTGAACTGGCCTACAAGGTGCTGCAGCCCGACGCCGTCCCCTTCATTTCATACCCTTACGAATGGTGCTTCAGCCAATTGAAGGATGCAGCTTTGACCCTGCTGCGAATACAGAAGACCTGCATGGACTTCGATATGTCGCTCAAAGACTGCAGTGCCTACAATATACAGTTCGTCAATGGAAAGCCTGTACTCATCGATACGCTGTCCTTCGAGAAGTACCGCGAGGGCTCTCCATGGGTCGCCTACCGGCAATTCTGCCAGCACTTTCTGGCACCCCTCGCACTGATGGCGTACAAGGATGCCCGTCTCAATGGGCTGCTTCGGGTTTTCATCGACGGGATTCCTCTTGACGTCGCAAGTTCGTTGTTACCATCACGTACGCACTTGTCGTTCACGCTTCTGTCACACATCCATCTGCATGCCCGCAGTCAGAAGCGCTTTGCCGACCGCACCACAGGTGTGGGCAGTTATAGGATGCGGCGTTCCGCGTTGACGGGTGTCATCGAGAGCCTGTCCTCGGCGGTCAACAAGCTGAAGTGGGAGCCTCACAAAACTGAGTGGGCTGAATACTACGAGCATACAAGCTACTCGAGAGAAGCGTTCGAGCGGAAGAAACAACTGGTGGGTGAGTTGCTGGACCGAATCGACCCTCAAAGCGTATGGGACCTGGGCGCCAATGTGGGAATCTTCAGCCGCCTTGCCAGTGACAGAGGAATACAAACAGTCTCCCTCGACGTCGACCCCGCCGCAGTGGAGAAAAACTATCTTGCGAGTGTCAGGAATAAGGAAACGTGTCTGCTCCCATTGGTGCTTGATCTCACCAATCCGAGTCCCGCCATAGGATGGGAGAACGATGAAAGGATGTCCCTGGCGCAACGGGGGCCCGCAGATACGGTGATAGCCCTGGCGCTGATCCATCACCTGACGATTTCAAACAACGTCCCGTTTGACAGGGTCGCCGGATTTTTCAGCCGCATCTCCCGAAACCTCATCGCTGAGTTCGTACCAAAGACTGACCCGCAGGTGCAGCGGCTTCTGGCCACCAGGGAAGACATATTCACAGATTATTCGGAGACAGCCCTTGAGCGAGAGTTCGGCAGGCATTTCTCCATACTGGATTCTCTCCGAATTGGCGATTCCGGAAGGGTCCTCTACTTGATGACAGTCAAAGAATCGTGAGCAGGCCACTCATTGCCCACGCCATGCTACTTGCTGTTTTTTTCCTTGACGTGGTGCTCCCCAGGATGGTAACGAAACGAACGGAAGGCGTGGTCCTTAGCATCGAGTCCGGCACATCGACACAACGGCGGAGCCGGGTCAAATGATAGTGGCCGTTAGATGAGGTAAGTAACAAGCCAGACAGCTGTCGCAACTATCGGCAGGTATCGACCTACCCATATAATTATGTCAGCCGAAATCACGATCGGTCCCAGCCGCCTGGTTGGTGTGTTGATTGCTTCGAGAAGAAGCTTCCTGGGTAGCATCCAGGAAATCAGGGCGGCACCGGCAACGCCCGCTACAATCACTATTCCGGAACCAGTCAACTGGTCGATTACGTCGAGAAACGGAACTCCCCCAACATCCAATCCAACGGCTGTGAAACTCAGCGCTGAAGGTATCCCCAACACTGTTACGAGAAGCGTAACTGCCACAGCAGCCTTTCTGCGCGACATATGGAGTTGATCTCGCATCGGAGCCAGTATCGCAGCCATACCTCCAACACAGGAGGTGAAAGCCGCGACAAACAGAAGGAGGTAGAAGGCAATGCCGACGATCTGTCCACCCGGCAACTGGTCCAGCATCAGGGGCAAAGCGACAAAAGAAAGATGACTCCCGGTATCCGGGGCGATGGCGAAGGTGAAGACGATGGGAAACACCATGAGACCGGAAAGGAAGCATATGGTGGTATTGGTGAGAGCGACCGCCGAGGAAGACAAGACCTTATTGAAGTGTTTGGGAGAATAGCTCCCGTACGCAATCAACAATCCTTGTCCCACTCCCAGGGAATAGAACGCCTGAGCGGCTGCCATCCGCCAGAGGCGAGGCTCCAACAGGCCTTCGGGATCAACATTCAAGTAGAATTGCCGCGCTTCACCGGCGCCAGGAAGCGTCTGCGAGTAGATAGCCAGACCACCTACGATGACGACAAGCAAGGGGAGCAGTATCTTGCTCATCTGCTCGAGGCCACCGATACCCCGCAGCAGCACAAGGAACGTCAGAGCGGCTGTCGCGAAAAAGAACCATAGGGTAGCGAACCCCGCGGTGAACTGATCAAACGGTTTCAAGTCGAAACGGACGGAATCGACTGCATAGCCCAGCGTCCAGCCGCTGACAACAAGATAATAACTCATGATGAGGGTAACGATCAGGACAAGAGACCACCCGAACCATCGGCCCCACTTCGCGTTTATCCTTCGGAACAAGCCCACGGGCCCGCGCTGGGTGAGCTTACCGGCACTGGTCTCCAAGACATGAAGTGACAGACCGATTGTCAGAGCACAGATCACGTAGGCCAGTAGGAACACCGCTCCGCCGTTTTCGCCAGCCATGTACGGGAACCTCCACAGGTTTCCCAGACCAACAACACCGGCAATAGAGGCGAGAATATACGCGCGCTGAGAGGTCCAGACCGCGCGAGGCGGAGTACCCTCAACAACCTCAGTTATCTCCGAAGGAATCTTTGGCGGAATCTCGGGCGTCTTCAATCAGGTCCCTCCTCGACGATCACTTCAAGCGTGGTGCAATCGCCACGACATTCGGCCTGATGCCGGAAGCCAACTATGTAATCCCGAACCATGAGCAGGTCGATAGATCAGTGTCCCCAGTCAAACGTTGTCGGCAGAGAAGCATCATACCCATTGCGGGCAGGGTTTGCCGCCTCCTTCTTTGTATAGATTTCCGCTCTCTCCGCGAACTGACGCCGGGAATATCCCCACTGATAACAGACGCCCACTCCCCAGACCGGGGCCGGACTCCGAGAGGTGACCGGCCAGGGGTTCACCACCCGGAGTCCGGGACTGCGAGTCCTCAAATCCCAGGCTCTGCCCTGCAACGATCCCAAGGTTCGTACCCAGGGAGGGAGGTTTCCAACTGCCTCTGCAGGAGATTGATTGGTCACGCAAATTCGATGGTGTCCACAACATCACAGTCATCTTCGGTCGACGAACCGCACTACAACTCTGTTCTGTCAGCATTCACGTCGCCTGCCAGATGTAACACATGGAACGTCGCCCCACCAGCGTACGGGTCAGCATATCTCTGGACAAGTCCTCGAAAACTAGTAATTCTCCGCCAGCATTTCGTAGTACGACTGCGGATGCTTGCAGGCAGGACACTTCGCCGGTGCCTCAGCACCATCGTGAATATAGCCGCAGTTGGTGCAGTGCCATTTCACAGAGGACATCTTCTTGAAAACCTCGCCGTTGGCCACATTCGCCGCCAGCTTACGGTAGCGCCTCTCGTGAAACGACTCCACTTCAGCGATTTCCTTGAAAGAGGTGGCTATTTCGTCCAGGCCCTCTCCCTTTGCGATCTTCTCAAAGTCAGCGTAGATCACGCTCCATTCGAGTTTTTCGCCGTCTGCAGCCGCTATCAGATTCGCCTGAGTATCTGCGATGATGCCTGCCGGGTAGGCGGCCTGGATCTCCAGATCGCCGCCTTCCAGATACTTGAAGAAGACCTCGGCATGTTCTTTCTCATTTCCTGCTGTCTCGAGGAAGATATTGGCGATCTGTTCGTAACCTTCCTTGCGCGCTACGCTGGCAAAGAACGTGTAGCGATTCCTCGCCTGCGACTCACCAGCAAACGCCGTCAACAGGTTCCTTTCCGTCTTGGTACCTTTGACCTTCTCACTCACTCTTGCCTCCTTCTCGTTCTATCTGTCTGTATGACAATCCTCACCAAGGCCATGGGACTTCGCTCATGATATGAGATTGTGCCATCCGGTTCAATTCTCGTACGTCCATCCTGGTCGAATTTCGGACTGCGCATTTACGCAAGACGAGCACTCGGGCAGATGTCGCGCAGCATACAAAGCGCGCAGCGCGGGTTGCGTGGATGACATATGCGCCGACCATGCTCGATCAACAGCAGGTGGAACCGGTAACGATCACAAGGCGCCACCAGAGCCTCCAGTTCCAAATGCGCGGCCTCGACACTCACGCGGTCACCGATGAGATCCAGCCTGCGTGCCACCCGGTATACATGCGTGTCCACTGGCATGGCGGGCATCCCAAACGCGAATAGCAGCACACAACTGGCGGTCTTGAGTCCCACGCCGTCGAGGGACGTAAGATATCGACGGGCCTTGTCCAGTTCCTGTCCGGAGAGAAATGACAGATCAAGCGACCCGTTTTCCCGCAGCAGGCGCAGCAGCAGGCTGCGTATCCTTGCAGACTTGATGCGTGAGAGTCCCGCGAACCTGATTATCGCCTCGATCTCATCAACCGGCGCCGCTGCCACTGCCTCAAGGGTGCCCAATCTCGAAAGCAGCGCCTGGAAAGCACGGTGTGAGTTCGTATCTGACGTATTCTGGGACAAGATGGTCTCTACCAGTACATCCACAGCTCGACCCCGCGAGGTGAACTGACGCGTACCATAGTGAGCTTCCAGCAAGGCAATGATTCTCTTAATCCGGCGCCAGCAACGGGCAGCGGCATCCGGACTTGCGACGGAGACGCGTTTGCTACGATTCTCTCCCCCTGAAGCTGGCGTGGCGCTCATTGGATTCTTGTGCTAGTGTAGTGCACGCAGTGACAGTCAGTGTAGCATTGGATATTGATCCCGGACTAGATGACGCACTTGCGTTGATACTCGCACTCCGGTCACCCGAGATCCGGCCGGCCCTTGTCACCACGGTAGCGGGCAACGGCCCGCTGGAGATGACCACCTGGAACGCGCTACGCATACTCAACTACCTTGGTGCCGCTCACATACCGGTAGCCGCAGGCGCATCAACTCCGCTCGTCAAGCCGTTTCACGGCGCCCTGGATTACCATGGGGCCGATGCCCTCGGAGGTCTTGATCTGCCGGAGGGGCGTGCCGACGTGGAGACACGTGCCGCCCATGATCTCCTTTTTGATTTCGCTGCAGCGGCGCCTGGAGAACGTATCCTTATTGCAACCGGCCCGCTGACCAATATCGCCAACGCCTTCCAGCGTCATGAAGACATGCCTCTGCTGCTGAAGGAACTCATCATCATGGGTGGCGCGTTCGGTCTCACCCCTTTCGGAACAGGAAACCAGACTCCGAATGCAGAGTTCAACATCTGGCAGGATCCTGACGCGGCCCACGTGGTCTTCGGCTCCGGTGTGCCCATGACGATCGTCGGCCTTGATGTCACCAACGACCCAACCGGTGCGCTCGATGCCTCCGATCTTGCCCGATTGCGAATGGCCAGTTCACGCGAGGCGACACTTGTGGCGAGTCTGCTGCAATATGCGCTGCACAGGCACCAATACTGCGCCATGCACGATCCGCTCGCTCTTGCGGTCGCACTCGACCGTTCACTCTTCGGATTTGTCACTGGACGCCCGGATGTGGTGACACGCGAAGGTGAGGAGCGTGGACGAACCCGGATCCAGACGGTGGCACTGTCTGCAGACGGACTCGGCAGCGCACAGGTGGCAACTCGCGTCGATGGTCCGCGCTTCAAAGAGCTATTCATGGGAAGGATGCTCGAGAGCTGATATGGCCACTGTCCTCGTGTGTGGAGCGATTAACTGGGACACCACGTGCTTCGTTCATCATCTCCCGGTTCCCGGAGAAGAGGTGCTGTGCGACAGCGTCAGCGAGGTCTCCGGAGGAACCGGTGCAAACACAGCTGTGGCAGCTGCGCGCATACTGGGTACGGGCACCGTCGGTCTGCTTGGTGCGCTGGGCCGCGACCGTACAGCAAGGCGGCAAATCGCGATTCTCCATTCCGAAGGCGTCGACACAGGCACCGTCGTCCAGCTTCGTAATCATTCTTCGGGACACGCGTACATTCTCGTCGACCGTTCAGGACAGAACGTCATTGCCAGCGACCTCGGTGCGAACATGGCACTGGGCGTACGCCACGTCAGTGCGCCGAAACTCTCCGCGCTTCTCCGGGAATGTCGCTGCGCTGTCCTCACCGACCCCCCGTTACAAATTGCACGGGCTCTCCTCAGCGCAGCCGTGACTCACCGCATCCCCGTTCTCTGGGACCCGGGAGTCCTGGTCGGACACGGATGGGACACACTTGCGCCACTTACTTCGAATGTTGATTCGCTTATACTCAACGAAGCTGAGGCCGAGCAGTTGTTCGGACTATCAGATCCCGCCAAGATACTTCGCAATATCGGCCTGAAAGGCGCTCCGGCCTTCATGATACTGAAACAGGGTGAGCGTGGCAGCCTGTTGCTGGACCCCTTCTCCGGCGTTGTTACACATATTCCCCCATTACCCCTGACGAAGCTCGGGCTCAGCTTAGCGAGTACGGTTGGGTGCGGGGACGTGTTCCTCGGCACCTACTCCGCTTACCTGTCGCTGGGTTGGGAGCGCAGCGATGCGCTGATTAGGGCTTCTGCTTCGGCAGGACTGAACGCCACCAAACCAGAGACGCGTGGTGGTCCAACTCGACTTGAACTCGAGAGCGCTTTGAGACAGGCGAAGCCGTTCGGATTCGCAAACACGTTGCATGCCGGTGCCACCCTATGAACCCCCTGCCGGGAACGGGCATCCCTCCCACCGCCAGCCCGCCTCCCGGACTGAAGACAGGAATCAGACTGGGGGCTGGACGTGGCATTCGCCGGGGCCTGCAGGGATTCGTGTGGATCATGAAGATCCTCATCCCCGTCTCTTTCGCAGTCGCGCTGCTGGACTGGACCGGGTGGCTCTATGCGCTTGACCCCGTGTTCCGCCCAATCATGGCAATCATCAACCTCCCTCCTCAGGCGGCGCTGCCTATTCTCTCCGCTCTGTTCTCCAGCTTCTACGCAGCCGTGGCTATGATGGTGGTAATTCCGTTCACACAGGCTCAACTCATTCTTATGGCCATCTTCATTTCCATTGCCCATATGCTGGTGGTAGAGGGACTGGTACAGCACAAATCGGGCATGAACATGGCTGCAATAACCACCATGCGCCTCGTCGCAGCGTGCCTTGGCGTCTATATCGTCTCTCTATTCCTCTCAGAAACTGCGGTGCCGGTGGTAATGCCGCAGAATCTCGAGGTACAAGTGCCATTCTCTGCCGCGCTCTGGGAGTGGACTCTCGACACCGGAAGCCTAATAGTCAGGATCCTGTTCATTATTGTGTCGGTCATGATTGTGCTGGAAACGTTGAAACAATTGGGCCTTACCGACCGGATTGCCGCGCTGTTCCGCCCATTCATGGTGCTGTTCGGTCTTTCCCCCAAGGTAGCCACCATGTGGGTCACCGGGGTATTCTTCGGCCTCCTTTACGGGAGTGCCATCATCGTCGAAGAGGCGGGGAGTGGCCGATTCACGGCGGATGAACTGAAGCGCCTTCATATCTCGCTGGGAATGTGTCACTCGATGGTGGAGGATCCAGCGCTCTTCCTCGCACTGGGCATTGGACTCCAGTGGACGGTGCTACCGCGACTGTTTGCCGCTGCGATGGCGGTCCAACTGTACCGCATGGTAAGCACTCTGAGGCGGCGACTGCAGCCATTGACTTAAACGAAATACCCGTAAACTATCTCTCCGGCACTTCTACAACCTTATGTCGGCTCGAAGCCCCGGCTACAAGGCGCACATTGCCTGGAGCGACGCCGAAGTACTCCGCAACCGCACGTATGACCGCCGAGTTCGCCCTGCCCTCCCTCGGTGGTTCCTTCACGCGGATCACCAGGTGGTTTTCCACGGCTTCAACGCCCGGCACCTTAGAATTCGGCTTCACGTCGACCCGTATCCTCAACGCCCCTCCTGACCCACACGCCTTGCGATTCGAGGCGTGCCAGAGCCACGGTTTCCAGCGTATTCTGAAGTGGTATCGAACTGTAACACATGGTTCGCAGATAATTGTCAGTCGTCCCCGCAAAGATACCACTCCCAGGCACGGTCTCCTCCTCCCACAGGACGTTCACACGCCTGCCCAGCCAGGAGCGAGCATATGCATGACGGCTGTTCGCAGCAACTCCCTCGAGAATAGCAGCACGTTGCCGTACTATCGGCGACGGTACCTGCCCAGGCATTTCGGCCGCACGGGTGCCCGGACGGCGCGAATAGGGAAACACATGAATGCGTGCAAAGACGACCTTTTCGATGAACTGAATAGTGGACCGGAACTCCTCATCCGACTCGCTGGGGAAGCCGACGATGACATCGGTCGTGATGGCAGCCTCCGGAATCATCCACCGAATGCGTTTCACCGCTTGAAGATAACCCGATAGGCTGTACAATCGGCCCATGCGCCTTAATACCGTCTCGCTTCCGCTCTGGAGCGACAAGTGGAAATGACGACAGAGACGACGATCGCTCCAGAGAGATAGCAGGTCATCCGACAACTCTTGTGGCTGGAGTGAGGATAACCTAAGCCTCAAGAGACCGGGAAGGCTCAACACCTTCTCCACAAGACCGGGCAGTGTTGTCTCACCGTCGCGATAGGCGCCAATCTTCGTGCCCGTCAACACGATCTCCTTGCAGCCCATTCCGATGCGTTCCTGAATCGCCGACAGAATCCCATCGACAGGAAGGGATAGTTCTTCGCCGCGGACGAATGGCACCACGCAGAAGGCACAATGGCTGGCACAACCCTGCTGTACCCTGATCAGGCTCCGTGTCCGGCCGACCGGCAAAGCATCCGATGTGGATCGCAGTCGAATACCGCTTGCATGAGAATGCCGAGCATCAAGCTTCGATACGACAAGATCGACCACCTCGTTTTTCTGACGGTTTCCAATGAGAAGGTCAGCAAGGGGCTCTAACTGCTCAGGTGCGCGCTCGACCGCACAACCGCTCGCAACCATCAGGCTGCATGGATGACGACGGCGCACCCCCCTTAGCCACTGCCGCGCTTTGCGATCAGCCTCGGCAGTAACTGTACAGGTGTTGACGAGATACGCGTCGGCATCGAAGCGGGCATCCACCACCATACATCCCCGTGCTTCAAATGCCGCAGCCGTCTCCTGCTGTTCAGCCTGGTTCAGTTTACAGCCAAACGAATGAATGGCTATGCGGTATCGATTTCCATTGCTCACTTTGGTCGATTATAAAGGTCGGCCGATCTGTCGACAAACCTCAGATCCGGCACACACACTGCTGCATTCCCAACCTGCAACGGGCTGACACCGCTGTGTTATAGTTATGAAGTTTGGACACATCAATTTCTTCTGAGACTCCCCGGCACACACCTCCGACAGCTCGATGGCACGTGAAGCCATCAGCTCCCCGCGACTACGTTAACGCAGTCGACCACCCTCGACTGATAGCACAACTGCTCTATAATCGTGGCATTGCTGCCGCCGACGTGCAGTTCTTTGTTGATCCCACTCTCACCCCTGAGCACGATGTATTCGATCTCTGCGACATGGACAAGGCGGTGCGCCGGATCTACCGTGCGCTGCTGCAACAGGAAACCATTGGGGTATTCGGCGACTTCGACGTCGATGGCGTCACTGCGACCCAGGTCATCCGCGAAGCGCTCACTTGGCTGGGCGCGAACGTGGTTTCCTACATACCGAACCGCTTCACGCAGGGACACGGTCTTCATGCGTCAGGTGTCAAATGGCTGCGTAATCAGGGAGCCACTCTCGTCGTAACCTGCGATTGCGGGGTTTCCGACCTCGCGGAGGCAGAGAAGGCAGCCTCGCTGGGGATCGATCTCATCATTACCGATCACCACGTACCGCTGTCGCGGCTTCCAAAAGCAGCCGCGGTGATCAACGCGAAGCGCCCCGACAACAGGTACCCCTACACTGAATTCGCGGGTGTAGGCATCGCATTCAAGCTGATGCAGGCCGTTTACCGTGGAAGAAATGACGCGTCCAACCTGGATCAATTGCTGGAGCTTGTCGCGCTCGGTACGGTGGCCGACATGGTCGCACTCACGGGAGAGAACAGGCAGTTCGTGCACAAGGGTCTTCAGGTGCTGAACGGGACAACCAGGCCCGGGCTGCAGGCATTGATACAGGTGTCCGGCTTGAAACCCGGCGTTGTCACGTCCGGCGACGTCTCCTGGGCTCTCGGCCCTCGTATCAACTCCTCCGGACGGATCGATGACGCCGCAATGAGCCTCCGGCTCCTGGAGACGAGTTCTCAGGAGGAAGCGGAAAGGCTCGCTTCCGAGCTTGATGCCGTCAACAGCCAGCGGCAACAACTGACCGTTGAGGTATACGAACATGTTCTGGTGAATCTCGCCGCGCAGGCGGACCGCCCTCTTCTCTTCGCATCTGACGAGTCATACCCCGAGGGTGTCATCGGCCTCGTGGCAGGTAAGGTCTCAAAGGAATACTATCGCCCTGCCGTTGTCGTCACGATAGGCACGGACGTCTGCCGCGGTAGTTCGCGCAGTATTCCGGAATTTGATCTCGCGCGAGCACTGGAGGAATGCAGTGATCTCCTTGTCACCTTTGGAGGACATCCCATGGCAGCCGGCTTTTCCGTCTCGATTGAGAATCTCCCGGCGCTCGAGGAGCGGCTGGTGGCACTCGCCGCCGAACGCCTCGACGGCATGGACCTCCAGCCAAGACTGGAGATCGACGCCGAAGTGCCGATGAAAGCACTTGGAGGCAGGAACTATCAGTTGATGCGGATGCTTGAGCCTTTCGGACAACACAACCCCGAGCCGGTGTTTCTCAGCCGCGGCGTTGAAGTCACAGAGTGCCGCAGCCTGCGCAATCACGAGAAATGGACCAGTCTACGGCTGAGACAGGACGGCATCCTGTGGGACGCGGTGGACTTTCGGACGTTGCGCGGCCCGGATGACGTCCCGAAGCTGATCGATGTTGTTTACACCCTGCGGCTACGCCGATGGAACGGCGAAGAAACGTTGCAGGCGAACATTGCAGACCTTGCTCCGTCAACTCTCGACTGACGTCGCTTCGATCTGTGGAGACTCACGGAACCTGCGCCACTTCATTATCAGTATCGGCACACACACGATAATGATGGCCAGTCCAATGACCTGGGCCTGCTGCAACCCCCCCGCGTACGCTTCGTTGGTTCTCAAATACCGCACTGCGAAGTCTCCCGCTGCGTACAGTATCAGGTAGATGAGGAACAGCGCGCCGTCAGGCTTGCTGCGGTGCCGCATGGAGAACACCGCACCGAACACCACAAGGTTCCATAAGATCAGATAGAGTGGGGCGGGATGTACAGGAATACCAGGCAGGTCGGCAAAGCTTTGAGGATGCTGGTAGATGACCGCCCACGGAAGAAGCGTCGGGCCGCCATTGCAGCAGCCATTGATGAAGCATCCGACTCGGCCCACAGCCTGTCCCAGCGGCGCAGCCACGGCTACCGCATCGCCCACACGAGCCAGGCTGGACCACGCGACGCCGGCTATTCGGGTGTACACAAATGCAGCGAGGGGTACTCCCAAGATAGCTCCGTATAATCCCAGGCCATCGAAAGCAAGCCAGTTAATGGGTTGTCCCGGTCTGAGAACCAGATGGTCAACGACGTGCACCACCCTCGACATCACCAGTCCGCCAACCAGTCCCCAAAGAAACAGGTTGTAAAGCCTCTCTTCCGAGATGGCCAGCCGCCGTGCCTCTCGATGCATGACGAAAAATATTGTCAGCACCGCCAGCGCCACCATGATGCCGTACCAGCGAACCTCAAAGCCCGCCAGCGTAAACGCGATGGGATTCCAATCAGCAATAATCATGTGAGATGTTCAATCCTCTCCGTTTCAGGACCTTCGTTACGAGTGCTGCCAGTCATAAGACTAGCATAACTTCGACCATTGCGACGATTGGGTTTCGGAGAGCGAAGAAGACTGAAACTTTCCCTCTGCGGTAATCAGGAATCGAGCAGTCATACGGTCAAAACCGGGCCGCAGTCAGTCCTTGCAGAAGCGCGATAGCACCATCTTTGTCCAGCGGGTCGTTATTGTTACCACATTTGGGTGACTGAATGCAGCTCGGACATCCATCAAGGCAAGGGCAGTCCTGTACCAGCGAGAGCGTTGCCCGCCACAAGCGCTCCACCATCTCGAACCCCATCTCGGCAATACCGACTCCACCAGGGTACGCGTCGTACACGTACACGTGCGGCACCCCTGTGGCCGCATCCTGTGGTGTCGATACGCCCCCGATGTCGTTTCGGTCGCACATTGCGAATAACGGCAGCACCCCAATGGAAGCATGCTCACATGCGTGCAGACTGCCGTCGAGATTCGCCCCGCGTGAAGCTGCACGTCCGATCGAGTCCACAGGCACATCGAACCAGAATGCCTTGGTCTCAAACGTCGTTTCCGGCAGATCAAGAGGCTGCTCTCCGAGCGACTCCTCGGTGTACTGCCGACGTTTTCTGAACGCCACCACATGTGTCGTTACCTGGACGGTTCCAACTCGAACCTTTGCCCCGCCAGCCGCCTTCTCTCTGTCGACCGATGTCACCCGTATATCGCTCAATTCGCGAGCCACAGTGTAGTAATCCACATCCTTGCGCTCGGCCCATGCCGTTCTGCTGCGTATATCCAACTCGTACACCAGGTATGTGTCCCCCTGGTGCAGATAGACCGCTCCAGGGTGCAACTGTGACAGCGCGACGGCGCCGTCCACGGTCTCCAACAGAACACCCCGCGACCGATCCATCACCTGGTACGAGGTCCCGGTAGACCGGATATTCACCCGCTGTGCCGGATATTCGAGACCGGCGTCCGGATAGAATCGGCTTCGCCGCTCGCGCAGCAGCCCCTTGGCCACCAGCCGATCGACGCTGCCGGGGGCCAGATCCGACAGGGCGTCAACTTCCTCCGCCATAAGTGGTCGTTCCCACGCGGCACACAGCACATGAGGCTCAAGGACATGTGGGTTGCCCGGATTGATGAGAGCCTGCTCAAATCTACGCGAGAAGAAGAATCCGGGATTGCGCATCAGATACTGGTCGAGCGGGTTATCCTGCGCAATGAGTACGCTCAGCGACGGGTTGCCGCCACGACCACTTCGACCGGCCTGCTGCCAGGCGCTGGCCATGTTGCCGGGATATCCCGCTAGAATCGTGGCGTCGAGGTCTCCGACATCTACGCCCAGCTCCATAGCGCTGGTCGCCACCAACCCATCCAATTCGCCGCATGTGAAACGGCGCTCGATCTCGCGCCTGTCTTCCGCCAGGTAGCCTGCGCGGTACGGTCTTATCCGTGCAGCCAATTCTGCCGGCAGACGCTCGCGCGAATACACATAGATGAGTTCCGCCAGGCGCCGGGTTCGCGCAAACACAAGGCTTCGCACACCGCGTGACACAAGTTTGCAGAGAAACGAGCTGGCTTCGCTGTTATGACTGCGCCTCCTGGCGCGCCTGGCGTCCACCAATGCAGGGTTCCAGAGTGCGAAGTACTTTTCACCATGCGGACCGTCCCCACCTTCCACACTCTCGAATTCCACACCACACAATCGCTGTGCATGCTCCCGCGCATTCGCGATGGTTGCTGAACAGCAAATGAACCGGGGGCTTGCCCCGTAAACAAGACAAATTCGCCTCAGCCTGCGGATTATGTTCGCCACGTGGGAGCCGAGGATGCCCCGGTATGCATGTGCCTCATCCAGCACGACATACTTGAGACCATGCAGATAGCGTGACCACAAGGAGTGGTTGGGCAGGATGGCCAGGTGCAGCATATCCGGATTAGAAAGTACGATGCGGGCCTGTTTTCGAATGGCAGGGCGCGACTCAACGAGCGTGTCCCCATCGAAAGTGCTGATCGACCTGACAGGGAGCAGCTTGCGACTGGCGAGAGTATTCAGACTTCTCAATTGGTCCTGCGCCAGCGCCTTGGTGGGGAAGAGGTACAACGCAGTGGCATTCAGGTCCTGCACGAGGTCATGTAGCGTGGCGATCTGGTAACACAGGCTCTTTCCGCTGGCGCTCGGGGAATTCACCACCACATGACTGCCATCCAGCAGAAGATCCACTGCCCGTGCCTGATGCCGGTAGAGATCGGTGATGCCTGCCGAGCATAGCCGTCTTGACAGCGACGGTGCAAGCTCATGTGACAATGTGCCGTACACCGGTTCGGAGGCTGCTATCCGCTCTACATGCACCAGTTCGCCCGCATAGTCGGGTTCACTCATGAGATGGTGAAGGAACGCCGAAGGGAGCATCAGTCCCGCTGCAACACGGGAAACACCTCCACCTGGGCTCCAAGAACCTCTATATCCGGGTAATTCTCCAGGACAAATGAGACCGCCCGATCAATAATCTCCCTGGCATGGTCGGCGCGGTTGCTCACGTATGCGAAGCCAATAGTAGACACCTGCCAGAGACCTTGTCCCTCGACCTCGGCCGCCGATACGTGAAACCTGTTCTGCAATCGACTCGTGATGGAATGCACGATCTGGCGCTTGCCCTTGAGGGAATGGTTCTCCGGTAACCGAATAGATAATGCACAGACGGCGATGTTCATACGCGTAGTACGCACTCCTCCGGAGTGTTGCCTCTAGGTTTCCTCGTCGACGAGGCACTCAACGTTGGCGCCGAATGGCCGGTTGGCCAGTTCCCCGGTCTCTGCAAGAACCAGTTCAGCGGCAATGCCGGCCGCATCGGTTATTATCTCGCGGCAACTGAGCGCGTGTTCGCGGCATAGCCAGTCATCCTGCCACTTTCCGGTCAACTCCCGGCACACAATCGACCCATACTTTCTGGCGATGCCATTGGGGAGCTGGTTGAAGATGCGATAAAGGCCGGGGCGACCATAGAATTGTTCTCGAGACTTCAGCGCCACTTCACGGCCACCTCCTTCAGGAAGCGCTCTCCTCCCGTGAACCGCGCTCACCGCCAACATGGCTCCCGTTACCGCACCACAAGTGTCACCATAGAGACCGACTCCTCCACCAAACCCGGTAGCCAGGCGCAACGCATCCGGCGTAAGGCCGAGACCAAACTGCGCGAGCAGCGCCTCGAACACTGCTTCCGAGCAATTGTAACCGAGCGAGAAGTTCTTCCTCGCCCGCTGCCGCGCACCATCAATAATGTCTTCGTTATTTGGCATCAACACTCCTTGTCCGTTCGAAGTATACTATGTCACCTGGAGGTCGAGTTCAAAACATGAGATATTCTGTCGAATGGATCGATGATCATGTGCGGGTGTTGAACCAGCGGCTGTTGCCTGGCAAAGAGCAGTACCTGGATCTGTTCTCCAGCGATGAAGTTGCAGCTGCTATATGCGACATGACGATTCGGGGTGCACCGGCCATTGGGGTAGCCGCTGCGTACGGGATAGTCCTCGCAGCCCGAAATGCGCCTGCTTCCGAAAGGGTTCAGGCTGTGGAAGATGCGATCGGCGCTCTGGGACGGACAAGGCCAACGGCTGTGAATCTGTTTGCAGCCCTCAAACATATGCGCCGGGTGCTCGACACAAGCAACCTGGACCACCTCGTTGACGCGATGCTTCAGGAGGCTGTTCGCTTGCATGATGAGGAAATATCCTCTTCCATCACAATCAGCCGGTTCGGTGCCTCTCTCATCCCGGAAGAAGCGACGGTGCTCACCCACTGTAATGCCGGAATGATCGCCACGGCTGCGCACGGGACCGCGGTGGGAGCCATGGTGGAGGCATATACGCAGGGCAAGCTCCAAAGGGCCATCGCCACTGAGACACGACCTCTACTGCAAGGGGCCCGCCTGACTGTGTGGGAGTTAGCCAGGGCCGGAGTGCCCACCGTGCTAATAACCGACTCGATGGTCGGGCACTTCATGCGCACCACACATATAGACTGCGTGATGGTGGGGGCCGACCGCATAGCCGCCAACGGCGATGTCGCCAATAAGATAGGCACCTATGCAATCGCAGTTCTCGCAAAGGCACACCGTATACCGTTCTACGTCACTGCCCCCTGCAGTACAATAGACGGCTCCATACGCAGCGGCGACCAGATAGAGATTGAGGAACGAAGCGAGACGGAAGTTACTGCACTTGACGGCCGGACCATAGCGGCGAATGGTGCATCTGTGCGCAATCCGGCGTTTGATGTCACTCCCCACCGTTTCGTCACCGCCATCGTCACAGAACGCGGTATACTAAGAGCGCCTTACACAAAGGAGCTGAGAATACTGACCGGACACCCCGGCGGCAGGAGGAAGTGATATGGCCATATACGAGTATTATTGTGCTGACTGCAAGAACGTATTTCAGATGCAACGCCCGATGAGCGAGTCCGACAAAGCGGCCTCATGTCCGGGATGTGGAGCCGGATCGGAGCGCTTGATATCGAGTTTCGCATCGAAGATCGGGTACAACCTTCAAGTGCCCGGCGGAGAGCCATTCAGAAAGCTTGAGTAGCAGACGGAGGAGCAGTATGGACCTCTCACCCAGAGCACAAGAACGTTTGGAACGCATCGGTGCATTATCCGATGCTGAGCAACAACGAATCCGCCGGGAGAGAGAAGTCGAAGCGGTGATGTCACCGTACTTCCTCGGCGACCTGAGTACGGAAGAGTTGTGGCAGCAGATCAAATCGCTCGCCGCAACACAGGGACCCGATGTAGTGAAGCTTGCTCAGGAACGCATAGTGGAAACCCTGCGACTGCAGATGAGCGACGATGATTTCGAGGGGAGGAAGAGCACTCTGCTGGCGCTGGAGACTCTCAAAGACTCCGCCAGATACTCGACGCTCGAGAGCCTGCTATCCTCGATAGTTTCCCTGCGCGAACGCTATAACCAGGTGAAGCAACAGGCACTTGAGCAAGCGCGGGAGCAGATGGAAGGTCAGGCGCGGGCTGCCGCGGAACAGGCGCGACGCCAGGGCATGGTCGTAGATACAGCCAGCACCATCGAAGCAAGTATCAAGAGCAGCGCGGAGTGGCAGTCATTCATTACCAGGCACGAAGCTGCAGCGCAGCAGACCCTCGATGACTACCTTTCACGATTGAAGGCAATGCTGTAGCCGCAGCAGGTGTATCTCTTCTTGCGGTGCCGGCAGCGAAGGCCTCTCAACGGCCGCGGTGTCTGGTCTGTAGCTATTGTCGTGTCCTACCCGGGAACCCCGTGTTCCATCCGGGGTATCGCCCTCTCATGTCGTGTAACGGACCGACTCCTTGGCTCATTCCAGGCGTCCCATCACGCAGGCAGCAGGCGAACCCGTCACTTGTGACAAGACCTCATTCAGCCACATGATCGCCGGCATCCCGACGGAATGGATGAGGGCAGTCGGGTCGTGGTGACCGGCATGATTCACCCGATGCTATTGACTAATAGCATCATTATGATTAGTATGGTCATATTGATCATTCTGGCCCGAGCGGTCATCTAGGCCGTGCCGGCCATAATGGTCACAGTACCTGCGAACGAGGAGGAGGATGATGCTAAAGAAGGTCTCGGCGCAGAAGGCCCGGCAGAACTTCGGAGAATTGATGGACGAAGTGCGACTGCGGGGCGACAGGTACATCGTCAACCGGGGAGAAAAGCCGTTGGTGGCCGTCATACCGGTTGAGGAATACCTCGCCTGGGAACAGGCACGCGAGCGATTGTACAGCCGGATAGTAGAGTTGCGTGAGCGTAACCGTAACGAGGATGCGCTGCAACTCGAAAACGAGATCCGGCAGGCCATCGCAGCCGTGGGCTGACGTCCCCGTATGTCGCACGAATGCTGAGAGTAGTACTCGATCACATCGTACTTACGAGTGCGCTGCTCAATCCGCACGGCTCTCCGGCGCGGTTACTCGATTTCGCGCTGCAGGGACGATTGCGGCTGTTCGCGACTCCCGGGATGCTGGCGATAGAGAGCAAGGCGTTGCGCAGCGGCCTACTGCGAAAGTGCCACCGTATGACGGATCGTGAGCTCTCGGAATTGATAGCCGATCTACCGGTGCTGCTGTGCCTGGTCCCGGACCCGGGTAAGGCGGAGCGCACACGCACGATGATGGGCGAGGTGCTCTCATGTGCCGCACGCAGCAATGCCGACTTCCTCGTGATATCGGATGAGCTACAGGCCCGCAACTTCGAGGCGGGCGGAGCAGAAATAGTGAAGGCCGACCAGTTCGTGAAACTGATCGGCCGTGGTGTCTCGTGACCTGCTAGCGGCTGATGCGCGTCCCGCCACCCTGTATGAGGGTTTCGACCTCCTGCAGCGTACACCAGTTGATGTCGCCCGGTATCGAATGCAGCAGCGCCGCATAGGCGTTGCCGTAGCGCAATCCCTTTTCGATATCGCCGGTGATGTAGCCGTAGAGGAATCCGGACGCAAACGAGTCACCCGCACCAACGCGGTCCACTATTTCCACGTCATAGGTACGATCCTCGTAGACGTTCCCGCCTGAGTACACAATGGCCGTCCACTGATTCCTCAGCACACTCAGATCGGTACGAATGGTGATACAGACCGCCTCGAAATCGAACTGCTCCGCGAGTTTCTGGGCCACCTCCTGGTAGCTGTCTCCGGTGATCTTCAAAACCTTGGCCGTATCCTCTTCAGTCGAGATGAGAACATCCACGTATTCCATCATCGGCGCCATGCACTTATGTGCCTCGTCCTCCGACCAGAGTCTTACGCGATAGTTGAGGTCGCAGGCCACCCTGCAACCCATCTGCCTGGCAGTCTTGAGCGCTTCAAGAGTTGCGTCCGCAGCGGAACTGCTGAGCGCGGGCGTGATCCCTGTGGTATAGAACCACTTCGCGTCCTTAAGGATGGACTCCCAGTCGAAGTCTCCCGGCTTGACCTTGCTCATCGCGGAATGTCCCCGGTCGTACACGACCCTGCTCGGGCGAGGATTAGCGCCGAATTCAACGAAGTAGATGCCGACGCGATCTTCCCTGGTCCACAGCACATGCGCCGTATCCGCTCCCTGTTCCCGGGCCTTGTTGCGGATGTAGTGGCCGAGAGAGTTGTCGGTGAGTCGCGAAACCCATGCGGTCCGCAGCCCCAGTCTACTCACGTTGCAGGCCACGCTCATCTCTGCACCACCGGCGTTCAAGTCGAACGAGTACGCATGCTCCAGCCTGCGGTAGCCGGGGGGCGAGAGTCGAAGCATGGTTTCGCCAAAAGTGACTACATCGTACATGTCTGACACCTCCTGCTCTGCCGTTGCTCTATGAGCTCCGACCTGCTTTGACCGCCTCTATGAATTGACGCGCCTTCTCCGTAATCACGTCGAACTTCTTGTCCGCAATCGCGTTCTTATCGACCAGTGAGGTAGCAACCGACACACAGGACGCACCGGCGCGAATGAACTCAGGGGTGTTCTCAAGAGTCACCCCACCTGTCGGGGTCAGACGTATCTGCGGCAGCGGCCCCTTGATGTCCCTCAAGTACTGGGGACCAACCACCCCAGCGGGAAACACCTTGACGATGTCCGCGCCGGCATCCCACGCAGCAAGAATCTCAGTAGGTGTAAATGTGCCTGGAATCACGATCTTGCCATAACGGTGCGCCATTCTGATCACATCGATGTTCAGATTCGGGCTCACGATGAAATCGGCCCCGTTCAATATGACGATCCGTGCAGTCTCCGAGTCCAGCACCGTGCCTGCGCCCAGCAGCACGTCATCTTCGGCCCGCTGCTTGAACTCTTTAATTGCGTCGATAGCCCCCGGCACCGTCATAGTGACCTCGATGGTCTTCACTCCGCCACGCGCCACCGCCCCGCAGACCTCGATGGCATCGCTCGCACTGGCAACCCTGACTATTGCGATGATGCCGGTATCCAGTATCAACTGCAGGTCGTCAATCATTTTGTCCATGTTTCCTCCTGCTACGTGTTCCTTCCGCTGTATCCTCGACGCGGCAACATGCATCGTACCCGAATGCCTGTTGATCGGCTACCTGACCTGTGCCAGCTTCTCCTCGAAATCTTTGCGCGCAGGGCTGAATATCTCCAGTATTCTACAGCTGTGTTCGCCAGTAATGCCCGCGTGCGGTACGTCGCCGGGAATGACGATCACCTCGCCGGCCTTGACAGGATAAAGCTTCCCGTCGACCACCACATCGATCTGCCCCTCAAGCACCACTATCATCTGCTCGTGCGGATGGCTGTGGGAAGTGCCCACCACATACGGATCGATGCTGGGCACACTCAGCGTAAGGTTCTTCCCCGGTACGATGCGCGTGACGACGCCCGGCATCAGGGGTATCGCAGGGATCTCGGATACGGCAACCACACGCGAACACCGCTCTTCATCGGTCGCGACAGGAAAGAAATCTTCCATCGTATGCCTCCCGTGCTGTGTGTATTCTGTCACGGGGGTCCTTCGACTTCAAGCGGCACCGGCATGCGTCGGGCTCAATATCATGTCCTGCATCTATCCGCGCCGGGAGCCCTGTTCTCGAACACTATGAGTACAGGCAGAAACACCTCCACGATGGCACGCTGAGCGTCACAGGCACGGGAGCCATGCACCACACAATCGGCCACAGCCGGTGAATCGCCTGTAGCAAACCGGGACCTTTCTCGTTGGAGTAGTCTCTACATCTGAAACGCACATCCCGCATGCGAATTGGTGCGGTGTGACCCAGTCACTCTCGTGCAGGCGTGGAACAATGCGGGACGGCCGGAACAGACTCGGCGAAATCCAAAGTCAAGAGCGACGGCCGGTCAGCCTCAGTCACACCCCTTCGAACACGGACACTCCGGCCTTGCGATTCAGCCGGTTCCTCCGGGACGGGGCACACTAACCACACACCGCGCCCAACCCGGGGCGCGGTGTTTCATCCGCTATCTAGGGATGCACCTCACTGCTGGCTGTACTTCTCAGCAAGGTCACCAACCCACGGGAGCTTGTACCATACATTCTGGTACGCCTTGATCATCAGAAGTATCCAGAGAATCACCGCCAGCAGCCACAGAAGCGTGCTCACAATCCACCCCAATATGGGGATAACGCTCAGGACAATACTTATGACGGTCAGACCACCGAAGACAATGATGGACTGCATCGCATGAAAGCGCACAAACTTGTTCTCTTTCTCGACTAGGAAGAATATGAGTCCCGTGATCCACCCGAGAACATAGCAGAGGAGTCCGGCGACATTCTGTTCCATCCCCATTCCTGTCTTCTCTTCAGCCATTTCATAACCCCCTTCATCAAGTGTCCCGAACACAGTATCCCGTCATATTCCTGAAGTCAAGGGT
>SKVJ01000022.1 GCA_007129495.1 Dehalococcoidia bacterium | reverse complement strand
GGGTCACACGGGCAGTCTCCGTTATGTCGTTGTGGTCGGCGCAGCCCACGAGCGTCGATAGCGCGAGGCTGACCGCAAGTATCGCGGCTGCAGTTCTTCTCATCACAAGGCCTCCTTGTCTGAAGATGGGTTTGATTCAGGCAGGCCAGTGCGCGCCTGCCGTAGTAATCCATGTCCTATGTACCTGATGCACCTGAGGTCACGTACTCCGTTCATGAGGTCCATCCCTTGGTGACCGTGGGCAGACTCATCCGCGTGACACGCCGGATGGGGGGCACCTGTGCGACCAGCAGCATGACGCCACCCGAAACTGCGGCGATCACATAGGAGCTTGTATAGATGATGGCGGTGAAGGCAAACCCCTCGGCATCCGCGGCTACCTGGGACATGAAGGCATTGGCGATCTCGTAACCCAACGGCAGTCCCAGGAGGATGCCGAGGGTACCGATGCCGAGATTCTCGATGGTGATCATCTTCGCCAATTGCCGGTCTCCCATCCCCACCGCACGCATGATCGCGATTTCGCGTCTGCGTTCGAGCACGTTGACGGTGACGCCGTTGAAGACGATGGCAATGCCCAGTCCAAAGCTCATGGCGAGCATGATACCCACGAAGGCCCAGAAGAACTCCATCTGGTCCTGGTAGAAATCGATCAGAGCAGCTGAGGTCTCGACGGTCGCTACCTCAGGTATGTTATAGATGCGCTCCATCGTACGCGCATCCGGCTCTCCGTAGAAGCGCACCAGTGCGCCGGTGGCGGATCCCGGCAGGTCAAAGAGTCTCTGTGCCTCTTCCAGGCTGACGTACGCCCTTCCACCCATGAATTCGTCAACGATGCCCACCACGGTGATTTCCTTCTCGGCGACTGTGCCGATGAGCGGCTCGAGGCGAATAACGTCGCCGACCTCAGCCTTGAGATCGTCCCTTATGGCGGTGGTGAGTAGCATGCCCTCTTCGGGGACCTTTGCGGGTGAACCATCCTCATGGAACAGGCGGTACATATCGGTTCCAGAGTGCATGCCCATTATCGCGGTGACAATTGATGCATCATCCAGCCTGAGGCGGTACGGCCGCTCCAGGAGGGACTCAGAATTCTCGACCTGTGCATGGTTACCCACAAATTTCGTGGTTGAGGTGCTGCCCACTCCAGAGTAGATGAGCCTGATGTCGTAGTTCGCTCCCTGCTCGATCTGTGCAAACATGTGGCCCATCATGTTGACGAATGACATAGAGACAAGGATCATAGCGGTCGCAGCCATCACACCGAACGCCATGAAGAGCGTACGGCGCGGGTTACGGAAGGAGTTTCGCAGTGGCAGCTTGAACGCGCTTGGCAGGCGAGGAATGAATGGCAGCAGGATCTCGATAGGTGTGCGTCGGCCGATGGGTGGTGCGGGTGGCCGCATCGCCTCAGCAGGATGCAGGCGCATGGTAGTCCATGCGGGGATGATTCCGCCCAGCACCGGCACCACGGTGCCGATGATCACGCCAATGCCAACTACAGACCACTGCGGCTGAATCTCAACGTGCGGAATATGGAAGAAGCCGATGAAAAGCTCGGTCATTGCGCGTGCCAGGCCGTGGCCAACTAGGGCGCCGATAACTGAGCCGAGGATGCCTGCCACCAATGCAAAGCCGACATAGTGCGAGAGAATCTTGAGCCTGCTGTAGCCGAGCGCTCGCATGAGGCCGATCTGAATACGCTGCGATTCCACCAGCCTGGAAAGCAGCACGTATGTGGCGAGTGCGGCGACTACCAGGAACAGCATGGGGAAGAGCACGGCCATCTGCTCGAAGGCATCGAGTTCCATGGTGAGCGTTGCATGGCTGATCTGATCCTCACGCGGCACTATGTGGGCAGTACGGACGCCCTGCGCGACATCGATCTTGCGCGTGGCTGTCTCAATATCATCATTGGTCGTGATGGTGATGCGCTTGATGCCGTTACCTCTGAGAATATCGCGTATCGAGTCGATCGCCTCGTCCTCATCAGCACCTTCAGCCACGCGCAGGCTTATCTCATTCACCTTACCGCGCATGTCAAAGAAGGCTTCTGCTCTGCCGTGCGGCATGAACATAACCCCATAGGTCTCCGGAGTCGCGAAGAGTTCCTGCATGCTCTTGGCGATCCAGATGTATTCCGGGCTTACCGCGATGCCGACTATCTGGAATGTTGCGCTGACGCCTGCCCGCTCCAGTGTGATCCAGTCGCCGGGCTCCAGTCCGTGGTGTTCAGCGAACCTGGTGTCGAGCAGAAGCTCGCGCTTGTCTCCGGGACTGAAGTACTCGCCGGTCAGGACCTCGACGTCGTTGATGTGGGGTCGGTCTGTGGCGGGAAGCGAGACGATATGTGCCTCCACACGCCTGCCGCTTTCCAGGTCGAGGTCAACCCGTGCCTCACCAACGACGCGCCCTATCGCAGCGATGCCGGGGATTCCCTCCATATCGCGCGCGGCTCGCTCAGGCAGTTGGTCGATAGTTATCCAGTAGTCGCCCATGGAGAGTATCTCGTAGGAGTGCTCCGATGAGAGGTAGAGGTTCTGGTAGGACTCATAGACGGCTACGAACGAGATGATCCCTATAGCGATGATAGCCACCACGGCACCGAACTGTGTCTTGGCCGCGAGCAGGTCGCGTACCAGCTTCCGGTTGAGGTTGCTTATCTTCACCATCGCAACCTGTCGGGATCCAGAGGATGCTCGTTGACGGTTATGTCCGCGATCTGTCCGTCGTGGAGCTTCACGACGCGATCGGCGATCTCGCCGACAGGTGCGTTGTGAGTCACGACGCATATGACCTTGCCGCGCTCTTTATTGAGAGCACGCAACAGTTTGTAGATGTGCTTGCCGGTCTCAAAGTCGAGACTTCCCGTCGGTTCGTCGCAGAGAAGGACGGACGGGTCGGTGGCAAGTGCGCGAGCGACGGCGACGCGCTGATTCTCGCCCCCGGAGAGTTCGGCCGGGAAGTGCTTCTTTCTTTCACCGAGCCCCACTGCACCCAGCAGATCATCCGCCGAGCGCCGGTCGTGGACGAGCTCGGCGGCAAACTCGACGTTCTCCTCGGCCGTGAGGGTGGGGATGAGGTTGAAGAACTGGAAGATGAAGCCGATATGATTGCGGCGAAACCCTGTGAGCTGTCTCTGCGAGAGATCAGTTACTTCTATGCCGTTGACTGTGATGGTGCCTGAGGTGGGCGAGTCAAGGCCTCCTATTACGTTCAGCAGGGTCGTTTTGCCCGACCCGCTCGGTCCGAGGAAAACGAGAAACTCACCGGGCCAGATGTCCAGACTCAGGTCGTCGAGCGCGCGCACCTCTATCTTGCCCATCTGGTAGACCTTGGAGACGTGCTCGAGGCGGATGGTAGGTTCCTGTGCCGGCCTGTTCTTCCGGGTGTGATCGAGTTCGCTCATTACAGGAGCCCTCCCTGGTGCGGACGTGATGATATTGCGATCAGTCTGAGGCGGCAGCGGCTGCTGAAGCCCTTCAAGGGGAAAGGTAGGCACCGGGGTGAGTTACCGTTCATCATGCATGTTTCGCTGTAGCACCGATGCCGGTAAGCGTCAGAGTAAGGTAGCGGCGCAGCATCCGGCGCGCAGTGTCGAGATCGATGCCGAGCCCAAGCGCGAACAGGGTCAGCGGAAACACCAGGGCAGAGTGACACAATGAGGCCGCTTCTTCGGCAGATACTTCCTCTCGTACCTGGCCTTTCGCCTTGTAGTGAGTGGCCAGACTGAGGCCCTGGTCGAGAAAGCGCCGTTTCAGCTCGAACGTGTGGCGGCCGTAGTCGAATTGCTTGCTGATTCCCAGGGCATAGAACTGCCGGAGAAGCAGCGGAGAGCATCGTGTGGCTACTCCCTCAAGGTACGTGTCAAACAGCGCCATCATTCCGTCCAGCATGTCCGCGGGAGGGTGCTGAAGTACCGTTTCGGCTTCCGCTGCCTCCTGCTCTATGTAACGGACGAACAATGCTGCGAGCAGTTCGTTCTTGGATCCGAAGTAGGTGTAGACAGTTGCCGGGCCGACCTCAGCATGTGCGGCGATCTCTTCGATGGAGGTCTCGTCGAACCCCTTCTCGCCGAACAGCGTCCACGCCGCGTCCAGTATGGAGCGGGAGCGCTGCTGGCGTTGCCGTTCCCTGAGAGATGCCATTGCGAAAGATGTATGAGAGCCTTCTATCGTCCTATAGTATACTACAGAGCCAGTCCGTGATGATATGGATCAGGGCAGTCCCGGACTCAGGCTGGTGGAGAATGGACCTGGATCTCTGCGCCTGGAGTGCAGCAGTCAGTGCGTCGATACACAATGCGGCGCTCCTGCCGGCAGGAGCGCCGCGAAGATCATTTCTTCGACCATCAGCTATGAGCGCAGGTTGCGAGCGATGACAGTGCGCAGGATTTCGTTCGTACCCTCGTAGATCTCTATCATCTTGGCATCCCGGTAGTAACGCTCGACAGGCATGTCCCTGGTGCAGCCGTAGCCACCGTGCAACTGTACGGCCTTTCGCGAGACATCTGCTGCTGTTTCTGCAGCATAGAGCTTCGCCTTCACCGATTCTGTGGAATAGGGCTTGCCGGACTCGGCTTTGCGCGCTGCGCTCAAAGCGAGCAGACTGGCGGCGTCGATGCCGACGGACATATCCGCGAGCATCCACTGTATGCCCTGGAAATCTCCTATCGGCTGTCCAAATTGCTCGCGGTCGGCAGTGTATGCCAATGACGCTTCGAGTGCGGCCTCTGACAGACCGATTCCCTGTCCGGCGACATGGATGCGGCCGAGGTCGAGTGAGGAGAATGCAACTCGAAGACCCTTGCCGATCTCGCCAAGAACGGCTGAACCGGGAATCCGGCAATCGCGGAAGAACAGCTCACATGCACTGCTGGCATGCATACCGATCAAGTCCTCCACCTTGCTGACGGAGAACCCGGGGGTGTCCCTGTCAACGAGAAACGCCGTAATTCCCTTGGCGCCAAGCGACTTATCCACGGTCGCGAAAATCAGCAACACATCGGCCGCATCCCCTCCCGTTATGAAGCTCTTGGTGCCATTGAGTATCCAGTCGTCGCCGTCACGCGTGGCGGTGGTGGCGAGTTTCGCCGCATCGCTGCCGGCAGCGGGCTCGGTCACTGCGAAACAGGGAAACAGGTCTCCTGAGACGATCGGTGGCACGTAGTGTTTCTTCTGCTCGTCCGTGCCGAAGTTGAGTATGGCAGCGCTGCAGATGCCGGCGGAGGACCCGAATATGCTGGCTAGTGACGTGCTGGCGCGGGCGATTTCGATAGAGGCAAGCAGATACTCAGTGACACTGCCGCCGAGACCTCCGTACTCAGGTGGGACCAGTATGCCGAACAGACCGTAGTCGGCGAACTTCTTAACCGACTCTCGAGCGAACTTCTTGCGGCGTTCCCACTCTTCTACGTGGGGCATCAGTTCCTGCTTCACGAAGTTGCGTACATCTTTCCTGAAGTCAAATTCCGTCTGTGTCAGGAGGCTGTCCATCTAGTCATTCTCCTTTGTCGATGTGACTGTGTTTCAGGTAACGGGCCGAATGCGGTTCCCTTCAGTCCGTACACTGGACGCTAGATTGTACGTAGGTTGGAGCAGAGTGGCAAGCTGCCGAGTCGCGGCCAGGCTTCCTCGTGACATCCAAGAGTTACCCCTTCGGCATGCTATCATGTGCGGACCAGTCTCAGCAGCAACGATCCTGGGAGGGTTTGTCATGGCGCGGAAGAGAGTCATCATCACAGAGTACATCGATCCTGCGGGTCTGGAGATTCTTGCGAGGAACTCTGATCTCCTCTATCTGCCGGACTCAACGAAGGTCAAACTCGAGGATGCGATTCGTGAAGCATACGGCGTAGGAGTGCGTCTTGCACCTGTAACCGCCGAGATGATCGCATCCGCCCCCAATCTGAAGGTCATTGCCAAGCATGGTGTCGGATACGACAACATCGATGTTGCGGCCGCCACTACGAGACGCACTGTTGTAGTGACGACGCCTAAGGCAAACGCGGTCTCGGTTGCCGAACACATCCTGTCTCTGATGCTCTGTCTCGCCAACCGCATCTGTGTTGCCAATACCGACCTGAAAATGGGACGGTTCAAGAGACGTGAAGACTATACGGGCGTCGAACTGAAGGGCAAAACGCTTGGCGTGGCGGGCCTGGGGCGTATCGGTTCGGAGGTGGCCCGGAAGTGCAGGTCGGGATTCGGCATGAACGTCGTTGCGTTCGATCCGTATCTGACAGCAGAAACGTTTGAATTGACCGGTTACAAGAGAGCGGAAACTGTTGAGCAGCTTCTGGAGGAGGCCGACTTCGTAGTGCTTTGCGTTCCCATTACGCCTCAGACGGCAGGCATGATCGGACGCCGGGAACTCACGCGGATGAAACCAACCTCTTTCCTGATTAACACATCGCGCGGGGACCTTATCGATGAGGGCGCACTATACGCCGCCATCTCGGAAGGCCGGATTGCCGGAGCGGCTGCGGATGTGTTCCGGAAGGAACCGGTAACTCCGGATAATCCGTTGTTGACGCTTGACAACTTCATCGCGACCCCACACGTGGCAGGTTCGACCAATGAGGCAATGCGGCGGATGGCGACGGATCTGGCCGAAGAGATTGTCAGAGTTCTAAGCGGCGAGAGGCCACTGTACCCCGTAAATCCAGAGGTGTATGAGTGACCTCTGCGGCAAGTGAACTGGCGCTGCTTCCAGTGTACCGGATCCGACCCTTACCGCTCTCCTACGTCCGCCAGGATCTCGGGAGGTTCACTTATCTGCACAATAATGGCACGAATGTCGACCTCCCCATATTCGCCTGGTACATTGAGGGTGGCAGTCAGCGCATACTTGTTGATACCGGTGCGAACGCCGAGCACATGAAGAAACATCGGGACTTCGATGCCCATGACATCGATTCATTCGATGAGGCATTGCTGAAGAAGGTGGGACTCCATCCGGAAGATATCGATCTGGTCATTCAGACTCATCTTATGCTGGATCATTGCGCAAACACCAGCAAGTGCCGGAATGCACGTATCGTCGTACAGCAGAAGGAGCTTGAGTTTGCGGTTGCACCGCATCCGATACTTGCCTCCATGTATGTGCGGGAACTATACATGGGACTTGATTTCCAGCTTGTTAATGGCTTCTCTGAGATACTGCCCGGGATCGAATTGATGCCGATAGGGGGGCATAGCCCCGGTTGCCAGGCGGTGAGTGTTAATACGGTCAAGGGCAAGGCGATAATTTCTGGAGAATGTACTCTTGAGGAGAATTACTACCCCCGAGCCGAGGCCAGGGGAACGATGCCTGTGATACCTGCGGGCATCCACTTGGATGCCGTGGGAGCCTTCAACAGCGCGCTGCGCATTAAGGGAATGGCCGATGTCATCGTCCCGGTACATGAACCAGGTCTTGTGAACGTGGACAGCATACCCTAGGTTATCTCGGGATTGTCTTCAGGAGGTGCAACATGCAGGTGGACATAGGATTCAACTTCAAGCAGCGTCTGATGACAGGGGCAAAGGTGTTCGGCCCGCTGATAGGACCAGGCAACGAACCCGCGACGACCGTCGCGGCAATCAAGAACATCGGTTTCGATTTCTTCATGATTGACAACGAACACAGCCTGGTGAGCAAAGAGACCATCTACACGTACATACGTCTGGCCCGGGAGCACGGATTGCCGATAATGATGCGGCCCGAGGAATGTACCGCTAACTTCCGTCCGTATCTCGATTCTGGTATCCAGGGGCTGATGGTGCCTCAGGTGGACTGTGCGGAACAGGCGATAGCCGTGCTGAACCAGTGTTACTTCCCACCGCTGGGACGTCGTGGTTCAGGAATCGGCATGAGTCCCTACCTTCTGGATGGCATGGACGTTGCCACCACTCCCCTGGCGACAATGCTTGAATATGTCAACAGGAACGTTATCCTGATGCCGCAGACTGAGAGTCTTGCGGCGGTGAAGGATCTCCCGCGGACGCTGAAGCTCGAGGGCATCACGGGCACAGTGGTAGGGACGCATGATCTTGCACTCGACATCGGCGATTACAAATCCGGGATGCTCAGGGGAGAAGTGAACAGTCAGCCGTTCATCGAGGAGAAGCTGCGACAGGTTGCCGACGCGTGCCAGGCAGCGGGAAAGATAGCCGGCATGGGGGGCTTCGCTCCCAAGGGATATGCGCGCTGGGCTCGAGAGGGGTATCAGTTCTTCACCCTGGGATACATTCGGGATCACAACGTGGAGAAGTGCCGTGCCCTTCTCCATGAAGCGAGGAGCCTCATCGGTTAGGTCTGTGGGAGAAACGAAGATAGCGATGGAGGGCGCACGTGGTTGAAAGGTCTGATTGGAATTACGCACTGCAGTTTAGTCAGAAGCAGGACGATTCGCTTGTCGGCAGTCTCCTGAACGGCGCCTACGACATGCACCTGCACTTCGAACCGGAAGCGTGGATGACGCGGCGATTCGATGCTCTTGAGACGGCGCTCCATGCGCAGGAAATGGGACTTGCGGGCTTTGTGCTGAAGAACAGAACATACTGTACCCAGCCGCTTGCGCTGCTTATCAGCCGGCTTGTTCCGGATATCCGCGTGTTTGGCAGCCTGACGCTCGATGGAGAGGTCGGAGGGCTGAACTACCGCGCAGTCAGGGCGGCTGCCGAGATAGGCACGAAAGTGTTGTGGATGCCGGTATTCTATGCTGCCAACTCAATGCCGGTTGTCCAGCGGCTGTTCAACCTGGACCTTGGCGGGGAGACGATCCGCATCGTTGATGATAGCGGTCGCCTTGTACCACAGGTGGATGACATTCTCCGGGTAGTGAAGGACTACGACATGGTCCTTTGTACAGGCCACATCTCTCCCCGGGAAGTGAAGGCGCTCGCAGAGAGGTGCCTTGGAATGGGCATACGTAAGGTAGTGGTGACGCATGCGATATCGGAGTTCGTCTGCGAGGAGTTTCTCAGCTTCGATGATCTTGCGATGCTCGCCCGTTCCGGTATCACCATCGAGCACTGCGCACAGGCCATATCCCCTACGAGTGAACGACGGGACCCCGCAATATTCGTGGATGCCATCCGTGCACAGGGGGCGGAGAACTGCATACTGACCACTGATTTTGGGGGCACTCCGCATCCGACCATCGCCGAAGGGCTACGGATGTTCATCAGCACACTGTTGCGGATGGGCATCCCCCACCATGACATCGAATTAATGGTGAAGGACAACCCGCGCAGGTTACTGAGCGTCAGTGACAACGACAGTGCTCGCGAGGACTAGCTGGCTGTGTTGAAAATCACTGTTACGTCGTTGCTCACCCAGTTCGCGACGGCGAGGTCGTCTCTGCCGTTGCCGTTGAAGTCAGCCACCGTGATTGAGGCAGGCCCCTCTCCCGTATCAAATTGGGCTTCAAGGAGGAAGCTGCCGTCGCCCATGTTCAGAAATACGTAGAGATAGTCTGTAGATGCGTCTACGACAGCGATGTCCAGCAGGCCATCACCATACATATCGAAAGTCGTCGCCCAGCATGGCCCTTCTCCACCGGTATGTAACTCCACGGCCGGTCCAAAGGAACCATCTCCATTATTGGGCAGTACGACAACAGCGCCACTGAAATCCTGTGTGACTATGAGATCCTGCGTGCCATTCCGGTTCAGATCAGCACTGGCGACAGACCACAGACTCTCGCCCACCTGAATGGCGGTTCGGCTGGCGAAGCTGCCAGCCCCATCATTCCAAAGAATGTCCAGCAGACCTGTGAAATGCGAGGTCGTCACGATATCAGCGGCCCCATTGTTATTGAGATCCACGGCGAGCGCAGCGAGCGGGGTTTCCTGTGTTGGGAACGCTTCCCGTTCTGAGAAATTCCCATCGCGCAGGTTGTAAAAGACGCTTACTGTAGGACCGTGGAAGTTGGGCACGGCGATATCGAGGAGCGAGTTGCCGTTGAAATCGGCAATGGTTACCGCATGTGGAGAGCTCCCGGCAGGCATGCTGGTTCGTGTCTCCAGGATACCGTCGCCTCTGTTAAAGAGAAGGCTTAGCGTTCCGGCGGCTTGATTGGCCACCACAACATCGAGATCGCCGTCACCATCAATGTCCACCAGCGCAAGTCCGAACGAGCCGCCCCCTGCAGAGTAGTGCACCGGCTCGCTGAACGTCCCATCACCCCGGTTGAGGAGAACGCTTACCATCCCCTCAACGTGGCTGGTGACCACGATGTCCGCATTCCCGTTACCGTTCAAGTCTCCTGATGCAATGGTGAACGGGTTTTCAAGCACGTCGTAGGTCGCTGAGCTGCCGTTGAAGGGAGGGACCGGTTGAGTCGTGGTCGGCGTCGTAAGGAGTGCAAGCATCACGAGAACCATCACGAAGGTGGAAGGGAGAAGCCATCGAGTTATATCTTTAGTCAATTGACCCCCCGTATCTGTTGCTGTATGTGTGGAACGCAGTCAGGATCCATCAATTCGCCCCGGAATATCATTGGCAGTAAACACCGATTGAGCTGGCCGGTCTGGATTGATATGAACGCATTCCGAATCCTTTCAATAGTAGCAGTCCGTGGTGCAATTGCGAAAATGCATCAAGGATTCTCTCACTCAGGCGCTGAGGAGTCCGGCACGGAGTCATATGGATGGCGGATGCTAGTGACTGTCGTGGCAGCAATTCGTTAGATTGTCTTCAAGGTAACCGTTTCCCGAGCGGAATTCCGGGCCGTGATGCATGATTGATTTCAGGGCGCGTATCACGGACTGCGGAAAGGTACCACTCAGCTCCTCTGCATGGCGGAAAGCCGCTCCTTGACCGTTGACAACAAGTCGTGCCTTCGTACAGGGATGCAGTACTCGCGGGTACGGTATCGAGCACGAAGCTCCAGAGTCCCGGGAATCCTGTGCCCTGAGTCTCAGAGAGAAATTATCCCTTTTTGCAGAGCGAGGGTTACGGCTTCTGTACGGTCGCCGACATTGAGCTTCTGAAAGATGGACTGCACATGAGTCTTCACAGTGCTTTCACTGATGCACAGGTCCGCAGCGATGCGTTTGTTCGCAGCTCCAGTGGCCATGAGGCGCAAGACCGCAATTTCTCGCTCTGACAATACATTGTGGGGTTGTGCCTGTCGGGAGAGCGTGGCGAAGCAGTCAAGCACCTTGCTTGCAACCGATGGTTGGATGAGGGACTCACCACTATGCACTGCACGTATGGCCCTGAACAGATCTTCACGCGGTGAGTCCTTAAGCAGATAAGCACGAGCTCCAGACTCGATTCCCTTGAAGATGTACTCGTCATTGTCATAAGTCGTGAGTACGATGAAGCGGATGGACGGTTTGTGCCTGGTTATGCGACGCATAGCCTCCACTCCATCCATTACCGGCATGCGGAGGTCCATAAGTACGATATCCGGATCGGTATCTGCGGCCTTCTGGACGGCGTCCACGCCATCGGCTGCCTCCCCCACTACTATCATGCCCTCCTGGCGGGCGAGCATAGTTGCCAGGCCCTCTCTCACTACCGGGTGGTCGTCCACTATCAGCACGCGGATACTACTCATCTTCTGCACTCCTCTGCAATGGGATCGCGATTTCAACCACGGTACCCTTTCCCGGGCTGCTGGTGATGTGTGCGTGTCCCCGGCATTGCCGGGCACGCTCTTCGATTCCAATCAATCCAAACGAATCCCCGGGCACAGTCGCGAGATCGAATCCAACGCCATCGTCACGCACACTGAGCACGACCTGCTGGTCAGTGTGCGTCAACTGTACGTGTACGTGCGAGGACTGAGAGTGCCTTCGAACGTTGGTCAGCGCTTCCTGGCAGATGCGCAGGAGCGCATCCTCGACATCCGCAGGAAGATGTTCGGCGTTGCCCGATATGTGACAGGTCGCCTGCATCTTCGTCTCGTCAGACAGCAGACTGGTTTCCCGGCGCAATGCATCAATCAGTTGCCGCTTCTCGAGCGTGGCCGGGCGTAACGCCCAGACGGAACGTCGTGCCTCGGTAAGGCTCTCCCGGGCCAGGCGCTTCGCGCGGTCGATGTGGGCAGTCACACTTTCGGGTGCATCGGCTATACTCTGCTCGGCAGCCTCGAGTTGAAGGACGATGCCCGTGAACCCCTGAGCCAGGGTATCGTGAATCTCACGCGCCATGCGGTTTCTCTCGTCGAGCACGGCGATCTCCCGGGTCTCCTGCGCCAGCCGTGTATTTTCGACCACGTTCGCGAGTTGGTCAGCCACAGTCTGAGCAGTGAACAGGTCCATCTCATCAAGGCCGCCCTCGTAATTCGACTGGACATCCAGCACGCCGAGTGTGAGCGCACCGATGTTGATGGGTACGGCGAGCTCGGCCTTCGTATCGTTCAGGGAGTGTAACTCCATGTACCTCGGGTCGCGTGCCATGTCAGTTACCAGGAGGGGTCGGCATGACTGCAGCACATCGCCTACGATGCCGTCGCCCGCTTTCACTCTGTGCGCACAGTGGGTGGTACCCGAAGTCATCACGGCAGTGGCGGCGAGTTCCAGGTCGCCGGATTCCGGCTCTACCAGGAAGACGTTCACGCTATTGTATGAGAATGCTCTCTGCAGTGCCGAGGCAACATACTGCAATAATTCCCGGAGATCTGCGATCTCGATGAGCTGTTGGCGTAGTTCGAATATCGTGCGCACCTGGTCAGCACGACGCTGATCCCGGGATGTTCGTTCCAGATACCGTTCTTCCAGTTGGATATGGGCCTTTCGCAGCCTGAAGTGTGATTCCTGCAACTCCTGGGCCATATCGTTGAAGCTGCTTGCCAGCATGCCGATCTCGTCGGAACCGGTCACCGGAACGCGCAGGTCCATATTGCGGGACGTCATTGCCCGCACCGTGCTGGTGAAGATGCGCAGTGGATTCACCACGGTGCGCCTCAGGTACCACAGCAATGCACCTGCCATCACGGCAAGGAGAAGTATGACCGCGAGGGCGAGCACTCCGGTGAGCTCCTGCACATCTTCCTGTATGTATAGGCGCGAGAACCCGATATCGACGCGCCCGACCAGAAGGTCTCCCTGCATGAGTACATGACTGATAGTGTCGGTGGGTCTGGATTCCTCTCCGAGCTGAACGACGGAGCGGATCAGCTCCCCCTCGTCGTCGTAGACGGCGACAGAGACGATGCTATCGTACACCAGCACGGCGCTGATTGTGCGTTCCACCCTCAGGTAGTCGCCAATCTCCACCATTGGAACGAGGGAGGTCGACAGGTACTCGATTGCGGCCTGCCGGTCGGAACGGTACCTCTCATCCAGTTGAGAGGCAATGACGCCGGCAATCGTAAGGACAGTGAATACGCCGCACAGCGCCACGACCACCGTGACGAAGAAAACGATGCGACCGGACAGTCCCTGGCGTGAGTTCAGAGGCAACGCTGGTGGCTCCTTTGTAACCATTGTAACACCGGGCCTGATTACGACGAACGCAGTGACTGCATTTAACCATACTGAAACACTGCGGCAATGTTTGCGCAACACACCCCTTGCATACTCTGCTTCCAGAGCAAACGGCAAGGAGGTATCAATATGGCGATCTTGACAAAGGTGCAGAACCGGTGGCGTACCGGTATTGTGCTGTTCGCGGCCTGTCTAGCCACGATAACACTGTTGGGTCAGCCCACGCCCACACTCGCTGCGGATCCATCGGGGGCCACGACGCTTCTGGAGAATCCAGACGCTCCGGTTGACTTCGTATGGGTCATTATTGCGTCCGCGCTGGTATTCATCATGCAGGGTGGCTTTGCGATGCTCACGGCTGGACTCTGCCGTGCCAAGAACGTGGTCAATCTGATGATGAAGAACCTGATGGATTTCGCCATCGGTTCGATTGCCTATTTCGCGGTGGGTTTCGCATTGATGTTTGGTGCCAGCAGGGCCGGCCTGTTCGGTACCACCGGGTGGTTTCTTGCCGGGGACCAGTATGATGTTGGGCATTATCTACTGTTCCTGTTTCAGGTTATGTTCGCTGCGACCGCGGCTACGATAGTAGCCGGCGCAGTGGCTGAACGGTTGAAGGTAAGAGCCTATTTCCTCTATGCCATCGGGATTTGTGCTCTAATCTATCCCATCTATGGTCACTGGGTGTGGGGTGGTGGCTGGCTGGCCGGGTTGCCGTTTGGCGCCGGGCATGTTGATTTTGCAGGATCGGGTGTAGTCCACGCGGTTGGTGGCTTCGTAGGTCTGGCCGGAGCGATTGTGCTTGGTCCCCGCATCGGCAAGTTTGACAGGCTGGGTAAGGCACGTGCGATACCAGGACACAGTATGACCCTTGCGGCTTTGGGAGTGTTCATTCTCTGGTTCGGCTGGTATGGCTTTAACGCAGGGAGTACGCTGTCGGCACTTGAACTGAGGAGCGCCGTGATTGCGGTCAACACCACACTTGCCGCCTCAGCCGGTGCAATCGCCTCACTTGTCGCGATACATGCGCTTACGAAGAAGCTGGACGTAGGCATGGCGCTTAACGGCGCCATAGCCGGACTTGTGGGAATAACGGCGCCTTGTGCCTGGGTTGAGGGGTGGGCGGCAGTGGTTATTGGCACAGTTGCAGGAGTAATTGTGGTGATTGGGGTATTGTTGTTCGACCGCATCCGGGTGGATGACCCGGTTGGTGCTGTAAGCGTGCATGGACTCAATGGCATATGGGGATTGCTGTCTGTTGGACTGTTTGCCGATGGAACATACGGACTCTATACCACCGAAGGCCCGATGGTGATTGGGTTGCTTTACGGTGGGGGCACCGGCCAGTTGGCCGCCCAGGCCATTGGGGCGGGAGTAGTGCTTGTCTGGTCTCTGGGACTCGGATTGGTGCTCTTCAAACTGCTGGATGTGATTCTCGACGGTATACGCGTTCCACCTCAGGAAGAAATCGAAGGACTGGATTTGGGGGAACATGGAGGCAAGGCATACCCGAACTTCACGGTGATTGATGAATTGCCGTATCACTGAATGCGATTCAATCGTGTCAACGGAGGCGAGAATATGAAGAAGATCGAGGCTATCATACGTCCCGAACGTATCTCCGCAGTGAAGGAGGCGCTCGAGCAACTAGGCTATCCTGGAATGACAATCACAGAAGTGAAGGGACACGGAAAGCAGAAAGGGTTAGTGCAACAGTGGCGTGGCAGTCAGTACCGGATCGAGTTCCTGCCTAAAGTCAAGTTGGAACTGGTAGTAGAGAATGGACAATCTGTGGAGCCGGTAATTCAGGCTATAGCTGACAATGCACGGACGGGTGAGGCCGGGGACGGAAAGATATTCATCTGGCCTGTTGAAGAAGTGGTGCGGATACGGACCGGGGAACGCGGGAAATCCGCGGTATAGAGTGCGACCATGCCCAGAGGACGGGCGAATACAAGGGGCATGGAGTGCACGTGCCGGTTTCAGGACCTCCATTTGCGGAATGCTGTTCCGGTGGTTTGCTTGGAGTTGCGACAATCCGTACTGGTTCAGATGCGAAGCCGACGGGATCTGCCAACTGGTGGCACCAGCGCCTAATCGAGGGCCGCGATTCCTATACGGGCGTACTCCTCATCCACTTCGGTCTGCGGCCAGCCGCTGACTGCGACCGCACCCAGAACCAGCCGTGGTGAAGCCTGCTCGTCCCATATGCACACTCCTCCTCCAAGTGACGTGACGTCGGGGTCAGCCCAATCGCATAGCTGCACTTTGATCCCGGCCATCCAGTCACTCACGGTGGAGGTATCGCGTCTGAACTTCGCGGCGCTGTAAGCCTTGACTTGGGCCATGCGGACCGAATTCCAACTCGCCCCATCCATCCGTGCGAACTTAATCAGGTCGCCTCGATAGTCCACCACGGCGATCGACAGAGGAAGTCCATTCTCCTTTCTACAGTGAGCGACGATGGTATCTACGATTCTGTCCGCTTCATCCAGCCCCAGCATTTTCCTCTCATACATACAGAGAAACCCCTTTCTCCGGTTCTTCCGGCGGTAGCGGCCGATGCAACGAAGGCACGCCAGGCGCGAAGGATCCGAAGTACATGCCTCGCTCAGGATAATGAATGCAATACCGGGTGTATGTCAAGAGCTACCAGGCATATTCCGGCGACTTCCAGAGCAAGCGTTCTGACGTGAACCGGTTACCTTCGGTCGGTATGTCTCCAGGTGTCAGCCGCGTGTTGCAGGGTGTCACGTGTGCGGGTGTGCCGAAATGATCCTGATCAAATGACAGTCGCATCGTGTGAGGTCTTGTTGCTTCAAATCCTGATAAGCCGGTCGTCGACGCCAGCCGGGTGCTTAAGGAGACGTGGCAATGGTATCATGCTGTCCGATTGCCTCTGTTGGTAGCTCTATAAGATGTTCAACCGCCTTTCTGGAGTACCGGTATGGCGAAGGAGGTGATTCCGTGCGAGTGCTGGTGGTTGGTGCAGGTCCGCTTGGAAGTCTGATGGCTGCTCGTCTTCATGAGGCAGGACAGGATGTAACGGTATTGGCCAGAGGGCAGCGGCTGCAGGACATCAGAGAACATGGCATCGTACTGGAGAGTGGAATTGATGGTCCGAGGACGGTGACCAGAGTCAAGGCCGTGGAGTCGCTCCAACCGGACGACAGGTATGACCTCGTCATGGTGGTCATGCGAAAGAACCAGGCTGAACAGATCCTGCCTGTCCTGGTGGCGAACCGGAAAACACCCACGATTCTGTTCATGATGAATAACTTCGCGGGTTTCCAGCCCCTCGTTGAGGCTCTGGGGGAAGAGCGGGTGATGGTGGGTTTTCCTTTGCCTGGTGGTGAACGCATCGGACATGTGATGAGGATCGTTCCGATCGACCGCATGCATCGGTACACCATACCCATAGGTGAACCAGACGGCCTGATTCGAGACCGGACGCGTGAAGTCGCCGCAGTGCTGCGCACCATGGAAGGGTACAAAGTGGAGATCCGGCAGGACATGGATGCCTGGCTTAAGTATCATGTGGCGGCCCTCATGCCGGCATTGGTACCGGCTGTCTACGCCAGCGGCACATCTGTTGAAAGAATGGCACGAACACGGGACGCTGTGGTGCTTGCAGTTCGCGGTATGCGTGAGGCGTTCAGAGCCTTGGAGAAGGCAGGTGTTCCCATGAGCCCCAGAAAGTTTCGCATTTTGTACTGGATCCCTGAACCGTTGCTGGTGTTCCTGGTGCGCCGAAAGCTTAAGGGAGAGGCGATGAAGATCAGCGGTGAAGGCCATCTGAAGGCGGCGCGCGAAGAGGTGGAGAGCTTGACGCAGGAGTTTCGAGATTTCGTGCGACGTAACGGCATCGCCACGCCGGTCATAGACAGCATGTCAAAGTGGTACGAGCCAGGCACGCCTCCGCTGCCCGACGGCAGCAGTGCGATCCCGTTGAGATGGCAAGGGCTCATCGTTACTGTCCTGGCGCTGGCCTTAATCGTGGTGCTGATCATCATTCTCTGATCGGCGGCCCCGCGTTTCCGCCGGATCCGGACCAGCAGGAACCGCATTGCTCATCTCAGACCAATCTGTGCCCGGGTTGATCGGCCGTGGCGCGGGGATATCGCCAGACTCTTCTGGGCGTTCCTGCTTTCAACATGCTATCCTTCAGAACTCGAACGACGTGGGCGGGTGTTCGTTAAGCAGGGAATCTGACGCATTGAAGCGTGACAGCCATTGGGGACCATTTGCCATAATAAGACTCAGATCGGTGGTACCGGCGCTCCGGCGCAGCTGCTGAGCCGATCGCCGTCTGTTTGGTGTTGAGGCCAGCGAATGCTGAAAGGGGGTAAGCGGAATGAGATTGTTTGGACGCTCTGAGCTCAGAACGTTGCTGGACAGGCAGGAGAATACTGCTGTATCCATCTATATGCCAACACAGCGGACGGGCGACCTTGAGCAAGGGCCCATCCGCCTCAGGAACCTGCTTCGCGTAGCTGAGGAGAAGCTCCTCGCGGCGGGATTGCGGCATCCCGATGCCGCTCATCTGCTCGAACAGGGAAAGAGGCTGATTGATGATAACCTCTTCTGGCACCATCAGGCAGATGGCCTCGCCATATTCATGTCGGCGGACAGGTTTTCGTACTTCCGCCTGCCGTACCGGATGGAGGAGACGGTAGTGGTTTCCCCCCGTTTTCACGTCAGCCCGTTGCTGCCTCTGTTCGCTAATGACGGCATCTTCTATATTCTGTGTCTGAGTCAGAACAAAGTGAGGCTTATACAGTGCAGCAGGGACGGAGCCCGCGAATTGACGCCGGACGTGTTGCCTGAAAGCATGGCTGATGTGCTGCAGTATGATGAGTTCAGCGAGAACCTCCAGTTCCGCAGCGGTCCCTCCCAGGGGGCGGCGGGTAAGAGTAACGCGATGTACCACGGTCATGGCGAGGGCAAGGACGTGGAGAAAGACAACATCGTACGGTTCTTGCGCGAGGTAGACCACGGGATCAATGATGTTCTGAAGAATGAACAGTTGCCTCTTGTGCTGGCCGGTGTTGAGTTCATGCGGGCTGCGTATCGGGAGGTGAACAGCTATGCGCACCTTCTTTCCGAAGCCGTGGATGGAAATCCGGACGAGTTGAGTCCGCAGCAGTTGCAGCGCAAGGCGTGGCCGTTTGTGGAGAAGTACTTTGTGCGTGAACGGGAGACAGCGGTCATGCGCTTCGGTGAGGGATCGGCTCGCGGTCTCACACAGACCCGGTTAGAGGATATCGTACTGTCAGCCCTGGATGGGAGGGTGGCGGTGTTGTTCGTGGGGCTTGGCATTCAGCGGTGGGGATGTTTCTCTCCAGAGGACCGTCACGTCGAGGTTCATCAGGACTTCCAGCCCGGAGATGAGGACCTTAGCGATATTGCGGTCGTTCATGCGCTGCTGACTGGTGCAGCCGTGCATGTGGTCCCACCGGCAGAGCTACCGAATGGTGAGGAGATCGCAGCGCTGCTCCGGTATTAGACCTGACCCGATAGATGGTGATCGCTGCAAAGGGAGCGGTGATTGTGCTCTCCGCTCCGTCGCGAGAAAAAAAGAGTGAGGATAGCATCGTGACGACCGAAAAGGAAGAGGTTATCGTGTATTGCGACGGAGCCTGCTCGGGAAATCAGTTCAAAGGGAACAAGGGAGGTTGGGGTGCGGTTCTCTCCTGCAAAGGAAACGTCAAAGAGATTCGGGGTGGTGAAAGAAATACCACCAACCAGCGAATGGAGTTGACGGGTTGCATTGCTGCTCTGGAGAGCCTCAAGGGACGTGGCCTGCCTATCATCCTGTACTCCGATAGTGCGTATGTCATCAATGGAATGCAACAGAAATGGTATGAGCGGTGGGAGAAAAACGGCTGGCTTAACTACCGCCGTAAGCCTGTCGAGAACCGTGATCTGTGGGAGCGGCTCCTGAAACTCGTCCGTGCACACAATATTGAGTTTCGTAAGGTAACCGGACACTCAGGTGTTGTGTTGAACGAGAGAGCGGACCAACTGGCCAGGATCGCGATCACGGAACTGAACGGTGCATCCCGCTAACGGAGCAAGAGCCGCTCCGGATGTATGCAGATTGTGCTCCGGCTCAGGACCTGTGTGAGGAGGAGCGCCTGTTCACGCGGGTCTTGAGCATACGGATGAAGTCCTTGAGCAGTTCATGCTCCTCGTCGGTCAGTCTATTCCAGTCATCCCTGAAGAACAGCCGAAGCTCGTGGTCTGCGAGTATCTGATTGTCCTCCACTTCCGTCGAGTGAGGCAGATGCCCCGCTGCCTTGAAGAGATCGACCGGAGGAACCCCAAGAGCGTGCGCGAGATTCTTTATCGTCTCCTTGCCTGGTAGAGTACGCCCGGTTTCTATATGTGCCAGAAAGCCATCGCTGACGCCAATTGTTCGGGCCAACTGTCTCTGTGTCATCGGCGGTTGTATGGATTGCCGCCAACGTCGAACTGCCGAACCAAACTCTGCATGACGGAATCTGTTCATGTGAACTCTACCCAAGACATATTGAGTATACGATAATACCATACGTCAAATTGACATAGTCAAACCTCCTGACCGCCATCGCATTCCAACGCAGGCTGTATTGCGTATCGTCGCAAAAGCCGCTGTCATGGGTTCTGAGACCGTGCATAGAATGGGTACCCGGTGAGGCGTTGGCAAGGCGGTTGTGCTGCGGTTCTTCGCAGGTGTATTGTTCGGCTGATACTGTTGAATTGCTGCCTGGTGGATAAGAATCAATGTTGGAAGTGAATCGGCTGTTCAAGCGATTCAAAGAACGAACCGCCCTTAGTGACGTTAATCTCCGTGTTGGCGAAGCCGAAGTATTCGGGTGCCTGGGGCCGAATGGGGCGGGCAAGACAACCCTCATGCGGGTAATACTGGGCTTACTGCAGCCGACATCCGGTGAGGCGCTCCTGTGGGGAGGAAAGGCAGGGGACGATCCCGGCGTACGGCATCGCATCGGCGTGCTATTGGAGTCTGACGGACTGTATCCGAGGCTCACAGCGTACGAGAACCTCGACTATTTTGCGCGTCTGTATGGCGTGACTATCAGAGGGACGAGGATCTCACAGTTGATCGAGTTTGCGGGACTGAGCGAACGAGCGCATGACAAGGTCGCCACATTCTCCCGCGGGATGCGTCGCAAGCTGGGTCTTGCGCGTGCGCTCCTCCACTCGCCGGATCTCCTGATGCTGGATGAGCCATCGGCGGGGCTCGATCCGGAGGCGCAGAAGATGGTTCGCGATCTTATTGTGAGGCTGTCCAGCCAGGCGCAGATATCGGTGTTCCTCAGCTCGCACGATCTGGATGAGGTCCAGCGCATCTGCGGCCGGGTGGCTATACTCCAGAATGGCAGAGTCCGTGCCTGTGACACGCTGAAGGCACTCCAATCCTCGACAGGCGCAGAGAGTGTTGAGATAACGCTGGCTGACCCTTCCCGCCTGCAGGAGGCGATGAGGCTGCTGGGGTCGCAGCGGGAGGTGTCCAACGTGGTTGGCACAGACGCGAGCGTTTCGGTCGGTCTGCGGCAAGGGCAAAGAGGAATCTCTCTGGCTGGCGTACTGGAAGAAAACGACATCAAGGTCGAGGGCGCGCGGCTGGCCAGGCGTTCTCTTGAAGAAGTGTACCTCGAGATTGTTCGCCAGGAACGACAGGATGACTAGCGTACTCATCGTCTTCAGGAAGGAGTTCCGTGAACTGGCGTTGAGCCGGAGCACGGTCGCAATCGGCATTCTCTTTGCACTGCTGTTCGGCGCCATGTATTCACTCAGACTGACTGCTGACATGCCTCTGGCGCTCGATCTTTCTCTGGGCAGCCTGCTGTTCTTCCTGACGATGCTGATCGGAGTCTTCCTTGGCTACTCGTATTGCAGCCAGACATTCCTGCGCGAGAAGACGGATCTGGTCATCGAGACACTACTGTGCTGTCCCGTTGGCCTCCGTGAATTATGGTTGGGAAAGACGCTGGCGGTGACCCTGTTCGCCCATGTACTCGCAATAGGGGGAGGAATCCTGACTGCACTTGTCACCAGCGCCCGCCTCGGCACGCTGGTGGTGCCGAACCCCGCGGTTATCCTGTACCTGGTATTCGTTCTTCCACTCGTTATCGCGTGCTTCGTTGGGGCTCTTGGTTTCGCGCAACTGTTGCTGGGCATGAAGGAGAACCGGATCATCGCAATGGCCCTGTTCATTCCCATCTTTGCCGGTCTCTATGGGCTCGGCTATAGCGCAACAGGCGTGTTCGTGGTGACATGGGCGCGCGTCGGCATCCTGGCACTGGCGGCTGCCGCGGTGCTTGCGGGCATCTGGTGGGCATCCCGGTTTCTTAGCCGTGAGCGAATCGTTACGTCACTTTCCTGATTCGTGAGCAAAGGCCGTGATGACCGGACACACGGGAGCCGGGCGAAACTGAGACATGGCCAGATAGATGTGGGCGAAGCGGTCGCTAGACAAAACCCATCATGTGGCGGGTGGTACGGACGTTGTCTGGCGAAGTGAGCATTTCGAGGAGTGCGAAAGCCACATCGGGAGATGTGGCGGGAGAGGTTGATGTGACGATTGAGCCGTCGCGCACTATGGTCTCATCCACGACCTCCGCACCCATATCCGAGAGCTCCCTGCGCCGCCTGCCCTCGAGCAGGTGGTAGGTTGTCGCGCGGCGCCCTCGAAGAACGCCGCTTCTAGCCACCGGAAGTGCGCCTGTACACACGGCGCAAATGGGTTTGCCTGCCGCCGCAAAGCGGCGGAAGATGTCGAGAAACTCGTCTGAGTAGGCGTCATTGTAGAATCCGGCTCTCTCGAAGCCGCCCGGGACAGCTACCGCGTCGAAGTCCCCATCCTGCACATCGTCGAGCATCACTTGGGGCACCACTCTGAATCCGAAGGTGCAATCAATCTGAGGACGGAGGCCGACGGTGATCACCTCGATCTCCTCTTCTCCGAACGCGCCGGCGAAGCCGAGCACGTCTGTGAAGGCCGCGGCCTCGAATGCCTCGAAGCCATCTGCAAGCAGCAACAGGACTCGTTTCATGCCCACCTCCCTATTCGCTTCCGTACATCGGTACGGGAGTGTGCGGATATGCTGCACGACACAGCCCGTGGCGGTCGTGCGGGAATGAATGGGAAGAGCAGGAGGATGCTGGAACAGCGGAGCGGTGCAGGGCTCAGAGACGTCTTTCGACTCCCGAAGTCGATCCCCCAAGAAGCAGAGGGATAACGCCTCATGGCAACAGGCTATCACCGCCGGTGCTCGGCGTCAATAACTC
>SKVJ01000075.1 GCA_007129495.1 Dehalococcoidia bacterium | reverse complement strand
GAAGCCGGGATCGTTACCAGACTGGAGGCTTTCGTTGATACGATCGTCGGACATGCAAGAACCGGAGAAGTTGCACTGGTTGAGCCGAGGGAAATCTATCGCGGCATCGGAGTCCTTTCCAAGTCAGATCGCAGCATTTTGATTCCTTACATGTCGCCTCACGCAGAAATCATCGGCTCGGCGATGAAGGGCTATGGATTAGACGCCATCGTACTGCCTGAGCCAGATTCGAGGGTGCTGCAATACGCGGACAAGGTAACATCCGGCGTCGAGTGTCTGCCCTTCAGGGTTACGCTCGGCGGTTTCCTGCAGCACTACTATGAGAATGGGCATGATCCCAAGAAAGCCACGGCTTTCATGGCAAGTGCGTATGGTCCCTGCAGACTCGGTCATTATGCAGGAGAGCAGTTGCGAATCTTTCAAGACCTGGGACTTGACCTACCCATGCTTGCAAGTGTGTCCAACAATGGCTACCGGGACATGCAGATCGGTTCCCGGGTTGATCTATTGAGGTTCGTTTATTCAACCTGGCAGGCTTGTGTCTCAATCGACGTGCTACAGAAGATGGTATGGCGAACACGCCCGTACGAAAAGGAGCGTGGCAGTACAGATAGGCTCTTCCGCCACTATACCGAAGCTATCAAGGAAAGACTCGAACAACACCTTTCTTATAAGGATCTCGTACGCCAGGGGACCGAGGATTTCCGTCGTCTCATCGATCCAACTCTTCAGCGCAGACCGCTTGTAGGGATAAACGGGGAGATCTTCCTGCGATCCAACGACTTCTCCAACGCCCAGCTCGTGCGATGTTGCGAAGATGCTGGACTGGAGGTCATCGTCTCTCCAATGGCCGAGTGGATGAAATACGTGGCGACGAGAAACGTTGAAGATGCGATCAAGGACCGTAACATTCGCAAGCTGGTGATTAACTATGTGATGGAGAAGTACCAGGCGTATACTGAGCGCTCTATCGAAAGCCTGTGCGGGGGATTTGTGGAACCCGACCCAGACACCAAACACCTTTTGCATTATTCACGTCAATGGTTGTCTTCCAAATGCGGAAGCGAGGCAGTCCTGAGTATCGGGAGCGGTGTCGAGTGGATGGAGAACCCGCAGTTGGCGGGCGTAATCTCGGTGATGCCACATGGATGCATGCCCGGTGGTATCGTAGCGGCAATGTCGGAGAAATTCAGTTCCATGTACCAGAAGCCATGGATCAACCTGACCTTCGACGGTATCATGGAATCCGCCAACCTGACGCGAATACAGAATTTCGCGGAAATCATCCGCTACTGTCAGCAGGGGGGTGTTCCTCTTCCCCAGGTTGAGGATGATTCCGTTTCATTTGCTGGCAATTCATCATAGCCGATACAAAACAGAGGATTTCCTGCTCCCTGGTTGAATGTGTAATGCCGCAGGTCCGCGGCGATGGGAGCGGGGTCCACGGATCATGACATGCGCGCCGAGATAATCTGCGTCGGTAGCGAACTGTTGCTGGGGGACATCGCCGATAGAAATACACAGTACCTGGCGCGGCGTCTCTCAAGGCTGGGTATCGATCTGCACTACAGCACGTCAGTTGGAGATAATCTCGGCCGCCTGCTGGAGTGCCTGCGGCGTGCCTTTGATCGGTCCGATATCATCCTCACGACAGGCGGCCTTGGACCCACGGAAGATGACCTGACGCGGGAGGCCATCGCCATGCTTCTTGGGGAGACACTCTTCATCGACGAGGGGCTTGCAACGCAACTCCGCGTTTTCTTCGAGCTCCGCGGGATGGAAATGACGCCTAACAACCTGAAACAGGCATCGCGAATTCCGTCCGCCAGGGTAATACCGAATACCCATGGCACGGCCCCTGGATGGTGGGTTATCAGGCAGGCGCAAAGCATCATAGCGATGCCAGGGCCTCCCGGTGAATTGCATCACATGTGGGAAACAGAGATAGAGCCGGAGCTTACAGATGGGGATTCCGTCATCCGCTCGCGAACCCTCAAGCTGTTCAACACATCTGAGTCTCGAGTCGATCAGATTCTCCGCCCTCTCACGGCAGGACAGAATCCAACAGTGGCAGTGTACGCAAAGCAGGACGGGATATATGTTCGGATTACTGCGAAGGCCTCCGATGATGACGCAGCCCGTCAGGCAATCCAGCCAATAGAACTCGAAGCACGCCGTCGGCTGGGGGAATTCATTTGGGGCACTGACGACGATACCCAGGCGTCCGTTACCGCTGATTTGCTGCTAACCCTGGGGCGCACCATTGCAGTGGGGGAAACTGCGACGGCTGGTACGCTCGCGACAATGCTGACAAGTGTGCCGAAGAGCGAACAATGGTTCCGCGGTGGTCTCGTACTGCCTGCGAGTGAATTGTGTCCACGCGATGCCCGCGCACTGGCACACCAAGTGGCAGAGCACTTCCGTCCGGACGTAGCAATTGCCGTCTGCGCTAATATGGTGGAAGACTCAAGTCCAGCAATGGACGAGATAATAATCACGATTATCGAGAGCTTTGGAGATCTCGACGTGACTGCTGTACACAGAGCACGTCGGCACAGAGTCCGCCTCATGGGTTCTTATTACGCGATGCATGAGCTGCGGCGGGCGCTCGCACAGCGTGAAGGATAGAGCTGTGCCGGTAGGGGCGCACACTCACTCAAGGTGACATAAGTGCAGTACATTGGCATCCCGTCACCACGTGTTGTATCATTCCATGCCCCACAGTGCCAGGCATGTGCGGAGAAGATTCGCGGGCCCGTAGCTCAGCGGCAGAGCGGCCGGCTCATAACCGGTTGGTCGTAGGTTCGAATCCTGCCGGGCCCACCACTCTGGCACTTTCGTCAAGGAGTACGAAATCGTGACCTTCGTTCTAGTTGGCGCCCCCCTTAGTCCCAAGGTGCTTAGGTGACTCCATGGCAAGGAATAGATAACTGATCCGCGTGTTGAATTTCGGTAGCTTCCCACAAGAACGTGGGAAGCACCAGGTTCCTCACGATGCTTACCTCGCCGGCAGGAGATATCTCACAAACCAGTTCGCGGCCAGACGCGCTACCTCTTCAAGGGTACCAGGCTCCACAAACAGGTGACTGGCACCCGGAACGATTGCCAGTTCCGTTTCCGCGCTGAGTCGTTGCATTGCATCTCGGTTCAGGCCAATTACCTGAGTATCATTCCCGCCGACGATCAGCAGCGTCGGGGCTGCAACACCGGCTAAGGCATCTCCAGCCAAGTCCGGACGTCCTCCACGCGAAACCACAGCGGAAACAACGTCAGATCTCGCTTCAGCAGCTACCAATGCCGCAGCTGCACCGGTGCTGGCGCCGAAATAACCGACATTTAGATTTCGGGTATCGGGCCGTTGGTTGATCCAATCAGTAGCTTCAGCCAGCCGCGCAGCAAGAAACAGAATGTTGAACCTCAACTCTCCTGTAACGGCATCCCGGTATTCTTCCTCGTTTGTCAGCAGGTCGAAGAGCAAAGTTGCCAATCCAACCTTCTGCAATTCGCCAGCGACGAACTGGTTACGCGGGCTAAGGCGACTGCTTCCACTCCCGTGTGCGAACAGTACGATGCCGTGTCTCTCTTCCGGAAGGAACAGAGCGCCATTCAGGGTCGCACTTGCCAGATTCAACTCCACGAAACGTTCCTCTGGTGTACTCATCATTCCCCACCTCCGCGTCAACGCATTCTCCCACCCGGCCGATCTTACTTTCTCCTGCTGGATTCTCCCTCCAGTAGTCGCATGAACTCTGTGTCATCGACCTGAGGAAAGTCACGATACCACTGACCGACCGCGTAGAACTCGGAAGGCTGAAGAAGGCACACGACTTCATCCGCATCGGCCGAAAGCCGCTGAAGCGCTTCTTCAGATGCCACGGGAGTCGCCGCGATAAGCCTCTGAGGGTTCTCCTTCCGTACCGCCCAGAGGGCAACTTGAATGGTCGCACCTGTAGCTACACCATCATCGCAGATGACAACCACCCTGTCTTGAAGTGCGACCCGGGGGTAAACGCGTCGGACAAGTTGGCTGCGACGGCGAATCTCAGCAGACTGCCGTTCTATTTCCTGTTCAATCATCCCTTGAGATATGCCCAGCGCCCGCACGATGTCTTCGTTCAGAAACACCGTTCCATCTTCGGCCAGTGCCCCCATGGCCAACTCGGACCGACCGGGAGTTGCGAGTTTTCGGGAGAGTACGACATCCAATTCTCCATCCAGCGCATGCGCTAATTCCCGGGCCAGAACTACACCGCCGCGGGGAATACCCAACACGACAGGACGTCTACCACGAAGATCACCGAGATGCCGGGCAAGCAGTTGTGCTGCCTGAATTCGATCATCGAATGGTTTCCCGACGAAGGAGACTACTCTCACCCTCCCCTGCGGCCTGTTAGACATTTCCACCCCCTTCCATCCCCTCACAATTGCTGTTCGCGCAGATTAACAGCACGCCCTCACAGGGGTGTGACATCACCAATTGGAACGCCGACGTGCTGACGATCTCAATTTGTATCACGCGAATCAATTTTCTTCAAAACCACGGCGAACCGCTGTACGAGACAGCCAAACGAAATGTGAGTAGAAGAACCATGCATGATAGAAGCGTCAGATCGCTGCACCAGGAGTCCGGCATTCAGTCATTGGGTTTCGCTTTCGGATGATACTTGCGATGAGTCTGTTCGGCGTACCGGTCCGATGCGTGTACGTAACGTGTAGTTGTATCCAGCGATTCATGTCCGAGGAGTATCTGCAACGCTGCCGGGTTCGCACCGGCTTCGGCGAGGTATGTCGCGAAACCGTGCCGAAGAGAATGCGCCGACGTAGGAACATTGATAGACAATCGCTCGCGGTAGGACTTGATGCGCTCCTGCACATAGTTGGTAGATATATGCCGCCGTGGGTTGTTTACATTGCGTCCTGCATAGGGAATGAATAGGGCAGGTGCGTTATCATTTCGCGTCTCGAGATAGGTCCTCAGATGCTGCGTGGCCCGGTCGGTAAGATACACGAAACGCTGCTTGCGACCTTTGCCGGTGATAAAGATTCGACCAGAATCGTCGATCTGTGTCCGTTTCAAATTGCACAACTCGGAAATCCGCATGCCTGTAGCGAGAAGAACCTCCAGCATGGCGCGGTTACGCAGGGCGACTTCATGGTCGGATTCAAAAAGGCTCGGAGCCTCAACCAAATTGGTAAGTGTCTGCAGCTCAGCAACCTGGGGGTGCTTCCGTGTCGTCTTCGTTAGCTGGATTGCGTCGGGCGACAGAGGGCACGGGTAATCCATGTCAATCAGATACTTCAGATAGGATCGGAGGGCCGACAGCATACGGTTGATGGATCGCGAATCCAAAGTCGCGCTGTCGCCGCCATGCACGCCAGACGCGGTCTGGCGGTCACGGGATGAAAGGTAAGCCTTGTAGTAGGTGATGTGACGTTTCGTCAGTCGGGGAAACTCGAACTGGCTGTCAGTAAGAAACCGATGAAACACGGACAGATCGCGCTCGTAATTATAGATGGTACGTGCCGAGTAGTTGCCGGCCTGTAGATGAAGCAAGAAATCATCCTGGTAGGGTAACAAGCCGCACCTCCTTAAGAATCGGGGCTATGGTGACTGAGTATAAGAGATATTATACGCAGTCGTCAAGTACAGTCCACTGCATTCTGAGCATGCAGTGGTGCAAGTAATGAACCCCAACCTCGTACATACTCAGCGCCCACATGTAATCACCCACTTGATTCGACTCAACACATCAGCAGAACCGTCATTGGAAACCACGCTGTTCTGTGCCTACACCATCCTGCATATGCGGTTGAAGGCCCATACGAGTCTGACCTTCGTTTCAACCTGCCAGACACGATGCAAACTGAGCCAGAAGCTTATTCCCCGATTGGATCCATTCCCGAAGAGGCTACCAGTGTGGTTGAGTCCGTCTTGCCCCGGGTTATTCGATGGGTGACATTCCGGTTCAAGAGCCAATGGTGCAGGAATGAGGTTCCACTCATGGATATGGCGGGATCGGAGATAAAGACAATGTACGGCGTCACTAATCGTTCAATGGCGACCCATCAAGGCCAGTTACGAGATCGGTGAGCCACACCTGGCCGTTTCCCACAGTCGCTGGGCAACAGTGTGCCACTATTGCTTTCTCTACTCGATCACTAGCTCTACAATGACCGATTCCATACTACAGCTTATGTCATGCAACCGAGCAACCAGGCTGCTTGCCTGCAGGCTGCCGCACTTGTACAATCGCCTATTCTCGAGATGGGAGGAGTCAATGGAAACGAAAAAGGTTATCGTTAGAGAAGTGATGAGTCCGGGGACGATTCGCGCAGACGACGACCAGTTGTATGTACTCAAGGGAGTCCCTGACACTGAGGAGGATTTTGGCAACTTCGCCGCTGCGAAAGCTCTGGTACAGGGCGTGTTGCTTGACGCCGAGATCCTAATCGATACCGAGACTGCCAGAGACCTGCCCGACCTCCCGGGAACGGAAGTCGATGCTTTTTCAGTTGATGGGCAACCGCTGACTGCTAAGCTCGCTGCCCGCGTGGCAGGGGCACTCGTCAATCACCCAATGAAATAAGCGGAATGTCCCAGTCGGCTCGTGGACTGTATCCCTCCTGTTAGACTTAGAAACCACCCCTCATGCGCGTACTGCTTGTAACATTGACCTCAATCTGCTGTGAGCACTTGGGACACGAAAGCTCGATCGTGAGAGGCTTCTCCATTACTCGTTGCACGAGCGTTGTAACGATGGAGTCGATGTTATCCAGACGGTCGTCCAGCATCTTCACCCGGCGGGCCAGCTGTTCCATTTCCATCTGGCTATGAGATTGTTCCGTCGAGACTTTCTCGCGCTTTCGTTTATCCGCCAAGTCAGAGACCCCTTTCGATTACACCGAGCGACTCGAGTTCAGACTTGTCCTGCTGAATCAGTGTATCCACTTTCTCGGACACGGTCTTCTCCAAGTACTTCCTGAATGACTCTTTGGCGGCTGGCGATGAGCGTACTGCTCTCTTCACATCGTCCCATTCGTCCGTGATGACTTTGTTTATCTCGTCAGGAGTAACAGGTTCATTACCCTCGCACATAGCTTCGACATTCTCTAACACGCGTGAAACCATGGTTCGTTTCAACCTGTCAAAAGAGAAGACTTCCTCCCAAGTATACGGTTTGTCATGTTTCCTCTCTACCATCTCCTGTGTCCTCCAATCTGCGATACTCGGACCAAAAGCTAATGATAGGTAGCTGTACACCTCGTGTCAAGGCATACCTGGCTGTATGCTGATTTGAGTGGAAAAACAGGAAGGTGGTAAGACTCCCGGAGCAGAGGAAGCTGAAGGAAGGAGGTCTTACCACCGATGGGGATAGTTCATAGTATCACATTGCTGCTGGGGCTGAAGGGATGGCGAATTCGGAGGCT
>SKVJ01000053.1 GCA_007129495.1 Dehalococcoidia bacterium | reverse complement strand
GTCGGTGACCTCGACGTTGATCAGTTCAACGTCGCCGGTGTTGAAGACCTCGATGGTGTAGTTGACCGTATCGCCCGCCTTGGAGACCGCGGTGTCGGCGGTCTTCTCGATGGCGATATCCGGATGCACCAGGTCTACCGACGCTGTAGCAGTGCCCATCACGATAGGACCTATATCGGCTACGACATCCTCGTCAAAGCCTTCAGCCAGTCCGGTCGCAATCACTTCATTGACAAGCGGATCCGGGTCTTCCGGTTGCACGACGTGCGCCACAACGGCTGCGTCGCCATCACCAGGAGCGAGAGCATCAACGAATAGTGCGGACAGGTCGCCCAGCACATCGTCCACAACAGTGATGTTCTCGAGTGGCCAGTCACCGGTGTTCTCTATAGTGATGGTGTAGTCGACTTCGTCGCCGACCTTGGAGATCTCGGTATCGGCTTCTTTCGTGACGGAGATCTCCGGCACTACCGCCCGGGACGTCTTGCCTACCTGTGCCTCAATGATATCGATATCCTGAAGACCGTCGGCCAGCAAAGTGTTGGTGAATACATTCACGCCGTCCAGAACCGGGTGGGGATACAAGTCACCTTGCTGTATCACGTGGTGAAAGTCATGAGTCCACGTTTCGTTCGGGTCGAGGATGACATCAGAGGCTGGCCCCACCAGTTCAAAGCTGTCCGTTTCCTCGATGTAGTACCACGTAGTGCCACTCGGATCGAGATCAGTGATCTGAATGGTCATCGGAGTGTCATCATTCGTGTTGGTAATAAACAGACTGTAGTGGACCTCCTGACCTACGAGGTACACATCATCGGGATGTGCCGGATCGTCCTCGTGCTGCCACGTGTCCTTGCCCATCGCAATCTCGGCAGCAGCCACCGGAACTGCGAAAACCGAGGCTACCAATGCTGCTGTAAGCAGAATCGGCGTGAGTATCCTCAGTCTTTTCTTCATCGTCTTCCTCCTCCATTTGCTGTCTCTCTCAGTTCAATCGCGAACTTAAGGAAGCGATTCACACATTCATAGGCACTCACCTCCCTTCTCACCAATACAATGTGGAGCCGTACGGGCCCCGCGATGTTCACAGGTTATGACGGTCTGGAACGCAAACATCGGTGGACCATACCTCGGTGTTGTGCGGCCATAACCGCTCCAACAAGATGACGCACGAGTTTGCGAACCCTCCCGTTTGTTCACGGGCCTCACCTCATTCCCTCCCTTACAGTCCTCACCCGTACGTGTCTCCTCGGAGAACGCGGTACACATGCAGCCCCACCGCACAGAAGCCAACCCTCTAGTAAGAGATACCCATGCCACGGCCTCTCTCAGCCGTTACTGCTGGATAGAGCCAGTGGTTCGGTTCACCCTATTTTCGTGTTTCGCATCACGTCGAGCACCACATATTTGGGCTGTTTTGTCCTACCCATGTGGGTAGATTGGGCTTTATCCGACCAGCATCGGCTTCGGGGATTTCACATCTGGACGGCTCCAGCTTTGCTCCGGAGTTGGGCGTTCATGTGTCGCGTGTAGCTACGACAAGGTGGCAACGCGAAAAGGGGGCTCTTCACGAACGGAACGCAGTACATGGCCGGCAGATCGTCTCGCTGCATGGATCGACAGCCCTCAATCAGGGAGTCACGACGACGGCCTCAGGCAGGAGAAGGCACCAAGGCATGCACGAGTAAGCTTGATCATGCATCCGACAAAAGCATGCGACAGATGTACCACCCATTTCAGGTGTGGAGAGGAGCCGGAAAACGTCGCGTTTCGTAAGGAAGGAAGGTGGCGGGTATCCTGGGATGAGCCATCGAAACGAGTAGGCTGTCCAGGATTCTCATAATAGAGGATTGCCGGGTCGCGAACCGCCGGACTCAGCAAGCGAGTCGGACAGGGATGCCGACATTCCGCCCGTAGCTCCATAAGCAGCCATTTGAGCGCGGTTCCTGACTTGCAGCTTGTCCATGATGTTACGCATGTGATACTTGACTGTGTTGTCTGAGATGCTGAGAGCGGAGGCAATCTCCTTGTTCGTGGCTCCGCCTGCCACAAGTTTCAAGACTTCGCGTTCCCTTGGAGTAACTTCGTCCTTCACGTCTCTTTCCCGAAGCCTCTCGGGATTGTGGAACAGTTCCTGGACGATTCTGGACGCCACCAGTGACGACACCACGACCTCTCCGTTCATCACCCTCGAAAGAAGGTTAATCAACTCCTCGGCTTTCACGTTCTTGAGCAGGTACCCTGCAGCGCCGTACTGCATTGCCTTGAATATGGCTTCATCGTCCTCAAATGCGGTGAGCATGACGACCCTGGTCTGGGGCGTCTCTGACTTGATGAGTTGTGTAGCTTGTAGACCATCGCCTCCGGGCATCCTGATATCCATCAGCACGATATCAGGATGCAGAAGGCGAGCCTTTTCGACGGCCTCCAGTCCGCTGCTTGCTTCACCAATGACCTCGATACCTTGGGATCGCAGCAAGTTGGCGATTCCGCGTCTTACAAGGTCATGGTCATCAACTATCAGTACTTTCAATCTGTTCACGCATTTCAGCCGTAGCTGGAAGAAGGTACAATGGCAAACACATAGTCACCTTAGTTCCGTGTTGCGGCTGTGATTCAATTGCCAGACTTGCATTAATACTGTCGGCCCTGTCCTTCATGCTCCGCAGACCGAATTGTGTCCCGTGTCGCTTTGCGACCTCATCGACGTCGAACCCCTTTCCGTCGTCCTCCACCACAATAGTGACACTATCGTCTGCAGCGGTAACGCTTACATATGCCCGTGTTGCTTCAGCATGCTTCCTTATGTTGGACAATGCCTCCTGCACCACACGAAGCGCCTGCAACTCTATCTGCAAGGATAGGGAGGGGATGAGGCGTTCACCGACCTTCAATTCCACCCTGATTCCGTGCACCTGCTCATAGCGCGTCACATATTCTCTTAGAGCGGTAACCATTGACTTGTCGCCCGACGGTCCACTCTTCAATCCCAGTATCATCTCGCGCGTATCCGTGTACACCTCTTGGGCAACGTTCTCAATCTCCGCGAGATAGTCGGTTGCCACTGTCATGTTGCGCAGCAGTTGCCTTGTCGCCTGGCTCTGGGTTATCACGTGACCCAGTATCTGACCCATACCGTCATGTAACTCCATTGAGATGCGCTCCCTTTCCTCAATCATGGCGACGGCATATGCCTTCTCGTAACGGCGTGCCCTGTCGATAGCCACCGCTATCCTGTTACCCATGCGCAGTAAGAGGCTCGCATCATCACGATTGAAATGGTTAGCGTTCGGACTCAGGAGGCACACAACTCCGAGTGTACTGTTTCGCAGTTTCAACGGTACGATAGCTACAGAACACGTTGCCGAAACCGAAGAGGGGGCGACGGGCTCGTTCTGAGCGGTGTCGAAGGTCATTATCGTTACCGAATGACGAGAGCGGATACCTTCTTCCATCAGCCGCTCTCTAAGTTCGAATTGCGTGGCGTTGCCTTCTGGCGCATCCTTCGGAGACCCACTACCCAGTGCGTACACTAGAGAATGCCTCCGCAAATCAAACAGATACAGTTCGGCAGAATCGGCTTTGGTGAACTCGATCAACTTGTCGATTGCCCGCCTCATCAGAGTGTTCATATCGTCAAATGCATTGTCCACTGTCTCGCCCACGTCAGCCACCGTCTCCAGTTCACGAATTCGAGCTCGAAGCAGGCTCCCTCCCGCAAAGGTCACGAATCTGGAGAACAGCGATGCGGCGACCAAGACAAGCCCGAACAACCAGAGTGTTCCCCAGATGCTTGGAACGGTCCCGTCAATAACGAGATGTCGCAACAGATCAATTCCAACAACGAACAGCGGTGGAAGCACGAGCGTGAGTACTCTAAGAAGCTTCAGCCTCTGCAGGGGACCTCGTGCGAGTGTAAGTCTACCTAACCAGCCTGTCACCACCATCCTCCTCCCATCAAAGTTAGGACTCCGCCCCAGTCATCTGCAGGAGCGCCGGGGGGCCACCACAAGACCCAGGCACCACTCCAGTCGCCCGAATGACGACTATTCGCAGAACACGGACTACTCCCTGGGATGCCCACGGCAGTGCGCCCCAAGACTGCCCTGAAGGAATATCCGGATTGCCCGCCCAACTGTACCTTACGCATTGACCCTGACAGTGTCAAATAGCGGCATCAAGCTACCTGCGCTGATACCGTAGCATCCGGACACGTACAGCGATTCGCAGCCCACCAGGATGCATCCAACAACTACCTGCTGGGACTGACGTCATTGTCCGACCGTCGAAGGTTGTGGCCAAAGCACGACAACCATATGTCAGATAACGTTGGTGCTTCGATCCGGTTTATGAAATGGCCCGAGGAACTTGGACAGCGTGTCGAGCGGTGTTCGCTCTCGAGTCGCCATGCCAGGTTGGAGGCGGCGATATCGGAGCTGCGTTCCGAGAGGCATAATTAGGATCTGGCGCCCTGTCGTATGCGTCATCATCAGTGCAAGTCATATGTGACCAGGACCAGCAGGGACCAAGACTGCGGAGACGCGGCTAACGACCACGGCGCCTGAAAACTGAGGGGCCTCGGGTCACCGGTTCTACTCCGATCTCCGGCTCGGCATGGAAGACTGACATTTGACCTTACTCCGAAATCAGTACCAGTGTGAATTAGGGTCCTCTGATAGGCTGACGAAGACGGAGGAGGACTCGTAATGGCACGCAAGCGGTACACGGAGGTGCAGATCGCCGGGGTGCTCAAGGAAGCCGAAGCCGTTACAAGAGTACCGGAACTGTTCCGGGAGCACGGCATCGGGACTTGCTTCTCCAGTCTTGGGACACAACTCGCTCCTTTACCTTTACCTCATCAGTGAGTCCCATACCCCTCACGAGCTTCACACCATCCGCCCAGAAGGTAGGGTCGGAATAGCCCCATTAGTGTCCCATTGTCGCTGATGGTCTATACACATCGCATCTCCGGCAGTCAGACGTAGCGGACGGAGTCGAATGGAGTTGCACCCGTTGGCCAATTCACTGTGCGCCTGTAGCAGACTGGCAAACGCAGCCCGGTCCTCCGACAACACACGTCACATGCAATGCGGGGAAGAACGTTGTCGGTGCATCGCAATAGTTCTCGAATACTGCTGGCCATGCTCCCGCCACCCCATCTTGATCCTCTCGCCGAACCAGCGACCCCACCCCCCCGGACATGGTTTCCCTTTTCGCCAGCGGTTTTCATCACAACGCATTCACTTACCAGGCAGAATCGTGTCAGTCGTTGTATCGTGGGGCAAATTGAATAGAGCGAATCGAGGACCCAGTCGAAGACCCGGGAGGCTGTCGGTAACAGTGCTCAGCGAGCCACAGCAACATCAACCCTGGTTGATAATCGCTGCTCGAGAAGATAGAGTCTGATAACAAGAGATGAAGAAGATGAATGAGCCGGATTCTCAAAGCAGGATGGTGACGACGAGCTGCTACTACGACTGTGGTGGCCGCTGCATCCTGAGGGTCTTCGTTGACGGAGGAGTAGTTGCGAGAGTAAGCACCGATGACCGGCCGGTGCCCGCTCTGAAAGCATGCCTCCGGGGACTTGCATGGAAGGAAGTGGTGTATGCCGAGGACCGCCTCAAGCGGCCTCTCAAGAGAGTCGGCAAGCGCGGCAGCGGCGAGTTTGAACCAGTTTCCTGGGAGGAGGCACTGAACACGGTAGCAGGAGAGCTGCGCCGGGTGAAGGACCAGTACGGACCGGCACATATCTTTCTCATGGACCACTACGGCTCCCTGAGCCCTCTGCACGGCGTTCTGAAAGCAGGCCGACGCTTCTTCTCCCTCTTCGGTGGCTGCACGACATGGTGGGGCAATTTCTCACATGAAGCGGCCGCCTTTTCCTCACTGACAACTTTCGGGACCAAAGCAACCGGCAACACCCCTGACAACTTCCTCCACTCCCGGCTGATCATCCTGTGGGGCTGGAACCCGGTGGTCACTCGCTTTGGTCCGGAGACGGCCTACTATTTGTCCGAAGCGAAAAAGTCCGGAGCGAAGATCATTTGCGTCGACCCGAGGTACACCGTCTCGGCCAAGGCCCTGGCGGAGCAATGGATCCCCATTAAGCCGGGGACCGATACCGCCCTGCTCATTGCCATGGGATACGTAATCATTTGCGAGGACCTTTGCGATCGGCGCTTCATAGAGACGTACACTGTGGGATTCGAGCAATTCCGTGATTACGTTCTGGGCAAAGAGGACGGGGTGTCCAAGACACCCAAGTGGGCGCAGGACATCACCGGCGTGACCGCCGAGACCATAGAACAGTTGGCCCGGGATTACGCCACCATAAGGCCGGCAGCACTTTGTGCGAGCTGGGCACCGGGAAGAACAGCCTTCGGCGAGCAATACCACCGGGCGGCGAGCACGCTGGCGGCCATCACCGGCAATATCGGGGTGCCGGGCGGCTACGTATCTGGTGGTGTCGGCCGCGTGCCCATGGGATCGCTTGGCCGGACGCTGCCCGTGCCGGAAGCACCAATGCCGCTTGTACATGGGGCCGATGTATATGATGCACTGCTCAAAGGGACCTCCGGCGGCTATCCCGCAGATATCAGGATGCTCTACATCGTGGGTTGCAACCTGCTGAATCAGTTTCTCAATACCAACAAAGGACTGGCTGCCCTCCAGGTGCCCGAGTTCATTGTTGCCCACGAGATCTTTCTCACCCCTACCGCCCGCTACGCTGACATCGTCCTCCCCGTTAGCACCGCGTTGGAACGCATGGATATCGGCCAGCCCTGGGGCGGGGGATCTTACTTCATTCACATGGATCAGGCGATTGAGCCCCTGCCTGAAACAAAGTCGGATTTGGCCATTTTTACCGAACTCGCGTCCCGTCTTGGCATCAGCGCCTTCAACAACAAGTCCGACGAGGAATGGCTGCGGGAATTTACTGCCGCCACGCCTGACCTGCCAGAATACGGGGTATTCAAACAGGAGGGGGTTCACCGCATTCCGCTCGAGCAGCCGTGGGTAGCCTTTCGGGAGCAAATCGAAGACCCTGTCCACAATCCCTTCCCCACTCCCTCGGGTAAGATCGAGATATTCAGCCAGACACTGGCTGAGAGGAACAATCCTCTCCTTCCTCCTGTTCCCAAGTACATTGAAGCCTGGGAAGGTCCCGGGGACCTGGCTTCAGACAAGTATCCGATTCAGATGATCAGTCCCCATTCCAGGGCCAGAGTCAACTCATCGTTATTTAACATTCCCCGACTCAAGGCAGTGGCAGATGACGCCGTCTGGCTGAACCCGAAAGATGCAGAGCCGAGAGGCATCGTCAGCGGCGACAAGATCAGGATATACAATGACCGGGGGGTGCTTGTTGCGACCGCCCGTGTGGATGAGAATATCATTCCCGGCGTTGCCAGCATGGATTCCGGTTCATGGTTCGCCCCGGATTCTGATGGCGTTGATTCGGGAGGCTGCGCAAACGTGCTCACTAGAGACAAGGCGTCACCGGCAGGTTCGTTCCCCCACAATAGCTGCCTGGTTCAGATTACAAAGGTCACCTAGTATGCCGCCTCTAATGCTGCTGAGTTGCCCAACTCTTAAGTAGATGCCGAAGCAGCCGGGAGCGGGCCACCGGAAAGACAGCCGCGCCTTCTGCAGTTCAGAAGAATGCACAGGGGTGTGACCTGAGTAGCCACTTGATATCGATTGAGGACGCACAGAGGATGATACTTGAGCACGTCCGCGTGCTTGACCGCGAGGAAAGGCCGATCCTGGATTCTCTGGGACAGGTCCTCGACGCCGATATCACTGCTGATCTGGACATTCCTCCCATGGACAATTCCGCCATGGATGGATTTTGCGGTTCGCGCCCGGGATACGAAGGGCGCCAGTTCATCTTCAGTGATTGTCCTGTCTGTCATCGACGAAGTGCCGGCAGGATACGTATCCTCGCGCACGGTAGAACCCGGGACCGCAATTCGCATCATGACAGGAGCAGCAATTCCGTCGGGAACTGACACGGTGGTCCCCTTCGAGGACACAGATGAGGATGCAAGAACCGCCAGGGGAGATGGCCTTTCTCAAATCGGTATCCTGGTTGAGACGGTAGAGGGTGCGACTATTCGAAGGCGCGGTGAGGACATCGCACGGGGTCAGATGTTGCTCTCGAGTGGGACAGTAGTCCGGCCGGCCGAGATCGGTGTGCTCGCCTCCATCGGCGTGATACACGCTCCAGTAATCAGACGTCCCCTCGTGGCAATCCTTTCCACGGGGGATGAGCTGGTGGGAATCGATGAGCCGCTGGAGCCCGGCAAGATTCGTGACGCCAATTCCTACACCATTGCGGCTCAGGTATCGAGATACGGGGGATTCCCAAGCCCCTTGGAATAGCACGGGACTCGGTTGCCTCGCTGAATGCCCTGCTGGACCGGGCCCTCGACGCGGATATGCTGATTACATCCGGCGGCGTCTCACTGGGCGACTACGATATGGTCAAGGACATCCTCTCGAAACGGGGAGAGTTGCACCTGTGGACGATAAGAATTAAGCCGGGAAAGCCCTCTGCCTTTGGCTTGATTCGCCGTGACGGCGATAGACCGGGACTGCCACTCATTGGATTGCCGGGTAATCCGGTAAGTTCCATGATAACCTTCGAGCAGTTCGTCCGTCCTGCCATTCTCAAGATGCTCGGACTGAGAACCCTGCGAAAGCCGACCGTCAGAGCGAAGATCGAAGGGGAGATATCGAACAAGGACAGGCGGCGGGTTTTTGCCCGGGTCTCCGTTCACAGTGACGGAGATGCGTACAGAGCGAGACTCACCGGACCGCAAGGTTCGGCGATTCTGACCTCTATGACGAAGGCAAATGGCCTCGCCATTGTGCCAGATTTAGTGTCGCACATCAGCCCCGGAGACGCTGTCGAGGTGCAAATGATGGATTGGAACGAGAGCTATTGTCTGGAGGGGGAGACGCCGTGATACCGGCTGTGGCGTTTGTCGGCCCATCGCACGTCGGGAAAACCACCCTCATTGAGCGTCTCATTCCTGAATTCGCTAAGCGCAACTACCGCGTTGCCACTGTCAAGCACGCTGGTCACCAGGTGGCCCAGGATACGCCCCTGAAGGACAGCTGGCGATTCTCACAGGCCGGCAGCGATCTGGTGGTGGTGGCTTCGGACGACACCACTTTCTGCGTGAACAAAGGCCGGCCCATTGCGATTGACGCGATACTGCGAATGGCTGAGGACCACGCTGATATTGCGCTGGTGGAGGGATTCAAACAGAGCACTCTTCCCAGGATTGAGGTCCACAGGAAGGCGGTGAGCAGCGAACTCCTTACTCCTCACGAGGCGCTTCTCGGGATCATCACCGATGAGCCTCTCGATGTCAGTGTGCCGCAGTTCGACTTCGCAGATTTCACGGGCATCGCTGATCTCCTGGTGCGGCGGATCGTTCAGGCATCCCGCAATGAAGTCCGGGCGGTAGTGAACGGTAAGGAGTTGTTCCTGAAGCCGTTTATGCAACTCCTGATTGCACGCACCACCCTGGGAATGATGTCCGCGATGAAGGGGGCCGGTGAAATCCGCACACTCGATCTCACCATCAGAAATACTACAGGCAAATGGAAGGCACGGTGTGAAGGTTGGAATACTGACGATTAGCGACAGGAGTTCACGAGGCGAGCGGCCCGATCTGAGCGGAGACGTCATTATGGAAGTCCTGGCGCGGCTGGGAGAGCTGGAATCCACGTATGCGGTTGTGCCGGACGAACAAGCCCTCATCTCGGGCAAAATGATTGACTGGGCGGACAGCGGAATAGTCGACGTGATCGTCACTACCGGAGGCACCGGCCTTGGACCCCGAGACGTCACACCGGAGGCGACTCTCGCCGTGGTTGACCGGCTGGTACCGGGAATGGCCGAGGCTATCCGCGCGGAGAGCCTGAAGAAGACGCCGCACGCGATGTTGAGCCGGGCGGTGTGCGGCATACGAGGCTCGTGCCTCATTATCAACCTCCCCGGCAGTCCCAAGGCCGTGCGGGAATGCCTCGAGACGATACTTCCGGCGTTGCCGCACGCAGTCGATATACTGCGGGGTGGTGTCACCGATTGCGCCGACGTCTCCGGTGAACGACCGTAGCAGCCTCTATGTTCACCATGCCGCAGATTGGCCACCCGGCGGCAGGTGAGGCGTCGTGCGCCCTAATGGATGATTTGCACGGCATCGCCGTCTCTCACCGTCCCTCCGTGAACGACGGAGCCGAAGGCGCCCTCAAGGGGAAGCAGGAAGAAGCCCGGCTTGTGGAACTTCTTGCCCAGTTGAACCAACTCGATTACCGCCTCCGCACCGACGCGCAGCCGGGTCCCAAGGGGCAGAGAAAGCAGATCTATTCCCTGAATCAACAGGTTCTCGGCGGAATCACCAGGGGCGATTCTGATCCCCTGCGTCTCCATCATACGTGGATTCAACTGGCGGAGTGCAGCAGTGAACCGCTCGACGGTCTCAATTGCAAGCAGACTTACCTGTCGCTCGGTTCCTGCATGGCTGTCTCCCAGGAATCCAGTCCCTTCCTGAAGCACTCCTTCACCGACCGGGTTCTTCGGTCCTTTGTCCTTCCCCAGACAGACGGCAATCACTTCCCCAACCCGGTCCCGGCCGGGTTCGGCTCCCGCTGTATACGTTCCGCTCTTGCCACCAGTCTTGCTCACAAGCCGGATCCCTTCAATGATCATTCCTTTGTCCACGTTCTTGCACATGTCGTACAGGTTCAAAGCGGCTACGGATGCAGCCACCATAGCCTCCATCTCGAAACCGGTTCGGCCGATGCCGGTCACCGTGGCACGAATCCTGACGCAATCCTCAGACCCGACAGTGTCGAATTCAATATCAATACTGCCAGGGAGTAAGGGGTGACACAAAGGAAGCAGGTCCGGGGTTTGCTTTGCAGCCATTACGCCGGCTGTCTGAGAGACCGCCACGACGTCGCCTTTGGGGATTTCCCCCTGGCGGATCAGCTGCATTGTTGAGGGCTGCATCCTCACGCAGCACTCCGCGGAGGCGCTTCGGCGCGTCTCGGCCTTCGTGGTGATATCCATCATGTGCATCGACATGTTCATCCTCCGATTTGAGACATGGCAGTACCTATCCGGGAGCCGTTTGATTTCAGTGAGTGACTTCCGGGTTTACAGCTCACCGCCTCAAGCAGTAAGTCCTGTACGATCGCCTTGTCTGCGCCTTCACGCAATGGTGTTTTTATGTCAACTGTTCCGGCATCTGACAGGAGACAGGGGCGCAGCATTCCGGTCGATGTCAGCCTCAGCCGGTTGCACGTCGAGCAGAAAGGCTCGCTCATGGAGGAGATGAAGCCCACGCTCCCTGTGCCCTTGAGACTGTAACACCTGGCGGGGCCATTGTGGAACGCCGGTAATTGAGGATCCAGTGTGCCCAGGGGCGACAGGTGTCCCAACACTTCGGAGGAAGGAACATATCCGCCCTCGTTCCCTGAAAGAGGCATCCTTTCAACGAACCTGATACTCCATCCACGCATGCGAGCAAGAACAGCGATGTCCTTCACCTCGTCATCATTGATCCCCCTCATTACTACGGTGTTTATCTTGATCGGCATCAATCCCGCCACCTGCGCGGCTTCGATGCCACTGAGCGTGTCCTCCAGATGTCCTTGACGGGTGATGCTCAGAAACCTGTCGGGCCTCAGAGAATCGAGGCTGATGTTTACACGCTTCAGGCCCGCCGCCTTCAGTTCAGCTGCATAGTACTTCAGCAGCGTGCCGTTTGTGGTCAGGGAAAGGTCGTCAAGCCCATCAACATGGGACAGCGCCCTGACGAGATCACACAACCCCGGCCGAACGAGAGGCTCCCCACCGGTGATACGTACCTTACTGATCCCCAGTTCGGCGCCGGCTGTAACTACTGCGACGATCTCCTCGAACGAAAGTATGTCCTCATGGTCAAGCAGAGTGACCCCCTCGGGCGGCATGCAGTAAGTGCAGCGCAGGTTGCACCGGTCCGTCACGGATACCCTGAGGTAGTCAATGACCCGTGAGTATCTGTCCTGAATACCGGGCGCTTCCGGAATGTGAGACATATTATTCACCATGGCGCACGAGGTTACCTCCTTCCCGGCTGTCCGGCAGCTGCCGTTCAGTCCCAGCCACCGGAACGGAGAACAGCAGCGAGGCCGCTTGCAGTCCTCCATCGTTGACCATCTCGAATAACTCCGCCGGTGTTCCAACACGCAGAAACTCTCCGTCCACCAGGACACCTACACGGTCGGCCAGCCTGCTCGCTTGGGTCAGGTCATGCGTCGTCATAATGACCGTCGTCTCGCGTTGCCTGACTATGCCCGCCAGCATCTCTTCAACGCGAACGACCGATTCGGGGTCAAGGTTGGCGGTTGGCTCATCCAGCAGCAGAATGTCCGGTCGGCTGACGAGCGCACGAGCAATGGCCAGGCGCTGGGTCTCTCCCCCGGACAGTGTCTGGGCGTTCCGCCCGGCATACTCGGCCATGCCGGTGGCCTCGAGTATGTGATTCACACGCGCATTGATCTCGGCCCTGTCGATGCCGCGCCACCGCAGTGGCTGCGCGATGTTGTCCCTCAGATTCATGCTGAACGCGATCGGCTTCTGTTGCACAAATGCCATTCTCCGGCGCAGTGCAAGGTGGTTGCCCCCGGAGTTGTCGCACTCGGTCCCCATCAACCGCAGTCGACCTCTCGTTGGACTGTCGAGCAGGCCCAGTATGTGCAGCAGGGTGGTCTTACCGGACCCGGTTGGACCGATGATGACAAACATCTCACCGACGCCTACGGTGAGGTCTATTCTCTTCAACACCTGGCGGCCACCGAAGACCTTTCCGATACCGATAGCATCAACCTGATGTCTCAATTCTCACCTGCTGTAGTCTGTTCATCGCCACATTCACGAACAAAGCGATAAGAAGGAGTATGAGGCCCAGGGCAATCGACAGTTCGACATCGCCCTTGGCGGTCTCAAGAGAGATTGCTGTGGTCAGCGTGCGCGTGAACCCCCGGATGTTCCCTCCAACCATCAGCGCCAGGCCAACTTCCGAAATGGCGCGACCGAATCCCATGGTCATCGCCGTAAGCATTGCGTAGCGCGCCTCTCTCATGACGAGAACCGCTCCCTGAACGTGACTGGCTCCGAGGGACACCGCAGTCTGTTTCAGCCGCTTATCCGTCCCGGCAAGCGCTGAGATAACCAGGCCAAGTAGAATCGGGCTCACCAGTATGGCCTGGCCTATCGCCATCAGTTGAGGAGTGAACATCAGCTGGAGACCACCCAGTGGCCCCGTGCGGGAAAACGACAGGAACACCAGCAGTCCAACAAGTACTGTCGGCACACTGTAGAACGTCTGGATAAGAGCGATGAGCCACCGCTTGCCGGGCACACGGCCGAAATGAATGAGACAGGCCAGGGGTATGCATACGACTGCGGCGATGCACATCGCTGACAGCGAGATTGCCAGTGAACGACCAGCAATCGCCATCACCTCGCTGTCGAATGTGACGATCAACTCAAGTCCGCGGATGAATCCCTGCCATACGCTCACAATTGTGTCTACCTATACGGTCGGCTCGTTGCCTGCACAAGGGATGAACAACGGCCTGCCAAAGTCTCCTCTTCCATACTCACCGATAATCCTCTGTGTCTCCTCTGACACCATGAAGTCAATCAGGGTCCGGGCCCGCTGGTATCGTGCGTCACTTGTTGAGTCAGGAGAAACGGCTATGATGGAGTACACATTGAGCATGATGCTGCCCCGTTCTACGATCGGCACCAGTCCGGTGTCTCCCTGAAAGGAGAGAAACGTGCCGATATCCGAGAGCGTGTACGCCTCCTTTTCAGCCGCCATGAGCAGGGTCGGTCCCATACCCCCGCCGCGCTCGATATACCAGGCGCCTGAGTTCCTGACAGTATCGTAATCAAGGCCCGCAGCCTCCCAGATCGCCTTTTCCTTGGAATGTGTACCTGAATCGTCACCTCGGGAGATAAACGAGATGCCCTGATCCTCATATAGCTTTCTGAGGGCATCCTCCGGCCCCAGGGACGCCAGAGACGCCGGGTCTTCCTCCGGGCCGACTATGACGAAGTAATTGTAGGCAAATGGCACGCGCTCAACACCGTAGCCTTGCGCGATGAATTGCTCCTCGCGGGCCCTGTCGTGCACCGCAAGTGCGTCTACATCGCCACGTTGTCCATACTCAAGGGCAATCCCCGTGCCTGCGTAGACTATATCCAGTCGAATGCCATGCTGCTGTTCGTATCGATCCTCAAGGACATTCCACAGTCCGGTGTCGTACAGACTCGTAGTGGTAGAGAGCCGCAATCGCTCCTGGCTTGCGACCACTCCGACCCGACCGTCATCCCCTGCGCATCCTGCCAGCAGGACGACGAGTGCACAAGCACTGGCGCACATGAGCATTGAGTATCTCCGCATACTTCGGTTCACAGTGCAACAATCCTTTCTAACGCCGATCACAGCTCACGGTTCGGTATACTAAGCCCACGACCAGCCGAGCAGCCACGCACAAGCATCGAGCCTGGTGCGATTCGATCGCCGGACGCATGCTGCACGTCGCGGAACGAAAGCAGAGGCATAAGGGCCGCAGACAGGGGTTTCACGTGGGAACAAGGCAACAGTGACTAACCGCAAGTCTCTCCTTTCCAGTCATGGGAGGCACGCTCATTTCTGGGCGCACCCTCGTGACACCAGGTCCACCGGCTGCCCGTCATGGATGGCTCTTTAGACGAATGCAGCTCGGAGAGAATGAATGTTGTGATTCTACACAGCACGTGTTGCAGCGTCAACGCATGCCGCCTCCTGTGTTCCCCCTAGATAGTGTGACCTTGATTCATTACAATGGACCCGGTGCCGGGTAGATGCAATTGACGGGCGAGAACGCAATACACAAATCACGAAGGAGGTACCGGGACAATGAAGGAGCTTCGGGGAATAGTCGTCCCTTTCGCCACGCCGTTTGATGCGAATGAAGAACCTGATGTGCAGCGCGCCAAGGAGATCATCGACTATCTGATAGAGTCCGGTGTCCATTCGCTGATCATCCTTGGCGACACAGGCGAGTTTTTCACACTCACTCCCGACGAGCGCGTGCGGTTCACAGAGGAGACCTTCGCGCACATCAACGGCCGGGTGCCGGTGGTGATTCAGCCGTCAGCTCTCTCGACCCGCGAGGCTATCATGTACGCGAAACAGGCTGAGTCTCTTGGAGCAGACGCGCTGATGATGCTCCCACCATACTACAGGTCGGCGACAGAGAGGGAGGCTTATACCCACTTTGCCAATGTAGCAGAAGCGACCAGTATCCCAATCATAGCGTACTGCCTTCCACTGGCAGGCGCGGATGTGATGACGCCCCGTTTGCTCGCCCAGTTGACGGAGGAAGGAATCATACGTTACGCGAAGGACAGCACGGGCATGCTGGCGCGCATCCGCCAGATTCGTGCCGCTTCCGACGACAAGCTGAAGTTGTTCGTGGGGGGCGACACCATAACCTACGATGGACTGGTGGCGGGAGCAGTTGGCTCCATCTGGGGCTGTGCCAACTTCATGCCGGTTCAGGCAGTGGAACTGTATTCGCTCGTCTGTGAGAAGGGCGACCTCACCGCAGGCAGGGAGCTGTGGGAACGAATATTTCCCCTATGCGATTTCGTCGATACGCATCCATACGCATCTTCGGTGAAGGCTGCGATGGATCTCGTGGGCCTTCACGTCGGTCCTCCTCGCCGACCGGCTTTACCTCTCACCCCGGATGAGAGAACGGAGATGGCGAGGCGGCTCAAGGGTCTGGGACTGTCTGTCACCGGTTAGATAAACCGGGTACGCTCCTTGTCCGGGCCGTGAAGGGTGCGGGCGGCGGCATGTGATCCCTGCCTCCGGATACGTCCGGAGATCATACAGGCATCCGATCAGGAACTTGAGCGACTGGCCAGACTACACAGACAAAAGGGGGGCATATGACTACCACAGGAAACGGTGACCTGTATGGCTTCACCGGCCGCCTTCTCAGGGTTGACCTGACATCAGGCACGACCAGCACCGAGACGGTGAGCGAACATGATATGAAGGCGTTCCTGGGCGGTGTTGGATTCAGCGCGAAGCTGCTCTATAACGAACTACCGACTGGTGTCGACCCCCTGGGTTCCGGGAATAAGCTGGTATTCGGCTGCGGGCCTTTGACCGGTACGCGCGCCCCGGGGTCGGGAAGCATAGAAATCTGCTTCAAATCGCCGCTCACAGGTATCTGGGGTGAATCCAGAAGTGGAAGCGACTGGGGTGGCGCACTGAAGAAGGCCGGCTACGATTACCTCGTTGTAGAAGGCAAAGCCGACGGTTGGAAATACCTCGTGATCGACAATGACAATGTCGAGATAAGACCTGCAACTCAATCGGCGGGCAAGACGATTTCTGAGAAAGAGAGTCAAATCAGACAGGAACTCGACGGTGAGTTCGAAATCGCGAGCATTGGTCCTGCTGGGGAGAACCTGGTCCGTTATGCCAGCGTCATGTTCGGAGCTCGTGCAGCCGGCAGGTGTGGAGCAGGCGCTGTGATGGGGTCGAAGAACCTGCTGGCCATCGCAGTGAGGGGTAACGGTCAGATTCGGGTTGCTGACCCGGACCGATTTCTCTCGCTCTGCAGGGAGTACCACGAGAAGATTCTTGCCAGCACCGGCAAAGACGGAATGTCCATCGACGGCACTACCGGAGATATGGTCAACAACGATAACCTGGGGGATATCCCGACCAAGAATTGGAGATCGAACTCATGGGGAAAGGGAGAGGAGTTCTATCAGCACTTCAAGACTACGAACCTCATCAGGTCCAGGCCATGCTACAAAGGCTGTGTATTAAGGTGTGGCAGGATTGCCAGGGTTGAGGGTGGTAAATGGGAGACTCCTGAGCATGAAGGCTCCCAGTATGAAAGTCTTGCTGCATTCACCTTCTTCGTGCTGAATGAAGATATGGATGCCGCAGTACATGCTACCCATCTCTGTAATGAGTACGGTTTGGACACCATATCCGCCGGGGCGGTCATCGCTTTCGCCATGGACTGCTACGAACAGGGCATCCTGCCTGATGAAGAAGCTGATGGCCTGGAACTCAATTGGGGCAACACCGACGTCATGGTCGACCTTGTGCACAAAATAGCAAGAAGAGAGGGTATAGGCAGGGTGTTGGGACAGGGGGTCGCACGAGCATCGCAGATCATTGGCAAGGGATCGCAGGAATCGGCGATACACGGGAAAGGCCTCGAAGGCCCGGCACACGATGCAAGATCCGGGAAAGCGCTCGCAGTTATGTATGGCCTGAGCAACAGAGGCATGTGTCACATCCATCCGCTTGAGGGAATGGCCTATGACAGTCTGAAAAACGACTTCGGGCTCATCCCTTTCGGCGTTCCGGATCCCAACACCCTGGACAGGTTTGATGAGTCGGGCAAGGGAACAATATGCAAGTCACTGCAGGACTTCGGCATAATCCCGGACATCGTGGGAATATGTAAATTCCATGCGTACAACGGGTTGGGACCTGTGGAGATGGCGAATCTCGTGTCTTCCCTTACCGGCTGGGAGATGGACGGAGAAGAGCTGTTGCGCATCGGCGAGCGTGTGTACAACCTCCAGAGAATGTTCAATGTGAGGGAGGGCGTAAGGAGAGCGGATGACATGTTGCCGGAGCGATGCTTCCGTATGCCGGAATTCGGGAAGTACTCCTCAGTCAACGAATGCGCCATAACCAGCTACGATGCAATGATGAACGAGTGCTATGAAGCGAGGGGATGGGATAGAGACACCGGAATACCGACGAAGCAGACACTGCACCGGCTGGGGCTCGAAGGCGAATTCGATTTCTCCCCGTGAAACCCGGCGGCTCTTAAGCATACGTCATCAGGAGAACCCGGCCCCCGGCGTTCGGGGGCCATGACGGGCCGAGGTCAGGTCGCGACAATAGTTCCGGTCACGGGCCTGCGGACCGGGGCCTCGTTGTCCTGCGCGCCGGTGCGGCGTATGCCTAACGGTCAACTACCGCTGTCACCTCTACCTCCAGCATCCACTCCTCCCGGGCGAGGTCCTTCACCACGAGCAGGGTGGTGGGAGGGAACGGAGGCTTCAGGTACTGGGCGCGGATATCCCGGAACGCGGGGAAGTCCTCCCTGTTCTTGAGGAAGATGGTCAGCTTGATGGCGTCATCGAACGTTGCCCCGGCTGCGGCCAGCATGTTCTTCAGGTTCTCGAACACCTGCCGCGTCTGCGCCTGGATGTCGCCCGGCCCAACCACCTTGCCCTCAGCATCCCAGGGCACCTGCCCGGCGATCATCACAAGGGTTCCTCCCTTGACCATCAGTCCCTGGGAGTAGTCTCCCGCAGGCTTCGGTACGTTCGTGGGCTGCAGATAGGTCTTCTCCATTTCGATTCTCCTTTCCGGTCTTTTGACCGGCCTTTGCATACTGTACATGGTTCTCTTTCGCAATACAGCCGATCCTGGGGGCGCCTGTGAACGCCCCGACTGCAAAGAACGGCCCGGACACCGTGACGATGCCGCGGAGAACTGACAACTTTCTGGATCCTGAACCAGTACCGCACATTCTAAGTCTGGCCCCGACCATGACTGTCCGCGAGTGATAGACTGCACGTCGTGAAGAAACCCGCTACCGGCACGTGTCGGCGTCCCTCCCTCGTCGAAGCGGATGCCGGCGAATCCGGCCGGTTATCGATGGAACCGGTCGCCCGACCCTCAACGGGAGTAGCACTGCAGACCACCGCCCGCCCTGCGTGGCGCTTGATAAGAATTGCGGCGAGGTTGTAGTATCCAGGCTGCATCGGTCCATGACAGATGACGTAACCCCAAAGAGAGGCGCGGGCCTCGCCAGGAGCTGAAATGAAAGTAGTCGATCTGCGCAGCGACACGATTACACTGCCCACAGAGGAGATGCGGCGGGCTATGTATCAGGCCGAATTGGGCGATGACGTCTACGGCGAAGATCCGACTGTCAATCTGCTGGAACAGAGGTCCGCCGCGCTGCTCGGCAAGGAGGCCGGCCTTTTCACCCCCAGCGGCACCATGAGCAACCTGGTGGCTATATTGACGCACACGAGACCGGGCGACGAGGTGATTGTGGGCAGCGAGGCTCACATACTGTGGTACGAGGTCGGTTCGGCCGCGGCACTCGGCGGTGTCATGCTGCGGACTGTGCCCACCGGCGAGGACGGCAGGCTGGACCTGGAGCAGGTCGCAGCAGTTATCCGTCCCGAGGATATCCATTTCCCGCCTACCACTCTTCTCTGCCTCGAGAACACACACAATCGGTGCGGCGGCGCAGTCATTACTGCGGAGTACACTGCATCCGCATGCGAGCTCGCTCACCGGCAAGGACTTGCGGTTCATCTGGATGGGGCGCGCATATTCAACGCAGCGGTAGCCCTCGGTGTGCCTGCCGCACACCTTGCGTCGCCGGTGGACTCCGTGTGCTACTGCCTGTCCAAGAGCCTGAGCGCGCCGGTCGGCTCCGTGCTGTGCGGTTCAGTGGAATTCATTGCCAGAGCGCGGAAGAAGAGGAAGATGCTTGGTGGTGGGATGAGGCAGGCAGGAGTAATAGCCGCCGGCGGACTGGTAGCGCTGGACACCATGCTCGACCGGCTGGCGCAGGATCACGAGAACGCCGGGCGGCTTGCCGCCGGACTCTCGGCCATGCCGGGCATTGACTGCTCACCCGGGAAGACGGTCACCAACATCGTGATGTTCTCCTTGCTCTCGAATGTCCCACCGCGGCCTTTCGTAGACCGCCTCCGGGAGAGTGGCGTGAAGCTGAACTATCCATCCGGTTCCAGGATTCGCGCAGTTACCCACCGAATGGTTGAGGCTGAGGACGTAGACCGGGCACTCGCCACGATACACAGCGTTATGCAGGAGTTTCTCAAAGGCGCTTCCTCCAATGCCCTCTGACTACCCGCCTGCGGGCCGGCAGCCTCGCCGCTTGCGGCAACGGCAGAGAGATGAGCCGGAAACGCTGACTGAACGATCGAGCCGACGGGAATTCTGCACCCTCCACACCGCGCATGCGGAGGTGAGTCCCTATAACTATCGGGTGATCCAACGACTCCTTAGGAGTAGCATATGCCAGTTGCCTCCCCTGTGTCTTCGGATGCAGGGCGCCGAGCCACCCCCACGGGTGGCTTTGGCATTTCTGAGCAGGCGGTGTTCGTATACCGGGTGGATCACGTGTACATTGAAAGCAGAGCACTCTTGACCGCTGAGACTTCGAAGTCTACAGTAGAGTAGTTCTGCTGGCTCCCCTGCCAGTGGCCTTGAGACTGGCGTCGGTTGGTGTGAATGGGTAGGTTGACCACATACAGCGTGCCGGGGTGCTGTGGCACCCGCACGCGCCCACGTAGTAACCCATCATCATCGATACGTAATCGTTCACAGACAGGCAAGCCATCGATCCGCAATCACAGGCATCTGCCTCATCAGGTTCCGCAATCACAGCAATTGGTACGGGTTACTCCTTTCGTGAAGACTGGCAGATCTGTGACACACAGTTGTCACACACATGAGTCACAATGTCGTGGCGGGCAATGGTTTCCCTGCCTAAATACCGGCCCATCAGCTAATCCACTTAACGCTCGGAGGCACGAATATGGCACAGGCTGACGTCAACTGGATCGCCGGGTTCATCTGGGGCATTGCGGACGATGTCCTCCGCGACGTGTACGTCCGAGGCAAGTACCGTGATGTCATCCTCCCCATGACGGTGATCCGTCGGCTTGACGCCGTGCTGGAGCCAACCAAGGGAGCCGTGCTGAAACTGAACATGCAACTGGATGAGGCAGGAGTCGCGAACAAGGACGCGGCGCTCAGGGCAGCGTGCGGCAACGCGTTTTATAACATCTCACCGTTCACGTTGCGCGACCTTCGTGCGCGAGCGAGGCAGCAGCAGCTGAAGGCCGACTTCGAGGCGTATCTCGATGGCTTCTCTCCCAATGTGCAGGAGATTCTAGACAAGTTCAAGTTCCGTAACCAGATTCCCACCCTCGTTGAGGCAGACATCCTCAGCAGCCTCATAGAGAAGTTCACGACGGGCGACATCAACCTCAGCCCCAACCCGGTCCATGACCAGCATGGAACTGTTCGCCTTCCGGGACTGGATAATCACTCCGTAGGAACGGTTTTTGAGGAGCTAATCCGTCGCTTCAATGAGGAGAACAACGAGGAGGCGGGTGAGCACTTCACTCCGCGTGATGTTGTCCATCTGATGGCGGATCTCGTCTTCATGCCGGTTCCAGACGACATCCGTGATGCTACGTATCGCATCTACGACGGCGCATGTGGCACCGGTGGCATGCTCACCATAGCTGAGGAGACCCTCAATAGCCTCGCACGGGAGCGGGGCAAGGAAGTCTCGATCCACCTGTTCGGTCAGGAGGTTCAGCCGGAAACGTACGCGATCTGCAAGGCCGACCTGCTCCTGAAGGGTGAAGGTCAGGCCGCTGAAAACATTAAGTACGGCTCAACGCTGGCGTCTGATGCGTTTCCCTCAATGGAGTTCGACTTCATGCTGTCCAATCCGCCCTATGGCAAGAGCTGGAAGACAGACCTCGAACGCATGGGTGGCAAAGGACAGATCAGTGACGCACGGTTCACCGCCCAGCACCAGAACGAGCAGCTATCCCTCATCACCCGTTCCAGCGATGGCCAGCTCATGTTCCTTGTGAACAAGCTGGCCAAGATGAATCATGGGACAGCGTTGGGCAGCCGCATAGCCGAGGTACACAATGGGTCGTCACTCTTCACCGGCGATGCCGGACAGGGTGAATCAAACATCCGCCGGTGGATCATCGAGAATGACTGGCTGGAGGCGATCATCGCGCTGCCGCTGAACATCTTCTACAACACCGGCATCGCCACGTACGTCTGGGTCCTGACAAACCGCAAGCCTGAGCATCGCCGCGGCAAGGTGCAACTCGTCGACGCCACAAGCATCTATCAACCGCTGCGCAAGAACCTTGGCAGGAAGAACTGCGAGTTGTCGGATGAGCAGATACGGCAGATAGTGGACCTCTTCCTCGCGTTCGAGGAGAGCGAGCAGTCGAAGATCTTCCCCAACGCGGCGTTCGGCTACTGGAAGATAGTAGTGGAGCGGCCGCTGCGTCTCAAGGGCATTGATCCGGACCGGGTGTACTCGGCCAAAGAGATCAAGGCACTGAAGGAAACGCTGCCGCGAGAGGAAGAGGCTCCACGCGTCATCAGGAAGAGGACGCGGGAGAGCGTGGAGTATGAGCCTGACCCTGAACTCCGGGACACAGAACAGGTCCCGCTGATTGAGGAAGGAGGCATCCACGCGTTCTTCCGGCGTGAGGTGCTGCCTTACGCGCCGGATGCGTGGATCGATCACTCGAAGACGCAGATCGGGTACGAGATATCCTTCACCCGGCATTTCTACAAGCCAACGCCATTGCGTTCACTGGACGAGATCGCTGCAGACCTCAGGGCCGTGCAGGCGGAGGCAGAAGGATTGCTGGATGAGATCATTGGCGTTGGCGGAGGCCAGGTATGACCGTTGGCTTGCGGCCCTACCCCGAGTACAAGCACTCCGGAGTGCCGTGGCTGGGCGAAGTGCCGGAGCATTGGGCAGTGAGCGCCCTGAAGCACGCATGTTCGGGATCCGCCCTGTATGGGGCCAATGTGGCGTCGTCACAATACTGTGGCGAGGGGGTGCGCTTCC
>SKVJ01000067.1 GCA_007129495.1 Dehalococcoidia bacterium | reverse complement strand
GGTGGTAGAAAGGAAATGCGAGCCTCGCGGGAACACATGGGGCTGACTGCCAACTACTGTCCATCGGCTTTGGGAGTACCGCTGAGCGTGTGACAGACCCACCTGGATATGCGGACTTATCCACCTGAAGTCCCTTGCTGTCCACGACACTTCCCTGTTAGCATACGGAACGTACCGCGGCTCCAGGCGTGCGGCTTTCTCATGTAACGCAATGGACTATTCCTCTGCAGGAAGGAGCCCACGTACGTTCGTCCGGCAGTTCAATGATCTACTTCTCGTACTGGCTGCGGCGCTGATCACGATTCTAGTCACGCTGATGACCGAGGGGCCTGCCCGCGTGGTGTTCGCCATACCGTTCATCATTCTTCTGCCAGGCTACTGTCTCATCGCTGCGTTGTATCCGCGGCGCTATGATATTGATACCGCCGAACGCCTGGCCCTCAGCTTTGGTGCCAGTATCGCAGTTGTTCCACTCCTGGCCCTTCTTCTGAACTACACGCCGTGGGGTATACGACTGGTCCCCATATTGTTAACCCTGAGCGGTTTCATCATTGCGATGTGCATCATCGCGGTCATACGTCGTCACCGCCAGCACCACGAGGAGCGCTCCACTGTGGACCTCACTCATCTCGGGATGAACCGGCGCACGGAGTCAGCAACCAACCGGTTTCTGACCACGGTGCGTATCATCTCGATCCTCCTAGCGGTTGCGACGCTTGTCTACGTGGTGGCCACGCCCAGGACAGGTGAACAGTTTACGGAGTTCTACATTCTGGGAACAGCCGGCACGGCCGAGGGCTACCCTGCGAAGATGCGCCTTGAAGAGCCGGCCGAACTGATTATGGGAGTAGTGAACCGCGAGGGGGAGTCCGTGGTCTATGTCATTGAGGCGAGACTGGACGGCCAAACAACAGACGTCCGGCTCGGGGTGGACAATGCTGCCGGAACACAGCTAGCGCCGAATTCATTCATCCTTGTCCCGCTCAACAATGAAGAGAGGTGGGAGCATCTAATCAGCATCGAGGTGCTCGACATCGGCGAGCGCCTGAAGCTGGAGTTCCTGCTGTTCAGTTCACGACCTCGCGACGGCTATCAGATACACGCCCCGCTAACCGATAATGGATCCGCTACAATCGAGATGAATGAATCCAAAGGACGGGCCACGCTTACGCTCCAGGCGGGCGGCGACAGAGATCACAACTGCCGAGTCGAAGCATGGCAGAAATCACAGCTCGTAGCAGCAAAAGAGGTGCGGGTGGAGGCAGGACAGGACCGTGCGTTCGCTTTCACGTATCCGCCCGGAGAAACCATGTTCCGGCTATACGACGGCGGATTGCTGGCATTGGAGGATGCGGGCAATGAACTGGGCTTGCACCTGTGGGTGGAGAGCACATGCGACTGAGTGAGTGACGGAACTGGTTTGTGGACGCGGTCGAGTTGCCGTTACACAAAGACCACATCCCGTGACGCCGCTACCACGGAGTCCACGCGGTGACCTCGATCCCTCGGCTCTCGCTTGACCCACCACACTTCCATTCCGCGGGCCGTACGTATGCCGTCACTTCCTGGACTGCGCCAGGGTCTTACGACCATCCCAATCTCGTTGGTCCCGGCAATATCAGCATGGTCCGGCACTTCCGCTCAAGAGGACACGCCCACATACTATTAGATGAGCCCTCGCACCCACACCCCAGACCACAGCCCTGCGGCAGGTTTTGAAAACCACCACTGCCGGAACAGCAATCGCTCAGCAGGGCAAAGGACCTGAGTATGGACGGTAGCGATTCCGCAGTCAGGATTCCAGACGATTCACCGACTCAAGCAATCACGCAGGCAAGTACCCGGCCGTAAGTACGTCGGTTTGCAATCGTACAGCCGCTGTGGTAAATTTCAATGAGCGGTGGATGATGATGTGCAGGGCGGAACGATTCCAAAACAATGACTTTCATCGAGCGTGTCAGAAATGGTTCCCACGTTCCTGAGGTTGAGCACGTTGCCCGGACTGAGGGCGTAAGCCTCGAGGTGGTCGCGGACAGCGTCCTTGCAGGTACACTGGTTATACCCGCGAACCCACTGCACAGAAACCTTGTGCCAGCAGGCGTGGGGAAGGGCCTCCGCACAAAAGTCAACGCTAATCTGGGGACATCGTCGGACTTGTCAGCCGTGGAGATGGAGTTGCGCAAGATGGCTGCAGCCATTGAGTGCGGCGCCGACGCGGTAATGGATCTGAGCACCGGTGGCGATATAACCGCAATAAGGCGACATCTCATTGCCGACTGCTCGGTCATCTTTGGTACTGTTCCTATCTATCAGGCAGGAATCCTGGCAATCGACCGGCGTGGCTCGATTGTGGATATGACGCCGGATGACATGTTTGCCGCTGTTGAGTCGCACGCACTCGATGGCGTGGACTTCATGACTATTCACTGCGGCGTGACCCAGAGCACCATCGAGCGACTGCGAAAACAGGGGCGCCTTACAAATATCGTCTCGCGGGGGGGCGCATTTCTCACAGGATGGATGCTGCATAATGAGCGTGAAAACCCGTTCTACGAGCAGTTCGACCGCCTGTTGGAACTGGCACAACAATACGACTTCGCATTGAGTCTTGGCGATGGACTACGACCTGGCAGTATCGCAGATGCAAGTGACCGAGCCCAGTTCCAGGAACTCATCATTCTGGGCGAACTAGTGCAGCGTGCGCGGGAGGCGGACGTGCAGGTGTTCATAGAGGGTCCGGGTCACGTACCAATGGACCAGATAGTGGCGAACGTACAGCTTGAGAAGACGCTGTGCCAGGGCGCGCCCTTCTACGTTCTCGGACCGCTGGTGACCGATATTGGCGCGGGTTACGATCACATTACCGGAGCTATCGGCGGTGCAATCGCCGCGGCTGCCGGTGCAGATTTCCTGTGTTATGTCACTCCGTCGGAGCACCTCTCTCTACCGGATGAGAACGATGTCCGCGAAGGCGTTATCGCCTCCCGTATCGCGGCTCATGCGGCCGATATCGCCAAGGGAATACCTGGCGCACTCGAATGGGACAGGAAGATGTCGGCCGCGCGAAAAGCACTGGATTGGAGTGCTCAGGCTGAGCTGTCGCTCGTGCCAGAATTCGCGCGTAAGGGGCACCAGAAGACGCCCACGCAAGAAGAGGCATGCAGTATGTGCGGCAAGTACTGCGCGATGGCTGTCGTCGAACAGTACCTCGGAACGAACAGATCTGCTCGCTGCGGGTAATTGCATCACAGTCCACTCGGACGGTGCGGTCGTCGCAGCATACAAGGACTGAAGATGCATCTGTTGATGGATGGATACAGCGAGAACAAGGAGTTGCTGCAGGACGAGGAATTCCTGCGGAACCTGCTACTTGAGTACCCCGGCCGCATCGGCATGAAGCGGATTTCAGAGCCATATATAATCCGCTACGAAGACTGCGTACCGGAGGAATGGGGTATCTCAGGATTCGTATTTCTGGCGGAGAGCCATATCGCTATTCATACATTCGTGGAGCGTTACTTCGTCAATATCGACGTCTTCTCGTGCAAGGATTTTGACACTGAGTACGCGGCGGAAGACCTGAAACAACGCTTCGGCTTCACGCAGTCGCGCGTGGCCCTCGCAGAAAGAGAGTGGTCGCGCTCCCAATCCGGGACTGAGAACCCAACACGTTATGCCTACAATGGACTGTGAAGAAGGATCGTTCCAGACCGCTCCGACATTCGCCGGGCTTGATTCGTCACACACGAGCATCGATGCTGCCCGTTTCTCAGTCATTCCTGTGCCCTACGAGGCCACAACAGAGTGGATCACGGGAACCCGCCACGCACCTGCCCGAATTATCGACAGTTCCAGACTGCTGGAGTTGTACGACCAGGAGCTGGACCGGGATGTCTCCAAGTGCGGCATCTTTACAACTGAACCGATTCAACCTGTGCTGTCGCGTCCGGAAGACATGGTGAATAAGGTAGAGGACAAGGTCAATCACTGGCTGGCATGCGGCAAGATACCCGTACTGCTCGGGGGAGAGCATACCATCACCTTGGGAGCTGTGCAGGCCATGTGTGCCCATTACGCCGACCTGTCCGTGCTTCACCTCGATGCCCATGCCGATTTGCGTGACTCGTACCTTGGAGCGCGCTGCAGCCAGGCGACCGTGATGCGCAGGGTGCGAGAGCTATGCCCGGCAGCCCAGGCAGGCATTCGGAGTCTGTCTGAAGCCGAGCGCCGCTACATCAATGACCATCGGCTTTCGATCGTGTTCTGGCCGCCGACTGCTCCATCCTGGCTCGAGCACCTGATGACAAGTCTGTCCGGTACCGTCTACGTCACTATAGATGCAGATGTCTTCGACAGCGGGTTTCTTCCCTGTGTTGGTACCCCGGAACCGGGCGGCCCGGGATGGCACGATCTCTGGTCCATACTGCGGGCAGTCGCGACGACACGTAGAATCGTGGGGTTCGACGTCGTAGAACTGGCTCCTGAGGGCCGCACGGGAGACGTCTGCGCGTATACGCTCGCTCGACTTACCTACCGTCTGATCGGATATATTCATACTTATAACGAACGACAGGAGGCTGTCCATCATGGCTGAATCTCAATTCCAAAGCATAGAACGTGTAGCTATCGAGTATCTCTCGAGCTTGGGAGCTGCCAAGCGAGCCTCTGATGAGGCCTCCATCCTCAAGTTCGTGCGGTGGTTTGGCCGCCAACGCAGCATTGATGCCATCAAGACACGCGACATCGACGCGTACTGTCAGACCATGCCCCCCAATGAATCGGGTGCCCTTCGTGCCTTCCTCAGCTACACCTATAAGAAGGGGTTGAGCAGTCGCGGACTTGCCTCTCGTGTCAAGTCGAAGAAGGAGCCCAAGGAACCCGCTCGGGTTTTGGGCCAGATAGACGAGATCCAGGTGACTGAAGAAGGGCTCAATGCGCTGAAGTCTGAACTTGAGGAACTTAAGGCCGAACGTATGATGGTTACCGAGCAGATGCGGAAGGCGGCCGCGGACAAGGATTTCCGCGAGAACGCCCCACTGCAGGCGGCACGCGAACAGAAGTCACACATCGAGGGGCGCATACTGGAACTGGAGTCAACTATCGTCCGCGCTACTACTGTGAACGGGCGCGGCCGTCATTCGGCTGCGTGTCTCGGTGATACCGTCCATCTCAAGGATCTGGCGACGGGTGGCACCCTATGTTACAAACTGGTGGACAGTCGGGAGGCCAGTCCGGCACGCGGCAAGCTCTCAAGCTCCTCTCCCATCGGGCGCGCGATTATGGGAAAGCACATCGGCCAGGAGGTCGAGTTCTCCGCTCCGGCAGGCACGTTCAAGTATCTCGTCGAACAAATCGATGCATCCAATGGCCGGAAGTATCGAGATGATTCTGCCGGATAACGACGCCGAGTCCAATCCGACCACCAGGCATCAGTATGGGACATGTGTAGACAAGCCTGCTGGCGGTCATCGACAATCGGTGTCTCCGATATCCGCGATCGGAAGCTGCCGGTCCAATTCAAGCGTGGGTCCTGATTGGATTGAGTTACTCACAGCCTCGGGCCATCCTGATATTATTTTCCCGGGCCTGCCACATTGTTCAATGGCAAGTAGTCGACTGCTCCTGTATCGCCATGGTCCATGACTGACTCGTCGAGTACCGCTCCCTGACACCGCATCGCGACTGCAAACCATCATCCGGTGATAATTCCGCCCCTTGGAAGATTCGAACAGGCAGGTCACCGGCTCCCATTCGGACTCGCCGATTGGTTCTGCCTCTATGACAACGGGTGACCTCATGCGGTCCCACGCCACAGTGTTCCGGACACGGAGCAGAAACTGAGACATCTCGCTGACACGCTCGCAGCCGAAAGTTTGAAAGGATGCTTGGAGGCAGGCAGCGGGCTACTTGACGACTCCCAGTGCTACGGCGTATGGTCATATCTGCGAGGTTCGCCATGAGTGTAAGGGTTGTAACTGACAGTACTGCCGATCTGCCGGAACACGTCCTACGAGAGTTGGACATTACCGTGGTTCCGCTCCTCATCCATTTTGGAGATGAGACATTCCAAGACGGCGTCACCATATCAACTGACGGCTTCTACAACCTCCTGTGCACGGGTGATATGCTCCCGAAGACATCAGCGCCATCGTCCGGCATGTTCATCGACGCATACGAAACTCTGGCGCAGCAGACTGAAGAGATTATCTCCATACACATCTCAACCAGGCTTAGCGCCACACATGCCTCAGCACTTGTAGCCAGGGATGGAGTAGAAACGCCATGCAGGATCGAAGTAGTCGACTCCCTGTCGGCTTCCATTGGGCTCGGATTGCTCGTCGTTCAGGCGGCAAGACTGGCAAAGGAAGGCGCCAGTCTCGATGATATTGTGCGAATCACCCGCGACGCCATCCCAAGAACAGAGTTCTTCGGCGTTCTTGACACACTCGAGTATCTCCACAAGGGGGGACGAATCGGTCACGCAGCTACATTTCTGGGCTCCATGCTTAACATCAAGCCGATCCTATGCCTGCGTGACGGCATCGTCTACCCGGTTGAGCGCATCCGGGGACGGCAACAGGCACTCAATCGTGTCTGTGAGATGGTCGGAAGCTATGGGCCAATCTCACATCTGGCAGTCGGGCATACAACAACCGAAGATGAGATGGAGTTACTTGCCTCTCGACTCGCGCAGTTCTTCCCGAGTGGTGAGATGCTGCACTGCCGCTGCGGAGCGACGATCGGCACCTACCTTGGGCCAGGAGCACTGGGGGTGGCGCTAATCTATGCACCGGATGCTACCGCCTCAGACGTCGCCTGATGTGTCAATGCGAATAGCCAATTGAGAACTCCCACGTAGCATTGCTCCTACCTTCCCTTGCTTCACAGTGCAAACGTCGCGCGACACAGTATTCACTACTGGTGCAAGTGGCCCTCCGACAACGAAGTGGCCGGTGATCATGAAGGCCAGTAGAGCGGTGCCGACGCAACAAGAGTGCGCGACCCGATTGGCAGGTCCTATCGTCCGTGCTCGCCGAGAAAACATGACACCGAACTGTCATTGAGAGCGATTGAGCACGCCGAGGGACGGAGAATGACGTGGAACGCACTAGTGCAAAGAAGTGCCCCAGGCGACCTCACAACCTCTATTCTGACTCAGTCTCCCTCGGGGTCGCTGCCTTCCGTCTTCCTTGACTGTGGGTCAAAGAATTCGAACAGCACTTGTCCCTCGGGATGTCTGGCCCTTTATAGTCGCTTTGGTGGCCCGGGGCAATGACAAAGATATCCCATGAAAAAGGAGTTGTCAAGAGCATCTTAATCACCCTAATCCGTGGATTTGAGGATGGCTGCAGCTACGAATCGTACGTGATACGTTATCACCCAGGAGGTGACGATGAGAAAGTCGTCGGATCGCCTGGGCTTCAAGATAGTCGGTGACCTG
>SKVJ01000044.1 GCA_007129495.1 Dehalococcoidia bacterium | reverse complement strand
CATGCGGGCCGGTGTGGGAACCGACCCCTACCAGAGAATACCAATCCGCGGCCACCAGGGTCGCTCGCGAACGACCCCTGCATGAATGGTACGTACACGTGGGGTGGACGGTAGCGAGAGCAGCTGTACGCGAGACAACGGTCGGCACATGTGCCGACCCTACTATAGACGCCCCACACCACCTGCGAGCATGACGTATAGTGCCCCTGCGAGAGAAGACGCGCATATGGCGCCGGGACGAGCACGTGATAGAATGCGATGGAGAGAATAGGCCCGACGTGTGGGGGCCGTTCCATCCACCACACGTGCTGTTCCCCCCCCGAAAGGTCCCTGCAGCGTCGATCCGGAGGTGCATCATGACAATGCGTGCACTCTATTCCCGAACCTTGGCATGTCTGATCGTCTTTGCACTCATCGCTGGTTGCGCTGCTCCCACCGCGCCGGCTGAACCGCCAGTTATGATAGGGGTGATCGGCCCAATGGAGTCGATCCATGGCCGGCACCACTGGTATGGAGCGACCCTCGCTACCGAGGAGATCAATGAGGCTGGTGGTGTGCAGGTGGGTCAGACGACCAGGCAGATAGAACTGGTGAAGGTCGATTCCAACGAGCTTGAGAGCGTAGCCCATGCCCGGGCTGCCATGGAACGTGCAATCACCGAGCAGCAGGTCGACTTCGTAGTCGGAGGCTACGAGATCATGGCCGCGCTCGAGATGCAGGACGTCATCGCGGACCATGAGACAGTGTGGCTCGGCTGCGGTGTCGTGGTCTCCGAGATGTGCCGCAGAGTCGGCATGGATTACGATCGGTACAAGTACTGGTTCCGGGCCGGTCCGGTGAACTCGTTCAACGTCGGCATGACCACCATTGAGACGCTGAAGATGGTCGCTAACGCGGTGAGAGACGAACTCAATGTGGACGTGCCGAGAGTCGCTATCGTAGCCGAGGATGCCCCATGGGTGACCGACTTCGGCCTGCTGAGCTTCTACCAGGCGTTCATCCCGCAGGCGGACATGGAGATAGTCGACATCTGGCGTCCGGCACCGGACGCCACAGACCTCACCGACATGTTTTCAGCTATCGTTGACAGGGGAGCCCACATCATCCTGTTCAACTCACTGGGGCCGCTCGGCGTGCACTACGCCCGTCAGTGGGCCGAGTTGCAGGTTCCGGCGGCGTCTACGGGGATCCACATGGCCGCCATACAGTCGGACTTCCCCGAGGCAACGGGCGGCAATGCCGACTACATTACATACTGGCACTCAATTGCGCGTGTGGAGATGACCGAGCGGACGATACCCTTCTTCGACACCTTCGTGGAGCGTTATGATGAGTATCCATTCTTCACCGCGGTAACCTACGACGGCATCTACCTGCTGAAGGAGGCGATGGAGAGTGCCGGGACGCTGGACGCGGAGTCCATCATCGCCGAACTGGAGGAGATCGACTACGACGGCGCCTTCGGCAGGATCGTCTTTACGCCTCGCGGGTACATGCAGATGGATGACGAGATCCCGCACGACTTGACCTGGGGGCCGGGGTATGCGACCTCATTGGGCATGCAGTGGCAGGATGGCGAACCGCGGTGCGTGTGGCCCCGCGAGTGGGAGGGCACCACGTACGAAGGGACAGTGGAATACCAGCTGCCACCGTGGGTCGTGGACTACTGGGAGGACGCCGACTAATGGTCATCCACATCGACCCGTACCTGTTGCGTGACCCGTTCCTCCTCCAATGGTACGAGGTGACGCTCTTCATCAGTCTCGCGGTCAGCCTCATGCTTCTGTGGAAGCTGGCGGCACGATATGAACTCCAGCCATCACGCGCCCTCCAGCTTGCGCTGGTCGCACTGCCTGGAGGACTTATCGGCGCACGTCTTCTGCACGTCATCGACAGTTACAGCTACTACGCTGCCAATCCGGCACTCGCACTCCGGGTCTGGGATGGCGGCTTCGCCCAGTACGGGATGATGCTCGGCTGGCTGGGATTTGCCCTGGTGGTGAACAGGTTCTGGGTGCAGCTTCCGGCACGGAGGTTTCTCGACCTTGCACCGGTCCCGCTGCTGACAGGATTCGCCATCGGCAGGATGGGTTGCCTCCTGCACGGCTGCTGCTTCGGAAACGCCACGAGCCTCCCGTGGGGAGTGACCTTTACCCATCCCGACAGCCTTATCAACAGGGTCGCTCCAGAGCTGGAGGGGGTTGCGGTGCACCCGGTTCCAGCCTATGAGATGATCCTGTTCGCTCTCCTGGCAGCAGCCCTGCTGTATCTACAACCGCGCCTGCGGTCGGTGCCGTACGCCTCGTTCATGCTGTTCCTGCTGGGGCACTCCGTAATCAGATTCGGGACCTCTTTTCTACGGCACGACTATACCGACCTGCAGCGTGTCGGTTGGCTGACCCAGGCACAGGTCATCGCCGCATGCCTCTTTGCGGCCGCCGTCATCTGGCTGATCCATTACCATACAAAGGCAAAGGCGGCACGTGGCACTGGCTGACAATACCCAATGACCCCCCGCGTGGGTCGGCCTGGACGACCGCGGGCGTGTCATCGGACGATGGCGGGCGACACAGGTGTCGCACCCTAAAAATACCCTGCCACCCGTCCATGCGGGTCGGTGTGGGAACAGTAACACCCTGCGGGGCAAGAGGTGCGCTGCGCGCCCAGTGACCCCCTGTGGAAGCATGACTACTACGTGACGCAATGCGTCGACGGGGTCGTTCGCGAACGACCCCTACGAGGACACCACCCGTCGCACCGGACGGGCACGAGGCGTCGTGCCACTACACGCCAAACACCACCTATCCCACCCACCTGCTGGCGGGTTTGAAACCCGCCACTACAGGGAATCCCAGGGTCGTCAGGTCTCCTATGCTGGTCGGCGCATACCAAAGTGTTATACACAGCGGTGGCGGGAGACCACTCCCCCAGTCCGGTGACCATGGTGGGCCTGCACACATTACCAACGTCTCATAAACAGTGCCGACTCCGGCGCGTTTTACTGAACAGGGCGGCCTGTGGGGAGGCCGCCCAAAGAAGGCAGCAGAACGCGACTGACTGGCTGGCCAGTTTCCCGTTGCCTTCAGCCGTCATTATGGATGAGCGTGGGGACATTGCTCAATAGCCCTTGCCGGCCAGTCGAAGGGGGAAACGGTGTAATTCAAAGGCCGCGACTCTGAGACACACTGTTTAGAAGGAGAATGAGGATATGAAAAGAATTCTAAGTCTGCTGGCAATCCCACTGACTCTGGCCCTTGTGGCCACCCCGGTAATGGCTCAGGCGGCTCTCCCTTACGAGACCGACCTGATCACGGACGGAGGCGAAGAGCGGGACAATGTCGGCTCTCTCAGCGTCGGCGATGACGGCACTATCGTCTACGCCATCGACGAGGACGCCACCGACTGGCGCCTCGCCAAGGCCCACCTCTACGTTGGCGACGAGCCGCCGGCGAAGCATGCACCCGGCCGCTTCCCCCACCATAGTGGCGACCTCGATGGCGTGTTGACCTACGAGTTCATGGTCGAGCTCGAGGGCGATGAGGACGGCATTGTCTATATCGCTGCGCATGCTGAACTCATCATGGAAGTTGGCGTGGACGAGGATGGCGAGCCCATTTATGCCTACGAGACGGCATGGGCACAGGCAGAGGTCCAGGATGAGGATTCAATCGACGAGCCCATCGGAAAGGGCAGAAACTGGGCAACCTACTTCACGGTTGACGCGTCTGAACCCGATGATGATCCAAATGACGACGCGTAGGTAGCAACCGATCGCGTAGTGCATAGAGTCCCACGCCCATCCACAACGCTCCGCCTTCCGCCCTTACTGCGGCGGGGGGCGGAGCCCTTTTCATGAAGCTGTGCCGGCCGGTATGGCAGGAGGACAGGAAGCCAGAGGCGACGGCACACAGGGCCCTGCTGATGATTGTATTGCCCATAACAAGGTGGGCGTAATCTGACAGGGCGGGTCGATGTAGGGGGCCTGCCCGCCGGAACCGATATTCCACCACACCCGACGCCCTCCAGGAGTTTCACCGGGGAGGTTCGCATTCCGGCCCCTGAGGGTATTCCTCTTTCGAATCTCTTTGAGATGACCGGCGCTGAGCCTGCAACTCGCACCTCGGCGGAACTGCCCTCTACGTTGTTCTGTATCCGGACTCATGCGATAATCACGCTTTCCGCGAGTCTGTCTGCTACGAAGCGTTTCAAGAGAAGCATGCAATGGCAAGCGAAAGAGACCGGCGTGTCATGTTTGGCCAGGCCTTCGTGATCGCCTTCCTCATGCATCTCCTGCTGTTCAGCATCGCGCCGATGGTGAGCCTGGTGATGCTGGAGATGAACCTCAACCATACTCAGTTCGGATTGGCCTTCTCAATGTCGATGGTTAGCCTGATCGTCTTTCGCCTGCCGTGGGGGCTGCTGGCCGACAGGAAGGGGTATGTTCCGGTCGTACGGGTCTCATTAATTCTTGCTACGACTGCCGCCCTGCTGAGAGCATTGTCGCAGGATTACGCCGGGCTTCTCGTCAGCCAGTTCCTTTTGGGCTTTGGGCTCGCAGCGACCCTGCCCGGCCTCTCCCTGATGGTGAAGGAATGGGCGCTGGGCCGTCCCGGACTGGGCACGGGCACCTACGTTGCGGGATTCGCTGTGGGAAACGCCACGGCACTGGGAATCACCCCGCTGCTGCTCCGGGTCCTTGAGTGGCGAGAGGTCTTTCTTGCCTACGCGGGTTTCAGTGCACTTGTGACTCTGGTGTGGTGGTTTCTGGGCAAGAGCGAACGCAAAGTCGACATCGGCATGCGGCTCGGAGAGTTGGGGATGGTCGTGCGCGACCGGCATGTCTGGCTTCTGCTCCTCTTCCTGGCGGCATCCATGGGGTGCTACGACACTCTTGCGAACTGGATGCCTCGGGTGCTGGAAATGAAGCTCCTGAACCCGTCTTTGTCCTTCCTCCTTCCGGTGGGCTTCTTTTTCGCCGGCCCTGCGGTGGGGATGCTGGCCGACCGCTTTCCCAGCAGGAGGTCACTGGTGGCGGTCCTTGGAGGTATCGCCGTGGTGTCGGTTCTCGTGATCGCCTTTGCGCCGCCGCCGCTCGTGCTCGCCGCTCTCGTCCTGGCCGGATTCGCCACTACCGGATGCCTCGTCATCAGCCTGACCGTTCCTGTGGAGCACGAACGGCTGTCACCGTATGCCGGCACCGTGGTTGGCTTCATTTCGTCGCTGGGAAACGTGGGACCGCTCGCTATGCCCGTGTTATTCGGGTTCCTGATCGACTACACAGGCATGTATTATGCCTCGTTGGCGAGTGTGGCCGTACTGGCCGCCGTCGCCTTCGTCGGAGGTTCCCGGGGCATGTCGCGTTGACTGCCGTGCCGATATACGGGACCGGGATGCGCGTCCCGCCAGGGCGCGGCCCGTTTTTGGGCAACTGCGCAGGCCAGCTATACTTCACCCCCGGATGCCTCGAGTCGCGAAGATAGAAGCTGCGAAAGCGTGTGGCCGAAAATCAGCCGGCTGAGATGAGGGGCGGAGGATCATGAAGAGTAGGAAGAAGTGGACACGATTCGCACGAACATAGTAACGATCGATGCGGACAACCTCGACGGTTGCGGCGTCTGCCTGTCTCGTATTCGATGTGCCCCTCCGGCCTCCATACGCATGCCAGCCCAGCGCCTCGATACCGGCACTGCATCCTGAGAGTGAATTTGGGGGTTGTCCAGATCCCGGGCCGCACGCGGTCGCAGAAACGGAACATCAATGAGCACTCAATCGATTGCAGTAGAGACATCGGGTCTCGTCAAGCTGTTCGGCACAACACGAGCAGTGGACGGTATCGACCTGTCTGTTCCGACCGGCACGGTGTTCGGTTTCCTGGGTCCCAACGGAGCCGGCAAGACGACGGTTATCCGCATACTGGCCACGCTGATACGACCCGACCATGGGTCAGCAAAGGTGTTCGGGCACGATGTGGCGCGCGAAGCCGACAAGGTGCGCTGGCGCGTGGCCCTGACCGGCCAGTTCGCATCGGTCGATGAGGATTTAACCGGCCTTGAAAACCTGGTGCTGCTGGCACGACTGCGAGGCTACTCGTGGTCCGAAGCGAAAGGGAGGGCTTTGGAATTGCTGGAGTTTTTCGACCTCGCCGATGCCGCGCGACGCCAGGTGAAGACCTACTCAGGCGGCATGCGGCGCCGAATCGATATCGCCGCCAGCCTGATCGTCACACCCGACCTGCTGTTCCTGGACGAACCTACCACGGGACTCGATCCGCGCAACCGCAACCAGATCTGGGATATCGTCCGGGCACTCGCGGCCGACGGCATCACGGTGTTTCTGACCACACAGTACCTCGACGAGGCGGATCAGCTTGCAGACCGCATCGCGGTCATCGACCAGGGCAGGATTATCGCCGAGGGTACCAGCGGTGAGCTCAAGGCGAGGGTCGGGTCTGGCACACTCTATGTGAGGCTGGACGATCCGGAGCTGCGGTCGGAGGCAGCGCGGGTGTTGGAACACCGACTGGATATACAGGTGCGGCTGGAATCCGACCCCGCGGAACTCTCCTCACGCATACCCGGCCCGGAAACGGCCACGCAGGCGCTGGTTCACCTATCCGAGGAGGGCATCAACGTGAGCAGCTACTCCTATGGGCAGCCATCGCTGGATGAAGTCTTCCTCACCCTGACCGGCCACACCGCGGAGGATCAACCCGTGCAGGGGCTGTCGTGATGCAAACGATGTCAAAACGGACACACCGCACGGGAAGGTTCGTGCTGCCCGCACGAGCTCGACCAAGGCGGCCGTCGCCCCTTTCAACCGCGATCACACTGGCATGGCGTGCCATTCTGAAGATCAAACACGTGCCCGAGCAGTTGTTCGACGTTACCGCGTCACCAGTGATATTCCTGCTGATGTTCACTTACCTGTTCGGTGGCGCACTGGCCGGCTCAACTGCTGCGTACCTGCAGTTCGTGCTGCCCGGCATCCTCGTGATGATGGTGGTGATGATCACCATCTATACGGGCGTGGGCATGAACCAGGATGTGAAGAAAGGGGTGTTCGACCGGTTCCGTTCCCTGCCGATATGGCGACCGAGCGTGATAGTCGGCGCGCTGATCGCAGACGTCGGGAGATACCTGATGGCGTCGGCGGTGATCCTTCTCCTGGGTGTCGTTCTTGGCTTCAGACCGGAAAGCGGTGTGCTGGGCATCGTACTCGCCGTGCTGCTGCTGGTGGTATTCTCATCAGCGCTGTCGTGGATCTGGATATTGCTCGGCCTCGTCATGCGGACGGCGGAATCGCTGATGGCGGTAAGCTTTATGGTCCTGTTTCCGCTGACCTTCGTCAGCAACGTGTTCGTGCAGCCGGAGACCATGCCGCCCTGGCTGGCGTCGTTCGTGAACGCGAATCCCATCACACACCTGGTAACCTCGGTTCGTGCTCTTATGGCAGGAACGGCGACGATCGCCCAGGTGGTACCGGTGCTCCTGGCAAGCGCAGTTCTCGTCGCCGTGTTCGCTCCGCTCACGATGTGGCTGTACGGCAGGAAGCAGTAGCGCCGCATTGAGTACGCGGAGTGCATGCCTCTCCTGTCGCCGCACACCGGTG
>SKVJ01000006.1 GCA_007129495.1 Dehalococcoidia bacterium | reverse complement strand
CTCCTCCAGGTCACCGACTATCTTGAAGCCCAGGCGATCCGACGACTTTCTCATCGTCACCTCCTGGGTGATAACGTATCACGTACGATTCGTAGCTGCAGCCATCCTCAAATCCACGGATGAGGGACAGCCTTCGGTATCTTGACTTGAGCAGAAAGATCAGATATCGTGGTCGATAGTCGTAAGTGATGGTTGTAGTTTACTCAACGAAGAACAGAATACAAGGAGCTAGGGACTAAGCGATGGTCATCATTGGGGAGAACATCCACGTTATCGCTCAGAAGATATCGGCCGCAATCAATGAGCGAGACTCCGCGACCATTCAGGAGTTGGCCCGCGCGCAGACCGAGGCAGGGGCAGACTACCTGGACCTCAACGTAGGCCCGATGAAGAAAGACGCCGAAGAGATCATGAAGTGGTTGGTCAACACCGTGCAGGAAGTGACTCCACTGCCACTGTCAATTGACACTATGAACCCTGTGGCCATGGAAGCGGGACTCAAGGCATGCAAGGCACGGCCATTACTCAACTCGGCATCCGGCAAGTTAGCGTCCAAAGAACAAATGCTTCCACTGGCTAAGAGGTACAACTGTGACGTAATTGTCTCGGTCATCACGGACAAAGGGATGCCGCCGGACGTGGAGACGAAGATGGACAGCATCATGGATACCGTGGCCTACGCTGAAGAACTGGGCATTCCCACCGAAGACATCTGGGTGGATCCGATACTGCTTCCGGTGAGCACGGCCGGCGAGGGACAGGGCTTCGCCCGGGTCTCGCTTGAGTTCATCAGCATGCTTAACGATGTGTTGCCAGGAGCCAAGTCCACGGTTGGTCTGTCCAATATATCCAATGGTGTTCCGGCCGAACTAAGACCTCTCCTGAATCGTACGTATCTGGTCATGTTGCAGAGGAACGGAGTTTATTCGGCAATTGCCGACCCGCTTGATGAGGAGTTGATCCGTCTCGTCAGAGGAGAGTTGCCCGACATCGTGGAGCTAGTACATCGCGTAATGGATGGTGAAGATGTTGACCTGTCGAGCTGTTCGCAGAGGCAAGTCGAGTACGTGAAGACGGCTCAGGTCCTTGCGGGACAGACTTTGTATTCCGACGCCTGGCTCGAGTGTTAGGGAGGAAGGAGATGGAGTATAAAGGACCAGTTGAGCAGCATGGTGGAATGGTCCGCGAAGTGACCATCGGGGCTGGGGATAGGATAATAACCCTAGGTGGAGAGAACATCCTACCTTTTCATTTCTTCGACGAGGGCACGAACCCCAACCCGCCCAGATTCGCGCTAGAAATACTCGACATCAAGCCCACTGGGTGGCCCGATCACCTGTTGTCGTATTACGGGGAAGCCACATCGGACGCCCCATCGTGGGCGAAGAAATGCCAGGACCTTGGCGCGGACGCTGTCATGTTGCGTCTGGTAAGCACGGACCCAGCGACACAGGACACACCTCCCGATCAGGCAGCGGCCCTGGTCAGGAAGGTAGCGGAGGCGATTGACATACCCTTGATCGTGTATGGCTCGGGTGATACCGACAAGGACGCCGAGGTCCTTCCGAAGGTGGCTGAGGCCTGCAATGGTATGGGCCTTCTCATAGGGCCAGTCACTAAGGAGAACTATCAGGTCGTCGCCAAGGCCATACTAGAGCACGGTCACAAAGCTAGTGCACAATCACCTCTGGACATCAATTTGCTCAAGGAACTGAATGTCAAGCTAGGCCATTTCTTCCCTCTCGACAAGATCGTGATCGACCCACAGTCCGCTGCCTTGGGTTATGGAATGGACTATAGCTTCTCGCTGATGGAGAGGGTGAAACAACTCGGGGTCATGGTGAGCGACAGTATGACCCAGATGCCTATCGTCGCCGATTTCGCCACCGAATGCTGGCAGACCAAGCAGGCATTGGAGGACAAGAAACAGGGCTTGCTCTGGGAGGGCATAACTGCCATTTCCCTTCTGCTGGCGGGAGCAAACCTGGTCGTAGTGAGACACCCGGAAGTCCTGGAGTTGGTTCGGAACACCATGGAGGTGGAGTAGATACAATGGCCGAAACCAAAGAAATATCAAGGAAGTTACAAGAGGTTCACGAACTGATCAGGGCCGAGATGCCATGGGAGCCGATGGGACCAACACCCATGCCGGAACCAGCCAGCCTCAGGAACTGGGACATGAACCTGCTGAAGCACTATGCGCCGTGGTATGCGCCCGTCTGCGATCTGTGCTGCCTGTGCACATACGGGAAATGTGACCTGACCCAGGGAGCACGGGGTGCCTGCGGCATTGACATAGCCACACAGCAGGGCAGGATCATTCTGCTGGCCTGCCTCATGGGCTGCTCCGCCCATACCGCTCATGCAGCTCATATTCTCGAGCACCTCATCGAGAAACACGGTGCGGATAAGAGGATCGACTTGGGGCAGGCAATCGATATCGAGGCCCCCAACATCAGGACGGTGGTCGGACTCAAACCCGAGACGCTGGGAGACCTCAAGATACCCCTGGAGTACATTGCCAAGGAGATCACTCAACTCTTGGACGCGACGAACACCGGCCAGGAGGGAAGCTATCTGGACTACGAATCCAAAGCATTGCATGTGAGCATGCTGGATCACGTGGGCATGGAGGTGGCGGATATAGCCCAGATTGTGGGGTTCGGTTATTCCACTTCTGTGGCGGACACGGCGCTAGTGGACATGGGATGGGGCGCTATCGACAAGTCGAAGCCCGTCATCCTGGTGTCAGGACACAATCCGGCGACGTCCACCGCGGTGATCGACTACCTCCGCGAGCATAACCTCGAGGACCAGGTGGAGGTGTGCGGCGTCTGCTGCACTGCTCTGGAGACAACCCGCTACTCCGACAGGGCTAAGATAGTTGGCCCCCTGTCCCGCCAGCTTTTCTTCGTAAGAGCGGGCATCGCTGACGTCATCATGACGGACGAGCAGTGCATCAGGACAGATACCCCGATCGAGGCCTCCAAGGTGGACAGCCGGGTTGTCGCCTGTTTGGACAAGGCCATGTACGGTCTCGAGGACGCAACTGAGTGGGAGCCTGATGACATCGTACGCCGCATGGTGGATAACAAGGAACATTTCGCCATTCTTGATTCGCCCAAGGCGGCCGAGGTTGCTGTAAAGGTGGCCATGGAGGTTGCTCCCCAGAGACGGAAGCAATGGGTAGGGGAACAAGAGGCCATCGAGTTGGCCAAGAAATGTAACAACTGCGGCCTGTGCGAGCAGGTGTGCCCCAATTTGTTCTCCATAGGCGATGGAATAACAGAGGTAGCGAAGGGCAACTTCGAGGTGATCAGGCGACAGTTCAATCTGTGCATCGGCTGCGGCAAGTGCGAGCAAGACTGCCCCAACCATGTTTCTATCTTCAAGATTATGCAGGTCGCGGCAGGCCAGGAGTCATGGAAAGCTCGAGCCGGCCGTGGTCCGGTGATGGATACCGAGATACGGACGGTGGGAGCGCCGATCACCCTCGGCACCATACCCGGGGTGGTTGCCATAGTAGGCTGTTCCAACTTCCCCGATGCAGAAGACATTGCTGACATGGTCGATGAATTTGCCAGACGCAAGTACATCGTTGTGCTAACAGGCTGCTCCGCGATGGTGGCGGGGATGAAGAAGGACGCCGAAGGAAAGACCGTGTACGAAAAGTATCCACCCAGCTTCGATGGTGGGAGTGTAGTTAACATCGGGTCGTGTGTAGCAAACGCCCACATCTCGGGCGCCGCCATCAAGATCGCGGGTATTTTCGCTGGCCTTCCGTTGAGAGCGAACTACGAGGTAATGGCGGACTACGTCATGAACAGGGTTGGCGCCTGTGGTGTGGCTTGGGGCGCCATGTCCCAGAAAGCTGCCTCCATTGGCACCGGCTTCAACAGGTTGGGCGTTCCGGTGGTACTCGGGCCGCACGCGTCCAAGTACCGCAGGCTCTTCCTCTCTAAGAAGGAGAAGGATGACTGGAAAGTGATGGACGGCAGGAAGAGGGAGATCGTGGATACGGGTGAACCTTCTCCCGAGCACCTCACCTACGTGACGGAGACCAAAGAGAAGGCGATGGTCATGATCGCCAAGCTGTGCATCAGGAAGAACGACACGCCGCAGGGAAGGGCGGTCAAGCTGAATCACTATATCTCGCTGTACAAGAAGTACATCGCTCCCGGACTGCCGGACGATTTGCACCTCTTTGTACGCAGAGACGCCGATATTCCTCTGGTGTACAAGAAAGAGGTACGCCCGTACCTGGAACAAACAGGCTGGCAGCAGAAAGAGCCGGTCGGTCTGCCGACCTATATCGGCACCTACCCGACCAAAGTGCCTCTGGACGCGGTGATACGGTAGGACAGAAAGGAGGGAACGAATGAGCACAACGCTACCACGGCACCGGGTCAACGTTCTCAGCGGGACACGGGGTGCCAACGTAGTGGAAGACCCTGGCGAGTACGCCCGCCTGATCGAGAAGGCGAAGAGGCCGTTGCTCGTGCTCGGACCCCTGTTGCTCGACTCCGGGCCGGACGGTAAGCTTCTCCTCAAGTACGCGCTTGACATGGCCAGGACAGCCCGTATACCCACCTGCGCGACCGCACACATCAAAGGCAAGATGGACGAACTTGGCGTGAAGCCCGATTCCGTGTACGACGCAATCGAGATAGTCAGCGCCCTGAAAGATCCTGGATGGCATGGCGTCAAGGGGGAAGGCAACCATGACCTGGTCCTCTTCTTCGGCATACGCAGCGATCTAGGTAACCAGGCACTTTCAGCCTTGAAGCACTTCGCACCGCACCTGAAGACGATGACCCTGTGCAAGCACTACTTCCCCAACGCTAACTACTCCCTCCCCAACTTCCGCAAAGACGCCCAATGGATCGAGTTCCTGAATGGACTGACAGATAAACTCGGGAAAGGATGTTGAGAATGGAGTTTCATGTCGACATAGGACCCCAATACGAAGGAGAGGCAGTCCGCAAGGAAGACCTCTACATGGAGTTCGGCGGACCCAAGGTCCAGTACAAGTTCGAACTGGCCAGGGTCAAGGACCCGGACGAAATAGAACACGAGAAGGTCGAGATCGTGGGACCGGACATTTCCGATCTCGCGCAGTATGACGACCAGAAGGGTACGGGTAGCTATCCCATCGGAATCCTGGTGGAGGTCGCAGGTGCAGACCTCGACACGGATGCAGAAGGTATCATCGAGCGACGCGTGCACATGTTTACCAACATGACCGAGGGCTGGTACCACATGAACCAGCGACAGGATACTTGGCTGAGGATGAACAAAGAGTGTGCCGCCAAGGGTTTCAACTCGCTCCGGGAACTGGGGGAGATCTATAACCTGCTGTATACCTCGGAGATGCCTATCATCGAGAAGATCCAGACCACTATCATCACCGATGAAGAAAAGATAAAGGAACTTCTTCCACAAGCGGTCGAGATCTATGAAGCACGGGATGAGAGAGCCAGAACCTTGCGCGATGAGGATGTGGATACCTTCTATGGCTGTGTCCTATGCCAGAGCTTTGCTCCTACACACGTTTCCATCATTACACCGGACCGCATCGCAAACTGTGGAGCAATAAACTGGTTCGATGGACGGGCGGCAGCCAAGATCGACCCGGAGGGCCCAATATTCGAGCTGCCTAAGGGAGACCTGATTAGCTCAACAAAGGGTGAATACACTGGCGCCAATCAGGTGGAGCATGAACGCTCTCTAAAGACTTACGAGAGGGTATACCTGTACAGCGCCTTCGAGCACCCGCACACGTCCTGCGGCTGCTTTGAGGCGATAGTGTTCTACATTCCAGAGGTGGACGGCTTTGGTATAGTCCATCGGGATTTCCAGGGTGAGACCGTGATTGGCGAGACCTTCTCCCGCATGGCGGGAGAAACATCAGGTGGGAAGCAGATTGAAGGCCGACTGGGAACAGGCCTGGAACAACTGCGGTCGCCGAAGTTCATACAGGCTGACGGAGGGAGAAGAAGGATCGTATGGCTGCCCAAGGTGATCAAAGAGCGCTACAAGGAAGCTCTTGAAGCTGATGGCGTATACGACAAAATCCCCACGGAAGAAGACGTCAAGAACGCAGACGAGCTGATGGAGTATCTGGATAAGGTTGGGCACCCGTGGCTAACGGGCGAAGTCGAACTACCGGACGAGAACTAACACGATCCTGTGTGGCTGATTTTCGGACTACTCAGTTTAGGAGAACCGCCAGCGGGGCGCGAAGGAGCTTACCATGCCAGTATCAGGATCAGCAGTCGTGAAGCTGCTCCCAGGAAAGAAGCCCTGTAGAGACTGTGGCTTCCCGACCTGCTTCGCTTTTGCCATGAAGCTAGCTTTGGGGGGCACGACAGTGGACAAGTGCCCTCATCTATCCGAAGAGGCGAAGACACAACTGGAGGAGCTACTAGCCCCAGCTATAAAACCGGTGACAGTTGGTGCGGGGGACCATGCACTTAGGGCAGGAGAGGAGGAAGTAATCTATCGGCACGAGAAGACCTTTGTCCACCCACCAGGGATCGGTCTACTCATATCAGATGACGAGAGCGAAGAGTCCGTCGAACAGAAACTGAGGAAGATAGACGAGACAGAGTTTCCCTGGGTGGGACTCACCCTGAAGCCCGACCTCCTGGCTCTCCAGAACAGGTCTGGGGACAAGGACCGTTATCTTAAGCTCATCAATCGGGCACATGATGCTACCGAGGTGGCAACGGTTCTGATCTCCGAGGACACAGAGGCGCTGTTTGCCGCCAGGGACGTGTACGCCGACAGGCAACCGTTGCTGTGTCCGATCACAGCAGAAAACCTCGATGAGGCGATTCCGAGAATCAACGCCAACCCAACCCCGGTGGTCGTGCGGGCGGGCAGCATTGAGGACCTGGTGCCACTCACCGCCAGGCTAAAAGACGCGGGTATCGAGGACCTGGTGCTCGATCCCGGGTCCAGGAAACTGCTGGACGCCATACGGGACCAGACCTTCATCAGGAGAGCGTCGTTGAAGCAGGGCTTCAGGCCTCTTGGTTACCCCACCATCGCCTTCCCATGCTTCATGGCAGAGGATCTGCTGTCGGAAACGTTGATCGCCGCGTCCTTCGTCGCGAAGTGGGCCGCATTCATCGTCCTGTCTGACTTTGACTCTCACAGTCTTCTGCCCTTGCTGGTGCACCGTCTTAACATCTACACAGACCCAAGATTCCCGTTAGCAGTGGAGGAGAAGTACTACGAAGTTGGCCAGCCTGACGAACAGTCCCCCGTCCTGGTGACATCCAACTGGGCCCTGACATACTTCCTAGTTTCCTCCGCTGTTGAGGCAACCAGAGTTCCTGCATACGTGTGCGTAAAGGACGCTGAAGGACTGGGAGTGCTAACAGCGTGGGCGGCGGGCAAGTTCAGTGGCGACTCCGTAGCCGAGTTCATCAAGAAGTGCGGCATCGAAGACCGGGTGAAGACGCGGACCCTTGTCATCCCAGGCAAGCTTGCAAGAATTAGAGGTGAGCTTGAAGACGCGCTTGACCGTCGTTGGGAAATCGTAGTGGGCCCACGCGAGACCACAGGGCTTGCAGGGTTCCTGCCCGGGTTTGCCAAGAAGCTTAGACAATGAAACTCACGACGGATCAAATCCGGGGTGGAATAGCCGAAATCGCCGCCGGTTTTAACCGTGACCGCAATAGCCTGATACCCCTCATGCAGCGGACACAGGAGAGTTTCGGCTATCTTCCCACGGTGGCCATGGAGGAGATCGCCGCCTATCTCGAGGTCGCCCCTGTCGATGTGTGGGGAGTGGCCACGTTCTATGACCAGTTCCGCCTCCTGCCCCCAGGCAAGTATCCCGTCAGCGTGTGCATGGGCACCGCATGTCACCTTGCAGGTGGAAAGCTCTGTCTGCAAGCGCTTGAAAGGGATTTGGGCATCAGGGTAGGGAACATCACCACGGACGGTAACTTCAGCCTGGAGCGCGTCGCCTGTATAGGCTGCTGCACTTTGGCCCCGGTTTTCACCATCGGGGATAAGATCTACCCCAGGATGTCACCATTCAAGATCGAGGAGGCGCTCATACCGTACAGGCAAGAGATCGAGAAAGGACAGGCCAGCCAGGACAAGGAGTCTGCAAACAGCTCCTAGGTAATCGTTCGCCTGCGCAGATGACCACGACATGAGATATCGGGAACTCCAAGAGGGAGCTGCCGCTCGTTGGCAGAGTCTGCAGCAGTCATCGTACGTCCTGATCGGCACGGCAACCTGTGGCTGGGCCGCCGGCGCCCTCGATACGCTTGACGCCTTCCGACATGAGGTTGAACGGCGAGACCTCAGCGTACCCCTTATTGAAGTGGGCTGCATGGGACTGTGCTACGCCGAGCCACTCGTGGTCATATCTTACGACTCTTTCCGGGTGGTATATCCCAATATCTCATCTCAGCAAGTCCCGCGTCTTGTGGAGAGTCATCTCGTGGCAGGCGATCCGTGCCTTGAGCTTGCCCTGGGTACACTTGAACTTGATGAGAACGGCGCACCTTCTATCCCTGAGCTTCCACGATTCGAACACGAACTGCGATTGATACTGCGCCACTGCGGCATCATCGACCCGGGAGATATCGACCACTATATCGCCAATGGCGGCTATGCTGCGTTGGACAAGGCCTTGAGAATGGCCCCTGAGGAAATCATTCAACACGTCGAGAGGGCCGGCCTGCGTGGGAGAGGAGGTGCAGGTTTCCCCACAGCGAGGAAGTGGCGTGGATGTCGCGAAGCCTCGGGTGACCCCAAGTACATCGTCTGCAACGCCGACGAGGGCGATCCAGGTGCCTTCATGGACCGCGAAGTGATGGAAGGAGACCCGCACCAGATTATTGAAGGGATGGTCATCGCAGGTCATGCCGTCGGAGCCTCTGAGGGATACATCTATGTTCGTGCTGAGTATCCTCTGGCCATCAAGCGTATGAGAATCGCCCTGCAACAGGCTGCAGCGCGTGGCCTGCTTGGAGATGACATTCTTGGCACTGGAGGCGGCTTCCACATCCAGATAGCCGCCGGAGCAGGCGCTTTTGTCTCGGGCGAAGAGACCGCATTGATAGCCGCCATCGAAGGAGAAATGAGCGAACCAAGGCCCAGACCGCCATACCCCTCAACCGCAGGTCTGTGGAATAAGCCAACGGTAGTCAACAACGTCAAGACGTTTTCGTATGTGCCGCTGATACTGGAACGGGGCCCCAACTGGTTCGCCTCGATAGGTACACCCGGTAACACAGGCACAGTCGTGTTCACCCTGGCCGGCAAGGTGAACTACATCGGACTGACCGAGGTGCCAATGGGGACCACGCTACAGACCATCATCGATGACATAGCGGGTGGCGTGAGAGGAAACAGGCAGGTAAAGGGCGTCCAGATTGGCGGTCCGTCCGGCGGCTGTCTGCCGCAAAGCTTGCTGCAGACATCGATCGACTATGATGCCCTCCGCCAGGCCGGCTCGATGATTGGCTCAGGCGGCATGATCATCATGGACCAGGATGACTGCCCTGTGGACGCGGCCCGCTTCTTCCTCGATTTCACCACCCATGAGTCGTGTGGCAAATGCACCCCATGCCGCCTTGGCACTGTGCAGATGCTACGCATACTTGAGGACATAAGCACCGGCGAGGCAACGCTGCAAGATGTGGACCTGCTGCAAGACCTGGCCGAAGACGTGCAGCACAGTTCCCTTTGTGGCCTGGGACGTACCGCTCCAAACCCGGTACTCACTACGCTGCGCTATTTTCAGGACGAGTACGAGGCACACATCCGTGACAAGACATGTCCGGCAAAGGTGTGCCTTAACCTCACGGCTTACTTCATCGTGGACGAAAAGTGCGACAGGGCATGTGAACACTGCGTCCTCACCTGTCCTACAGAGGCTATTAAGGGGGGCGCCGGGAAGGCCAAGCACATCGACCAGGCGAAATGTGTGAACTGTGGTACTTGCCTGGCGGTATGTCCCCCGGAATACGACGCCGTGGTCAAGCTATCTCCCATCACGGAACTACCGCCCGAGGACACGGCGGCTAAAGAAAGAGGCATCGCTCAGGGGGTATGCTAAATGCTATTCACTCTGCCGCAGAAGAGCCGGTCACTCGAAGGGTCGACCCTGACCCGCAAGATCATCTCTACGGGAAGGGGAGGGACGGGCAAATCAACGTTTGTGGCGCTTGCACTCCGGTATCTCAGGACTCCCTCGCTTCTGGTCGACCTCGACCCGGACTCCAGCCTCCCCAGCATGATAGGGGTTGACCTGCAGAGAGAAGGCAAGAGAACCGTCTGCGAGGCGCTGTATGATGTCGTAATGAGGAGAAAACAGAACGTCACGCCGACGATTACAACACACGACCTGATGCAGTCCATGCTCTGGAGCGATGCTCTTTACGAGGGGAAGGGGTTTGACCTTCTCACCCTCGGTGCCAAGTACGTCGAGGGCTGCTACTGTGCTCCTGACAATCTGCTCCGCACGACGATCCAGGAACTCGTCAAGAACTATGCTCAACTGGTGGTGGACTCGCCTGCGGGAGTCGAGCATCTGAACCGGAACGTGGTCTCCGACGTAGATGATCTGTTTGTCCTCTGCGACCCTTCCCTGAAGGCGCTTAAGCACATACAGCGAGTGAAACATATTGTCGAGCAGGTTGGTATTCAGTATCGCAATTTCTACCTGGTGGCAAATCACCAGTTCGATAGTACGAGCGAGTCCTACCTGAAACAGAGCGGCGAGACGTACCTTGGCAGGATTGAGTACGATCCTGAGGTGGACAACTACAATCGACAGGGCTGGTCTCTTCTTGACCTTCCCGATGACAGCCCGGCTCGACTTTCTGTCAGGAATCTGTTAGCCATGGCAGGCTATTCCTAGGAATGATATGAAAGACAAACGTTTATTCCACTGCAGGCTCTGGGGGCGCACTGTCTCCCTTTGGCGGGTGAAAGACCGCCGGTTTGTGTGCCCACGCTACAGCCGCGGGGTTGTCACGTGCGGCTATACGATAGTAACAGTAACAGGCAAGAGCGCGCTGGCTCATGGAGGAGCATAACCATGGCGAGAGTGATGGTGTCGACCGGCAGGGGTGGCGTAGGCAAGTCCACCTTCGTTGCCGTGGCTGCGAGATACCTGGCATCTCCCAAACTTGTTATCGATCTCGACCCGGACGAAAGCCTGGCAGACATGCTTGGAGTGGACTTGGGAAAAAGTGAAACGACCACAATTTCAGGGCTCCTCTACGAAGCTGCAGCGGGCTCGGGGCCCGTGGGCCGTGAGAAGTTGCTAGGCGAGATGCAGTCAGTGCTCCGCAACCGTTGCCTTTATAGAAGCCAGCATTTCGACCTTCTCACACTTGGCACGAAATTCACAGTGGGGTGCTACTGTGCCCCCGACAATGTGTTGAAGGACTCTCTTGCACATCTACTGCAGGACTACGAGCATGTGCTGGTAGACTCTCCTGCAGGGCTAGAGCACCTTAACCGCAAGGTAGTCTCGGACATCACAGACTTGTTCCTAATCATCGACCCATCGGACAAGTCAGTCAAGCATGTGGGGAGGGTCCAAGACATCATCGGCGCAGTGGGCATCCGCTACCAGCACCTGTACATCGTGGCCAATCACAGGTTCACCGCCGAGCACGAGAAATTCACCAGTGGGCTAGACGGAACATACCTTGGCAAGATAGACTACGATCCTGAACTGAAGCGATACAATCTCGAAGGCAGGTCGCTTTTCGAATTGCCCGATGGGTCGCCGGCTGTAGCATCGGCGCGGGCAATCTTAGAGGAAGCAGGTTACACCGTTAGTAGGTGCAACTGACATAGCAGCGTCTACCAGGATATGGCCAGTCCGGGCAGACGGAGCGAGCTATGGGAAGTGTTATTAGACGGGAGAACGTGTCGTGAGCTACTCGCAAGTACAGGAGGTCCCTGCCGTCTGGGTCCAGACCGCCGGTTGCACGGGCTGCTCCGTCTCCCTGCTGAATACTGTCAACCCTTCTATCAAACACCTGCTGATAGACCAGGTGCTTCCCCTGAAGCACATCAACCTGCGCTTCCACCCCACTGTAATGGCTGGGGCAGGCAAGCCCGCGGTGGACATACTGGACGATTCGGTTGAGCGTGCGTCTGGTGAGTACATCCTCATTGTAGAGGGCAGCATCCCCACTGCCCACGAAGGCCTCTACGGCAGCATCGGCGAGCGCGATGGAAAGCCGGTGACCATGATGACCCGAGTGTCGGAATTGAGCCGCCACGCCTCTGCGGTGGTGGCGCTTGGTACCTGTGCCGCCTATGGAGGCATCCCTGCGGCAGACCCCAATCCCACCGGGTGTGTCAGCGTGGCACAACTCCTGGGCGAACAGGGCATTAAGACGCCGGTGATCAACATCCCCGGTTGTCCACCACATCCCGATTGGTTTGTGGGCACGATAGCTACCCTGCTTCTGACGGGCTCCACTGGCGACCTGGATGAGTACAGGCGCCCGAAGGCGTTCTATGGCAAGACTATCCACGAGAATTGCCCTAGGCGTGCATATTATGACGAGAACAAGTTCGCCGCAAAGTTCGGGGAAACCGGCTGTAACTACAACCTCGGGTGTAGAGGGCCGGTTACGCATGCCGACTGTCCACTACGCTTGTGGAACAGCAGGGTCAACTGGTGCATTGGCTGCGGCTCCACCTGCATAGGCTGCACGGAATCCGCTTTCCCAGACGACCTCTCACCATTGTACGAAAAGCTGAGTCCACCACAACTACCGGAGGATATGTGAACAGATGGGCCGCATCGTTATTGACCCGGTAACGCGCATAGAGGGACACCTCAAGGTCGAGGCAGTGGTGGAGAATGGGGAGATCAAGGAAGCCATGAGCTCAGGGACGCTGTTCCGCGGCCTGGAACTCATTCTAAAGGGGAGGGATCCGCGAGACGCGCAGCGGGTCACCCAGCGTATTTGTGGCGTATGCCCCACAAGCCATTCAATAGCCGCTGCGCTCAACCTGGACAGTGCTTTCGGCATTGCGGACGAGATCCCCGAGAACGGCAGGACCTTGCGCAACCTCATTCTTGGTGCCGCACACATCGCAGACCATGTGTTGCACTTCTATCACCTTGCGGCACTGGACTACGTGGATGTAGCCGGAATCGCCGACTACAATGGACACAATCCGACTCTAAGGTCCATCAAGGCTTTCGCCCAACGGGGAAAACTGGCACCCTTTGTCCCCCGATACGAAGGCGATTACCGCGTGCCGGCTCCAACGAACCATGAGTTCATAGCACACTACGTAAGCGCTTTTGACGTTCGTCGGAAAGCCCAGGAAATGCTCGCGCTATTCGGTGGCAAAATGCCTCACAACGTTGCAGTGCTGCCGGGCGGTGTCGCGTCAGTTCCCACTGTAGATAGCATCACGTCTTTCTACTGGAGGCTCAAGGAACTCAAGCAATTCATCGACGAAGTGTACCTGCCAGACGTGCTTACCGTGGCACAGTACTATCCGGATTACCTTGAAATCGGCCGTGGCTGTCAGCGCTTTCTGGCGTACGGATCATATGATCTGGAGAGCAGCGAGACTGACCCTATACGTCGGGAGAGACTGTTCCAGGCCGGTACCGCAACGGCTGAACTGGAGACTGGACAACTGGACACGTCACTGATCGCCGAGCAGGTGCGCTACTCCTGGTACAGTGACGATACGGGTGGCACGCACCCTTTGCAGGGAGCTACTGAACCGCACAAGGACAAACTGGCCGCCTACTCCTGGCTCAAGGCGCCCCGCTACGAGGGACAAGTACACGAGGTGGGGCCACTTGCCCGCATCATGGTCAATTACGGAGCCGGCAATACCGTCGTCAGAGAGGCTCTGGACCAGGTTATGTCTGGAACGGGTCTCAGCGCCGGAGCGCTGTGCTCGGTCTTGGGCCGCCATCTGGCACGTGCTCTTGAGACGAAGATCGTGGCTGATTCCATGCTTGACTGGGTGCTCCAGCTTACGCCTGGAGATTCAGGGTATGTAGAATACGAGATGCCTCAGGAGGCAACCGGAATGGGCCTGGTGGAGGCATCACGAGGAGCGCTGGGCCACTGGATCCGGATCGCGGAAGGCCGGATTGCCAATTACCAGGTGATCACACCGTCGACCTGGAATATCTCCCCTAAGGATGACAAGGGGCAACCCGGCCCACTGGAACAGGCCCTTATAGGGACTCGGATCCGGGACGAATCCAATCCGTTCGAGATAGTGCGCATCGTCCGGTCGTTTGATCCGTGTTTGGCGTGCTCCGTTCACGTGCTTGACCTGGAGAGACGTCCACGCCACGTAGTCCAGATGTGTTAGCAACCCGTGGAGAAGAAAGGCATGAAGACACTTGTGATGGGGATAGGTAACCGCTTGCTCAGGGACGAGGGAATTGGTTGCCACATGGCAGATGCTCTGCAACAGCGAGCACCCCTCGGATCAGAGGTGATCGACTGGGGTACCTGCCCGAACCCGCCGCCTTCACTGCCCGAAGCTGATGCGGTCCTTGTGCTCGATGCGTGCACGGCCGGGGGAAAACCCGGCGACATGTATTGCTTTGGACTCGACGAACTTGCTGCTCATCGTCAACCCGTGTCCTTCCACGACGTAAGCTTCCTCGATAGTCTACCTTTTCTAAGTGTTCTGTATGGGATCCGGCACGTGGCCATCATAGGTATAGAGTGCGCCGAGCTTGGGTACGGATTGCATCTCTCGGTCCAACTGGAGGCAAGGTTGCCCAATATCGTGGAACGGGTTGTCATTGAATTGCACCGCATAAGAGCAGAAGCCGAGGAACACCATGCTTATACCACAGCAGAAGCCGCTTGATGAGATCCTGGGCTACCTGGAAGGAGAGGACAGGATCTTCCTCTTGGGCTGCAGCGGGTGTGCAGACGGCTGGGAGGCTGGAGGAGAACGTCAGGTCCTGCGGCTGAAGCAGGAATTGGAGGAGCATGGCAAGACCATCACTGGCCTGGCGGTGGTCGATATGCTGTGCAACAAGGCACTCACAGCATTGAAGCTGGCCGCCCACAAGACGGAGGTTTCGACAGCCAACTCCGTGCTTGTTCTCACCGACGGGGCCGGGGTGCAGACCGTAGCCGAGCTTTTGACAAGGACCGTCCATCCCGGCTGCAATACACTTTCGTCGGGCGGTGGCCATGCGGAGTGGAAGGAGGCCGAGCGGTGCATGGAGTGCGGAGATTGCGTGCTGGAGTACACTGGTGGTATCTGCCCGATTGCTCGGTGCGCCAAGCATCTGCTCAACGGCCCATGTGGAGGGTCACAGAAGGGAAGCTGCGAGGTTGACCCCGAGATACCCTGCGTCTGGCAACAGATCATAGACCGGCTTTCCAAGTTGCGCGAGTTGGACAAGCTCGAAAGACTCGTAGCACCCAAGAATTGGCGTGTCAGCCTCACGGCAGGGCCGCCGGTGAAACGGGTGTCCGGGCAGTGGGCAAGCTTCGGAGAGATCGATGAAGACCGATAGTAACCTTGAGCGTGTGCTGGAAGCCGGCCACTTTGCCGTGACTGCCGAGCTGGGGCCTCCACGGAGTGCCGACGCGGAAGCCATCAGAAGAAAGGCAAGGCTGCTGAAGGGCAATGTGGACGCCTTCAATGTCACCGACGGTCAAACGGCGGTAGTCCGTATGGCAAGCTGGGCCGGCAACCTCATCGGCATCGAAGAAGGCCTGGATGGTATCGTCCAGATGACCTGCCGTGACCGGAACCGCCTGGCGCTCCAGATGGACATACTCGGGGTGGCGGCTCTGGGCATTAACAATATCCTGTGCCTCACAGGTGATCACATAGTCTTCGGTGACCACCCGTACGCGAAGGGAGTCTTCGACATTGACTCCGTACAGTTTATCCAGATCGTCAGGCAGATGAGGGACGACAGAAAGGTGTATTCAGGGAACGAACTCGAGGTGCCTCCCTGCCTGTTCATCGGAGCGGCGGCCAACCCGTTCGCCGATCCCTTCGAGTTCAGAGTGCCCCGCCTGGCCAAGAAGATTACCGCCGGCGCGGATTTCATCCAGACTCAGATCGTTTACAACGTGGACAAATTTGCTGAATGGATGAAGCGCGTCCGCGATAGAGGTCTCGACCAACAGACGAAGATTCTTGCCGGCGTTGCCCCCATCCGCTCTGCGGGAGCCGCCCGCTACATGAAGACCAAGGTGCCGGGTATGGACGTGCCAGATGAGATCGTCGAACGCCTTAGAGGTGTACCCAGGGAACAGGTGGCCCCAGAAGGTATTAAGCTCTGTGTCGATATCATTAACAGAGTGCAGGAAATCCAAGGTGTAGCCGGTATCCACCTGATGGCCATAGAATGGGAGGATGCCGTACCCGAGATAGTGGATCGCAGTGGACTTTTGCCCCGGCCATAGACCACGTCCGAGAAAGTCGATCGCCTGAAAGGACTCTATAGTCACTGTGGCTCCAGACTGTGCTTGTAGAGGACAGGCAATCTCTCAGAAACCCATGGAAGAGGAGCTTGACCAAGTCCTCGTTCCGAACAGGGGTGTACAGAGGAGCCTTGATCCCGATCCGACAGAGGACCCAAATTGAACTGTGTTATGTCCCGGAGCAACCTCCGGAGAGAATGCAGGTCAAGACGGTCGGTCCTGTGGGCTGGAGTCTAGAGGCTGTACTCTGATCGCTCGAGCCGCCTCCCGTTCACTCTCCGTCCCCTCGCCCTAATCAAGGCACGTCGTTATTCTCCCTCGATGCTCAGCCTGCACTCTGACCGCGCAGTCAGTCTCTTTCTCGCTCCCACTCTTAACTCGGCCAGACCTGAATCGACGGTGATAGAATCATCAGGCACCTGTTGTCCCTCCTCTCTTTGAGTTGACCCTTTCCCAAAGCAACAGAGGGAGTCAGGCGCTTTCAACTCATCCCAGTTCCATCACACGTAAGGGTGTGGAGCAATATTATCAACAGTGGATATGGGAAATCCCGGTGTGTTACGCTGGTAGGTGTAGAATATCCACACCAAACTAGGCGCTTCCCCGAGGATAATGGGAGTCAACCAATGAAATTAGCTATCACCGGCAAGGGGGGAGTCGGCAAGACTTTGCTAGCGGCCTTGCTATGTAAGAGATTCGTTGAATCTAACTATTCTGTCACTGCTATTGACGCCGACCCCGACGCTAACCTTGCAGCCACCCTCGGGTTCCCGTATCCAGAACGAATAATCCCCATATCTCAGATGGCCAACCTCATCGAAGAAAGGACTGGTGCGCGTCCTGGTCAGTATGCTCCATATTTCAAGTTAAACCCCAAGGTTGATGATATACCCGAGAAGTATGCCGTGAAGATGGATGGAGTCAGGTTGATAAGAATGGGAGGAGTGAAGGGTGGCAGCACCGGTTGTTATTGTCCAGAGAATGCTCTAGTGGAAGCTTTGGTAGCTCATTTACTTCTGGCCAGGAACGAAGTGGTCATTATGGATATGGAGGCGGGAATAGAGCACTTGGGACGAGGAACGGCTAAGTCGGTCGATAACCTGATCGTGGTTGTCGAACCAGGTAGACATAGTGTAGAAACTGCCTGTAGTATCAGCAAGCTGGCTGAAGATCTTGGTTTACCAAGTGTGGCCATAGTTGCGAACAAGGTAAGAACCCAGTCCGACAACCGATTCCTTCTGGCTAACCTCCCCGGGTCCCAGTTTCTCGGCTTTGTCCCTTTTGACCAAGCGATAGTGGATGCCGACCTCGCCAATCTCTCGGTTCTGAATGCGAGCCAGAAGGTTGTAGCGGCAGTCAAAGACATATATCAGACCTTGCTGGCTACGTCAGTGTAGAAGCCACAGGCTTGTAGAAACGGTCTTGGGAAGGCAACTGTCCTGGGAGTCAAGAGGATGGCTTCCTGGTGTGAAGGACGCGAGGGCACTAAGAGGAACAATGTTTCAGGATTGCATAGAGGATATTCAGCACATTGTGCACCAGTACGGAGATCTTTTTGCGATCCAGTCTACGCAACTCCCGCAGGTCGGCCAAGAGTATGAGAGCCAGTCGAGGGCCGACGCCGAGGACGGAGGACAGCAGGTTCTTCTTCTCCCGCCACAAAAAGCTCCGCGGAAACGTCTCCCTGAGCGAGCCATCGAACTCGCTGAGTGCTTGGTCCAATCCTCTACATGAGGAACTGTGTGAGTGCCAGCTTTGGTCGGAATCGTGGCTTCAGCTACCCAATACCTCGAATTTGTGAGGGCAATTAACGCTTCATGGCCAGATCTTCCCACTTGAGGGAATCTATATGAAACGGAGGGACAATGACAGCGCAGATTATCAGCGGCACTGAGGTTGCTGCACAGATTCGTCAGGAATTAGAACAGGAAATTGTCGAACTTAAGGACAAGTACAATATAACACCGGGATTAGCTACTGTCCTCGTCGGAGAGGACCCGGCATCCCAGGTTTATGTTGGTCAGAAACAGAAGACTTCGCTAGCCTTGGGCATCTATTCGGAAAGGCATGACCTGCCAGCTGAAACCAGTGAGGAAGACCTGCTCATCCTAATTGACAAGCTTAACGAAGCCCCCAGGATTCACGGAATTCTAGTTCAACTCCCCCTACCCAAGCATATCAATGAAACCAAGATTCTTTATGCCATTAACCCTAAGAAGGATGTTGATGGCTTTCATCCCGTGAATCTGGGAAGACTAATGATCGGCGAACCAGACTATCTGCCATGCACCCCGCACGGGATTCAGCAGCTTCTAATCAGATCCGGAATAGAGATTGAAGGGGCAGAGGTGGTGATTGTGGGTAGAAGTAACATCGTGGGCAAGCCCATAGCCAATATGCTTATTCAGAAGACAGAGGGTGCTAATGCAACAGTAACGATATGCCATACGCGAACTATCGATATAGCTCTTCATACCAGGAGGGCAGATATACTGATTGTAGCCGCTGGAAAACCCAAGGCGATTACGGCGGACATGGTGAAGGAAGGCGTAGTGGTGATCGATGTCGGCGTTCACCGAATAGGCATTAGAAAGGAATCAGGCAAGAGTATCTTGTGCGGAGATGTCGATTTCGACGCAGTCAAGGAAAAAGCGAAAGCAATTACGCCCGTACCCGGTGGGGTAGGACCAATGACGATAACCATGCTCATGCTAAACACAGTACGAGCAGCTAAACTGGCCGCTGGTCTAGCCTGATAAGAGATAATATCAAAGCCATTAGCAAGCTAATAATCGTTGGAAAACGCTTAGTCCACTTAGTAGCATTGGCCAATTTGCGTCAGCTTTCCGGCGGTGATGTTCGTAAAAACGTTCTATGAATATCGTAATCCGGGCGACCGCGGACAGCAGATATTACTCACCAACAACAGACGGAGGTTCAGCCTGCTGCTGTAGGACAAACATCATTTACGCCTGATACAATTGGCACGATAGTACTCTCGAAGCGAGGTGATGGCAATGGCAATGATAAAAGTTCTGCAGGAACGTTTGGTCGCTGGGAAAGACTACCACAGACTGATGGGACTCCTTCTGGACCTCAGGGAGGGAGCACTGCGCCAACCTGGCTACGTTATGAGTGAGACCCTATTCAAGGGCGGTGACCCGATAACCGTACTAGTCATCGCAACGTGGTTTTCTCGCGAACACTGGAAGGCGTGGGAGAATTCCGAACCGAGGATGACTTTGAATGATATGGTTCTGTCATTGGTGTTGGAAGAGCCGACAACTAGTATCTACAGCATGACTTTGGAGGACTATTAGGATATTGGCAACAGGGAAGGTGACGGCAACCGACGGAACCTGAGCCAGAACGCCATCGCCGTCAAGGAAAAAAGTCAGGGCTGAGTGATCAGCGATTCTGTCAGCTGTCGTTGGGGCCGCATCTCCCTCGCAGTATAGACTGCAGGACTATCCAAGGTCAGGTACTTCTTCACGACCCACTCCCCACCCCTTGAACACGGAGACGAGCTTCTTCCTCGCCTCTGTTTCGAGCTTTCTCTGGCACGATACCGCGCGAGCATGCCGCTACCGTCGTCTGCCCTCGCCTCGTTGCCGTCACGATACACCTTGAAATACACTTCCTCATACTTCACTGTGCGCCACAGTCGTTCGATGAACAGGTTGTCGCTGTAGCTCCCCTTCCCGTCCATGCTGGTCCTGATGTCTTCACGATCCAGCATCCCGGTGTGAACGCATCGCCCGTGAACTGGCTGCCCTGGTCGCTGTTGAAGATCTCAGGCTCCCCCCCCGTGCCAAGCGCCTCCTCCAGCGCGTCCACACAGAAGTCCGCCTCCAACGTGTTGCAGGGTCGCCAGGACAGCACGTACCGGCTGTGCCAGTCCATATGGCCACCAGGTACAGGAAACCTCGCTCCATTGGAATGTAGGTGATGTCCGCCGCCCACACCTGATTCGGTGCGGTGATGCTCAAGTCTTTGAGCAGGTACGGGTAGCGCCGATGCCCTTTCGCCGGCGTCGTAGTCCGCGGTCGCCGATATATCGCCCTCAGCCCCATCAGTCGCATCAACCGCTGCACCCGCTCCCTGCTTGCTCTCCTGCACTGTTTCCCAAGCCACACGGCCATCTTCCGCGACCCGTAGAACGGCGTCACCAGGTACTGGCGGTCGATCAGTTTCATGAGCGCCAAGTCCTCCTCTGACGTCGGCTTCGGCCTGTAGTACAGCCCCGACCGGCTGATGCCCAGCAGCCGACACTGCCGTGTCAACGAGAGCGACGGGTACCCACGGTCGACCCCGGCACGCCGCCGCTTCAGGCTCAGCGAACCAACCTGCTCTGCAAGAAATCCTTCTCAACCTTCAACTGCCCGATCTGCTGGTACAGCCGCGCCACCAGCGCCTCGTCGCTCGCCTTCTGCTTCTGCCCCTCATCAAACACCCCGGCAGCTCCTTCCACCAGCGCCTTCTTCCACGCTGTCACCAGATTCGGATGAACGTCAAATCGGCTGGCCAGTTGCGCCACCGTCTCCTCTTCCTTCAGTGCCTCCATCGCCACCTTGGCCTTGAATGCCAGGCTGTGTGTCCTGCGGTTCCGTTTCATGTCCTGCTCCTTTCATTGCCTATTCTAGAGCAGAACTCCACTTAACACCCCTGTCCAAATTCCTGGGGCCACCTCAGCGACGCTGGAAGTGCCTGCCAGCGCAAGACACGTAACTGGAGTTATGTGCCACAAACGACACGCACTTGGCGGATTAGCGATGACACCTCGCTCCTTTCCGTGCCTATTCTCGATCAGAACTCCACTTCAGACCCCTGACCAAATTCCTGTGGCCTCCTCAATTCACCGCTTCCCAACTATGGTGACTGCGCCATCAGCAGGCATTCATTCAGAACAGACCCATGGAGATGAAGCACTCATAGACCACTTGACGGGACGTCGCCCCTAAGGACAGTTGAGCCCCGCCTTAACCCTGCTCCCGCCTTCAGACGGTGTCGGCCTCATCTGGTGCGTGGAAGTACGCGTTCTGAACGTATTGAGCCACCATGCGCTGTGCGTTGAAGAAGGAGCCGTTCAGTGCGATGGCGTACCGCATGATCTCGGCGAAGGCGTCCGGCCTCGTATAGAACATTGGCAGTATCACGTACTCCAGCTTATCGTAGAGCGACGTTGCCTCGATCGCGGAATCACTGGCCGTCCGCCAACCATCCCCAATCGACCAGCCGGTCACTCCTTCAAGATGTCCTTCAATCCACCATCCGTCCAGCACACTCAGGCTGGGCACTCCATTGAGTGCGGCCTTCATGCCACTCGTGCCTGAGGCTTCCTGGGGCTTCTGCGGCGTATTGACCCACAGATCAACACCTGAGCAGACGAGATGTCCGAGGGCCATGTCGTAGTCCTCGAGATACACGATGCGGATCTGGTCTTTCACCGCCGCGGCGGCTTGCACAACGCGACGGATGAGGTCTTTCCCGCCTTCATCACGCGGATGCGCCTTGCCCCCGTAGATGATCTGCAAGGGACCCGCCTGACGAACGATTCTTCTGAGACGGTCCGCATTGGAGAGCAGCAGGTCGGCTCGCTTATATGTCGAGGCCCTGCGGGCGAAGCCAAGAGTCATGACGGACTGATCCAATTGAACACCAGACCTGCGCTGAACCTCAACCAACAGATTCCGCTTCGCCTCAGCGTGCGCCTGCCGAATCTCGTCTCTTTGTATCATTATCGCATAGCGCAGATAATTGTAGTCGCGGCGCCACTCGGGGATGTAGCTGTCATAGAGCCGCTCGAAAGACGCTGCCGCCCACGTTCCGGCATGCACCCCGTTGGTGATGGAATTGACGGGGTAGGTAGGGTACATGTCACGAGAGATCTGTCCATGACGCATGGCCACCCCGTTGACATAGCGCGAGAGGGATAACGCAAGATGCGTCATATTGAGCGTCCCGTCCGCACAACACTCAGCAGATATCAGAGTGTCAACAAGTTTCTCACCCAGCACCTGTTGTGCCAGATCCAGTGAGAACCTATCATGCCCGGCGGGTACCGGCGTATGCGTGGTGAAGACACAATGGGAGCGAACCGCTTCCGTCTCAGTCCCGGTAGGAGCAGGACGGCCAGCCTTCCGGCTGTATTCCTCCAAGAGTGCCAGAGTCAGCAGGGCCGAGTGTCCTTCATTCATGTGATAGGACCGCATCTCCATATAGCCAAGCGCACGCAGCATGGCTATACCACCCATGCCCAGGACTACTTCCTGACACAGGCGGTAGTGGTTATCCCTGCCGTACAAATGGTCGGTAAGCTCCCGGTCCCAGGTGCTGTTCTCCGGGAGAGCGGTGTCAAGAAAGAAGATGGGTACAACATGCCCACCAACACCCTTTACGTCGTAACGCCAGGTTCGTAGTGCTACTGTTCGTCCCTCAACGATCACAGATGCCCGTGGTTCCACCGGAATCAGGACCTGTTCCGGCGACCACTCAGAAGGGCTCTCAGACTGGCTGCCGCTGGCATCGAGGTGTTGGCGGAAGTAGCCCTTACGGTGCAGTAGCGTGACCGCCACCATGGGCACGCCAAGATCGGCGGCGGCACGCAGGGTGTCTCCCGCCAAAACGCCCAGGCCGCCGCTATACGTGGGTATACCGGTCTCAATGCCCACCTCCATAGTGAAATAGGCGACTTCCGATGGTGCATGCTGGTTGTTACTGTGATGCTCACTCATGACGTGCCCCCTCTCTTACCCAGGGTGAATCAGACCCCACTGGCAGTGTACCCCTTTCTGCCTGCCTGCGAAAAATGTTGAATTCCGGGGACACGATAGTTGATTCGTCCGCGCGTTTCAAATCGGCCTTCAGCGGTCTCGCTGTGAGTGATGGGGTAAGAAGTATTTATCCTGAGAAGTGGCGTGATACTCAAAAAGTCACCCACCACTGCAGTCCTGTGTGATACTCAGTCTCGAGGCAGCGTAACTGAGGTTACGTGTCAAAAAAGAGTTCGGTTTGGACACTCCACTTCTCCCTGTGAGATTTGCGTGCTATTACGAGTGCGTGTATGTCTTCGTCAATCTATCAGAGGGCTCCAATTCACGCTGACACTGATT
>SKVJ01000016.1 GCA_007129495.1 Dehalococcoidia bacterium | reverse complement strand
CTTCAGGTACTTCCGTCTTTCATCGATGTTCATCCTCTCGTCACTTCGCATGGCTCCTTAGTAACATTTCTAAATGAGTGAACCCTACCGCCCCACTAACATTTTGGATGAGTGAATGCGACCTCTTGACAGCAGTCTTTCAAGCGCTATAATTCCTTCTCGTTTGGGCGGTTGTGGAGTGGGCGTCAGGGGGTTCTCCAGTTTTCATTTGCAGCACACCAGGTTGTCGCGTTCGCCACGTGTGCCGGAAGATTTCTGACCCCTCAAGACACTGTGAGTACTTGTGGACAAATTTGTGCGAGGTACACGATGGCAGAATTGAAGAGAGCCCCTAAACGAGTCGCGTCGGCTGCAGACCGCTGGCTTCTGGACGTGGAGACGGAAGAGTCGCTGGAGGTAGTCGTCGACCCTTATGCAGGACGGTTTTTTGGTGATCAACTCGACTATGAGGCCGAGGATTCCGAACTGGACAGACTAGGTAGTCACAGTCCGTTCAGCTTCTAACGGCCTGATATGGGTCTCTTGCGCGGACGCGTGTCGAGTGTCATTCTTTGGCTTTCGGCATAGGTGTGGTGGGTGTGGAGCCGCGACACCCTGAGACAGCCGTCCCTCTGTGTCAATGCCGGTTATCGTGTCGGCCTATGGCCTGGCATCACCGTAGGATGAAGGCTGCTCCCTCTTCCCCCTGTGCGACACTACCAGGCTGCCCTGCTTGCCGGACACACGACACCTACGGGTGAATCTGTCGTTACGGCAAGCCGGGTTGCCTTCAATCTCCTGCTTGCCTTTGTCCTCCGAATCGTTCAATATATTACATTCGAGGTTCAGGCGTGAATGACGGCGCTTGCCGCTCCTCGGCCACAGTTGTGATTTCTGTCCGCCTCAAGGCGGTCTGCGTGCTACACCAGATTCGGACAACTCTGAATACATAGATTGAGAGTTGTAGGTGGACTGCTTCCGTGCAGGATGATCTCTGGCATAGGATGATTGAAGCAGGGAGTTGCAACCATGGCATCGAAGAAACTACTCATCACCGCCCGTTCGTTTGGTAAGGTTGACCCAGCGCACATCGCGCGCCTTCAGGAAGAGGGCTTCACAGTCATTGAGTCGCGGGAGTCGCCTGCCATGGATACACGACAACTTGAGGGCATATTACCCGGCATAGAGACATGGGTGGTGTCAGGTTACCGCATCGATGATGCCGTGCTGTCGAAGAGTGTACAAATGCGACTCATCATCAAACATGGAATCGGTGTGGACAACATCGACATACCAGCCGCTACGAGAAGGAACATCCTCGTTATGAACACTCCACAGGTCAATCCGCTGGCTGTGGCGGATCTGGCAGTTACTTTACTGATGTCCTTCACGCGAAGGATCGTTGAGGCCCATCAGAACGTGATTTCGGGCAAGTGGAGTCAGTTCCTGGGCATAGGAGTGCATGGCAAGACGCTGGGGATAATCGGACTGGGACAGATCGGCCTTGCAGTGGCGGACCGCGCCAAAGGCTTTGGTATGAGCCTGATGGGCTTCGACCCGTACGTTGGCACACAAGTGAGAGCGCAGCGGGATGACATCGAGGTCGTCGATCTGGAAACGCTGCTGCAGAAGTCCGACTTCATCAGTCTCAACGTGCCTCTCTCCGAAGAGACCATTGGACTGATCGGGCGCACTGCGCTGCAGCAGATGAAGACTACTGCCGTGGTTGTCAACACTTCGCGTGGGAGAATCGTCGACGAAGATGCAATGTACGAGGTTCTCAGAGACAAGGGCATCGCCGGCTATGCGACGGACGTATTTGAGAATGAACCGCCAGTGGGTTCACCTCTACTCACACTTTCAAACGTGCTCTGCACCTCTCACATCGGCTGGTATACTCAGGAGTCGATGAAGCTGCTTGGCGACCAGGTGGTTGACAGCATCCTTGCCGTCTATAATGGCGAGACACCGGGGAACATACTGAATCCGGAGGTGGCATCCAGAGTCTCACCCGATTTCTGGCAATTTGGCTAGACGTCCGTCTGTGGAATCTCACAGAAAGTCGACTCACCGCTAACCGCGATAGTACTGACGTGTGGATATACTCCGGTCAATGGGCGACAGTATCAGATACGCAAAGGAGTGAACCAATGATTCAAGGATCGATCGTACCCAACATAACGATATTTGCTCAGGACGGCAGCCTGGATCGCGAGAAGACACAGTGGCACATGCGCTGGATGTTCCAGCACGGCGTGGATGGACTGTTTCTGACTGGCTCCTATGGAGCTGGCCCGCTGATGTCTATCGACGAGCGTATCGAGATCTTCCGCCTTGCCAGAGAGGTGGCCGACGAGTTCTCGGGCAGATTCCTGCTGCCGCATGTCGGCTGCATTGATACCGAATCCACCGTTCGGTTGGCCAAGGAGGCCGAGAAGATAGGGGTGGTCGCCGTTGGAGCGGTCCCTCCGTTCTACTACAAGCACTCAGAAGATATCGTTGTTGAATACTACAAGCAGATCATCCAAGCAGTCGACATTCCCGTGTATGCCTATAACAATCCGGAGACCAGCAGATTCACGTTCAGCTTCAAGACAGTGCAGCGACTCCAGAAACTTGGCCTGGCAGGGCTAAAGGACAGTCCGCTGAACATCGGCTTCATCTCAAGGGTTGCCTATGATGCGCAGGTGAACAGCAAGAGCTTCCAGGTTATCATCGGTACTTCGACGGGCTGGCTGCCGCTGTACTATATGGGCGTCCGTGCGACGATCGCGGGGATGAATAACTGGGCACCGGAGATCATGACGGCCATGCTGAAATGGACGTTTGCCGGAGACGAAGACATGGCGAAGAAGGCCTACCTCGTCATGATGGATGTGAGCGCGAAGCTGCACTTCACGGACAGCACCATCGCCTCACACATGGCGCTCTATGCGCGTGGCTTTGATGCGGGCTACCCACGGAAGCCGATGCTGCTGCCTCCTTTCTCTGATCCGAAATACACCGAGATACGGAAAGACATCCAGACGGCGTTCGAGACACTGGGGTTGGAATTTACAACTGGCACGCACAATGTACTTGAAGTATAAGGGCCCGTTCGCTGCAGGGAGGAGTCTCATGAGAAAGGAAGTGAGTGTCGGTCTGGATGTTGGCACAAGTGCGACCAAGTACACGGTGATCGATCTGTCGACCGGCGATGTCGTCGCCAGGCGCCGCGTAGAATACGCGCGGCAGGATAGCGCAGTTGGCGTCGTGTCCATGCGTATGTACACCGAGGCCCTCGAACATCTGCTTGGCGATCTCGCGCAGGAGTTCATGGTGCGGTCGGTGGCGTTGACGACAGCCTGGTACTCGGCAATCTCCCCCACCCCGGGTGACGATCTCGTGTACCAGTGGAACAGCATCTGGGAACGGAATCCGGACGTCGAGCGAGAGTTGAGGGACTACCTGGATGTATCAGGATGCCATATCGACATCCTTTTTCCTGTTTACAAACTGATGACGGCGCATCTGCTGCAGAACGTGACCTTCAAGCCCCACGGAATGAAAGAGTACCTCATTGAGTGGCTGACAGGGGAGAGAGCTACGGACTATTCGACCGCCTCAGCTTCAGGGCTTCTGGATATTAGAAGACGCGACTGGAATGAGCCTTTGCTCGACAAGTTAGGCTACCATCGCGAGGAGATGCCGCGACTGTTGCGACATAATACCGCTTTCGGTGAGGTGAAAATCGAGGGGGAGTCAGTTGTCGTCGTGCCGGGCCTTGGCGATGGAGCCTCGGCAAGCTACGCGTGCAAGGCGGTCAGCGAGGTTGCCGCCAACATCGGCAGCACGATGGCTGCTCGTGAACTGTCGGCTGTCATCCGTCACGATTCCCCGGAGCGCACCTGGACCTTTGTGGTTGACGAGTCGCGCTACGTGAATGGTGGCATTTCCTCGAATGGAGGTTCGGTGCTTGAGTGGGCACGCAAAGCCAACTGGGGTATCGATGAGGTGAAGGTGAGCCAGGGAGGCGAGCGCTTCTATCCGTGGCTGCATGGAGAGAGAAGCCCGTTTTGGAGCGCCGATCTCCGGGGATCATTCACCGGCATCGATGTGCGAACCGAGATGGCCACGCTCTCGGCGGCCATCGTAAAGGGTGTTGCCTTCACCCTCAGCCGCCTGATCAATGCAATGGCGCACGCACGCTCATGCTCCAACGGTGTTGTAGTCGCAGGGGGTGGTGTCCGCCTCTCCGAGATGCTGCGGGTGGTGCAGGGTAGCGTCGGCGTGCCTCTGACCATCCTCAAGAGTTTCGATTACCTGGCGTCCGACGGCGCTGCGCTGTCGGCTGCGGAGGCGCTCGGCATGCCGCTGGAGTTGCATCATGATGTCGGGATGGTGCTCGAGCCGAACGATGCCTTCCGTGATGATTATGAGAAGTGGATCGCGGAGGCCAACAGCCTTGCCCTCGGTGTATACCACGTCGATCCGGGCAGCGGTACGGCCATCGCATAGACTGTAGACGCCCTCAGGTCCCTGATGGGCAGACTTCGCTCGCCCGAGTCCCCATGTCATGTGTCATCTGTTACACTTGCTCCACTTATCCGCGAGGAGGCGACACGTGAAGATCACCGATGTGGAATCCTTTGTATTTGATGCAGGCTGGCAATCATGGACATTCGTCAAGGTAAGCACAGATGAGGGAATAATCGGTTGGGGGGAGTGTAGCGTACCTCGAGCCCCATTCGCCGTCGTTGGCGCCGTTGAGGACATCAAGAACATTCTTGTCGGCACCGATCCGAAGGCCTACGAGATGCGTTTCGCGGACATGTTGCGGCTTAACATCCAGGGACCGCTTGGCGCCAGGGCCCAGGCAGCCGCAGGAGTTGAGCTTGCACTCATCGATATCAAGGCAAAGGCCCTTGGCATCTCAGTAGTGGAGCTCTTTGGTGGTCCAACGCGCGAGGACCTGCGCCTCTACTGGTCCCACTGCGGTACAACACGTGCGCTCTACCCCCAGATGGGCAAGCCGCCGATAAGGAGTATGGCCGACATTCACGCGCTCGGGAAGGAAGTGGTCGCCACCGGTTATACGGCACTCAAGACGAACATCATCTTTCCTGGCGACACGCCCAGTGTGCACTTCCACGGCTTCGGCGGAGGACCCGGGACGACCGATCAGGTAGCGGATAACGCGATGCTCTCACACATCGAGACGCTCATAGGTACATTTCGTGATGCGGTGGGTCCCACAGTGGATATCTGTCTTGATCTCAACTTCAACTTCAAGCCCGAGAGCTGTATCCGCATCGCGCGGATGCTGGAGCCGTACAAGCTGATGTGGCTCGAAATAGACATGTACAGTCCCGAGGCGTTGCGCGATATCCGCGCCTCCAGCAGGACGCCTATATGCACGGGCGAAAACCTGATCTATATGCGTGAGTTCCTGCCGTACTTCCAGAATCGGAGTGCCGATGTATTCATGGTGGATGTCCCATGGGTGGGCTTCAGCCAGGCGAAGAAGATTGGCGAGTTGGCCCAGGTGTTCGAGTTCAATATGGCGCCGCACAATTACTATAGCCATCTGGCAACGTTCGTCAGCGCGAGTCTGTGTGCGGTTCTTCCGAACGTTCATATCATGGAGACTGATGTGGACGAATTGCCCTTGAAGACTGAACTTGTGACGAAGGCGCCTGAGATTTCCGGTGGCCGAATGAAGATTCCCGCCGGCCCCGGTTGGGGGACCGAGATAAATGAAGAAGTGCTCAGGGCGCATCCGTGGAAGAAAGCGAAAGGCTGTTGGTAGTACGATACTTACCCGTTTGACGGGCAGGTGGTGAGAAGAGGGCCGGGGGCAGTCTGCCCCGGCCCTCTTCTCACGTGTGAGGGGCGTGACTGTTACGTATGGCGCTGGACCCTGGGGCCGACCGGTGTAGTGAGTCTGCCGATGTTCTCAATCTCGACTTCCATGACGTCGCCGACATTGACGACGTAGTGTCCGTTCTCAGGAGTCCCCGTGAAGACGACATCGCCAGCCCTCAGTGTCATGAACTCTGAGATGTAGCTGATGATCCTGGCAGCGCTGAACAGCATTTCGCTGGTGTTGCTGTCCTGAATGACTTCACCATTGATGATGCCCTTTATGTCGAGGTCTGTGGGATCGAGTTCTGTCTCGAGCCAGGGGCCAAGGGCAGATGACATGTCGAATCCCTTGGCACGGGTGATGATGTTATTGTCCTTCTTGAGAACGTCCATCATCCCGATATCATTTCCGCACGTGTAGCCGAGCACGTGGCTCAGAGCCTCGGTCTCAGTGACGAAGCGGGTGGTCTTCTTCATCACGCAGCAGAGCTCAGCCTCGTGGGACAGCATGTCAGTAAGTTGTGGATAGGGGATTGTGACGCCGGGGTCGAGGACCGTTGTCGGAGGCTTGAAGAAGAGCGATGGCTCATCGGGGACTGCCGCACCGAGGTGTCTGATCTCGCCCATGTAGTTGAGTCCGCAGGCCACGATAATGCTGGGTTCGGCCGGCGCCAGAAGCCTGGCCTCGCCAAGGCTGCACAGTCGCACTCCTTTTTCGAAGTTGGTGTAGACGTCTCCCTCGATCGCGTAGACCTCATCTGACTCGACAATCACCCATACGGGAGAGCCTTGGTGGTTTATGCGCACGAGCCTCATGATTCCTCCTTCTTGTGTCGGTCGATGCTCCACACAGTGCCATCCGGCTCCTGCCGGTCGGGCAGTGTGCCACCATGAACCGCCCCCTGGATGTTTGTATGTCCTTCATGAGGAAGGCCCGGAGTGATTGCCGGGCCTTCCCGAAACGTGCGTCTATGGTGTTTCTATGTCTATATCCCGCCAAGCGTGTCGAGTTGCGCTTGTGCGTCGTAGTTGTAATCCTCGGGCGAACTCACGAGATAGGATTCACCACATGATGTCGGAGGTTCAGTTCTGATGGAGTTCACCACGTCAAAGGCTTTTTTCACGTGAGCTTCATCTCCCTCGATCGACAGGGTGACCGCACCCTCGGACCCGCCCACTCCACCGGAGCAGATGTGGTAGGCCTTGACGCCGGCGAGGACGCCAAGCGCCTGTATCTCGGTGACCACCTTGCCGTTCATCACCGGGACCAGCTTGGCGGGCAATCCCAGGCTCCACTTGTAGTAGTACACGCCGCTGTGACTCGACGCATCCAGCACCGAGGGGACCAGCTTCTCGAGACCCACGGTGATTATCACGTGAGAATTGCGCACCGTGGTGATGGGGGTAAACATACCCCAGGTGCCTCCCTTCAGCGACGACGCCATGATTCCCGCATTGCCCTGAGGGTCGACTGCGTTCGCACCCTTTATAAACACATCGTTCGGGCCAAATTTGTGGATCTCCACGTTTGAGTCTGCGTTCTCGACGGCCTTTCCATCGTGGACGACGTGCATCGTACAAGGTGGAGGTCCTGAGTTGGAGTTTGTGACGCCTTTGGTTATCAATCCGACCGTCTGGTTCGCCTTTGGCTCAACCGTGATGTTGAATAACTCTTCGCTGACATACGCGGCCGTAACGCCGCGGGCGATAATGATCCATCCTTTGTTCATCGCGGCCTTGACCTCGGGTAGTTCGACAGTCGCTTTGGCGATGAGGCGCCTGGATGCAGACGGATTCAACGTAATCAGCGCGTTTACCTTGTCCTTGCCGGGGTCCGGGACATTGGTTTCATAGAACATGCAAATACCTCCCTACTACATAGTATCTGGACAACTACAACTGGTAGAACCGGAGTGTAGCAATGAGAATCCTTGTGACGGGCGGGTGTGAACCACAATCAATCATCGGCGGTGCGGCAATGTTATCCTGACGCCCTCACAGTGTCAAGGAGGGTGATGCTGCCCACAGCCTGTTGGTTTGAGGATTGTGCTCCTCTATAATGCGGGTTCAGTCATGGACACAGTCGTCATTATGGGGCTCGGCAATCCGGGGCCGGGCTATGCTTCCACACGGCACAATGTGGGGTTCCGCTGTATAGACCGTTATGCCTTGGAGCATCATAGCCGCTTCAGCCGTACCGCATGCCACTCTCGATTGGCCGAATTCCAGTTGCCGGATAGAAGAGTCGTACTCGCGAAGCCACGAACGTTTATGAATCTTAGTGGCCGTTCAGCGCGTAGCCTTGTGCACTCTTTCCGCATAACTCCCGAAGATCTGGTGGTGGTTTACGACGATGTCGATTTGCCTCTTGGCAGACTGCGGATTCGACCCGCTGGTGGTCCCGGTGGACACAACGGGGTGCGGTCAATTATTACAGGGCTGAATACCGATCGGTTTCCACGGGTGCGTGTAGGGATTGGCAGACCCGAGGAATCCGGACAACCGCTGTTGTCGGAAGAATCGCTGATCGACTACGTACTGAGTCCGTTCACCGCTGACGAAGAGTCGGAGATACAGGTGGTGATCGTGAGAGTGATCGAGGTTCTGGATTGCATCGTTGTCGACGGCATCGATGCTGCAATGAATCGATTCAACAGTGTAGTATAGGGGCTGCCATGCTTACTGTCGCTGTCATAGGCAGGTCGACGTGTTCACCGCCTGAGGCTGCAGTAGCAGAGGAAGTTGGGGCCTTGCTGGCGGAGCGTAGCATAGTGCTGGTCTGTGGTGGACTTGGAGGAGTAATGGAATCTGCCTGCAAGGGGGCAAGTTCACGGGGAGGGATCACGGTTGGTGTTCTCCCTGGAAATGACACATGTGCGGCCAATCCGTGGGTATTAATCCCGATCGCAACCGGAATCGGCCAGGCAAGGAACATCGCTGTAGTACGCTCCAGCCAGGCTGTTATCGCAATCGGTGGGGCCTATGGTACGCTCAGCGAAATAGCGTTTGCGCTCGATTCCGGCATTCCTGTGATAGGAATAAACACGTGGCAGCTTGCCGAGAGGGAAACAGCTGCCAGTCCGGTTCGCGGAGTGAGTACGCCGCTTGAGGCGGTGACGCTCGCGGTGAGACTCGCAACTGGAAAGGAGTGAGGTACTGTGAATTCAACTGAGAGAGGGTCTCGCATAGTCCATGTGAAGGGACGGGAGATCATAGACTCGCGTGGCAACCCAACAGTAGAAGTGGATGTATGGACGGAGAGTGGTCGGCATGGCACGGCGGCAGTCCCGTCGGGTGCAAGTACTGGTATCTATGAAGCCGTTGAATTAAGAGACGGGGATCGATCACGCTTCGGCGGCAAGGGAGTGCTGCAGGCTGTACGCAACACCACCGAGCGAATAGCCCCTGAGATTCGCGGAATGTCGGTCCTTCAGCAGTCAGCGATCGATGAGGTTCTGCTCAAGACGGATGGAACCCGGAACAAATCTGAACTCGGTGCCAATGCGCTGCTGAGTGTCTCGATGGCCACCGCGAAGGCGGCAGCTGCAGTCCTCGAAGTGCCTCTCTATCGCTATCTTGGCGGGAGCCACGCGACACTGTTACCGGTACCGATGCTTAATGTCTTCAATGGCGGCAAACATGCGATCGGCTCGACGGATTTCCAGGAGTACATGATTGTGCCAGTTGGCGCGGCGACGTTTGCTCAAGGCCTGCGCATGAGTTGTGAAGTTTACCAGACGCTCAAGGGTGTGCTGCACTCGAAAGGGTTGAGCACTACTGTTGGCGATGAGGGCGGATTCGCTCCACGGGTATCCTCCAATCGAGAGGCGCTGGAACTCATTCTCGAGGCTATCGGCAGCGCGGGCTTTGAGCCTGGCGTTGATTTCGTGCTGGCACTTGACCCCGCGGCGTCAAGCTTCTATGAAGAGGGCAAGTATCAACTTGAGCGCGATGGTCAGACTCTGAGTGCCACCGGAATGGTGGAGCTATATACGAAATGGATTACCGATTATCCTATCCTGAGCATAGAAGACGGATTGGCTGAGGAGGAGTGGGATAGCTGGCGTATGCTGACTGCCCGCGTGGGGCGACGGGTGCAGATCGTAGGGGATGATCTCTACGTGACGAACCTGGAGCGATTGGAGAAGGGCATCGAATTGAAAGCATCGAATTCCATTCTCATTAAGGTAAACCAGATTGGCACTCTAACGGAGACCATGGCTGTTGTGGAACGGGCGCAGAAAGAGGGTTGGACGGCGGTTGTGAGCCACAGGTCCGGGGAGACCGAGGACACGCTTATTGCTGACCTTGCGGTTGCAACGAATGCCGGATTTATCAAGACCGGCGCACCCTGCAGAGGGGAGCGTGTCGCCAAGTACAATCAGCTGCTACGCATCGAGGAGGACCTGGGTACGTCAGCACGGTACGCTGGCAGGAACGCGTTCTATAGTGTGAGGTAGTGATTCGTGGAGATTGTGACGGGGGTACATCAGCTCCGCATTCCGTTTCCTGAGGGAATCGATCGGCTTACGAATGCGTACGTGATCGAGGGAAGCCGCGGCTGCATTCTCGTTGATTGTGGATGGGACACCTCGGAGGCAATCTGGGCTTTCCGTGAAGAGCTGAGAATCGAGCGCATGTCCTTTGAGGACATCAACTGGATTGTATTGACGCATGCACATCCTGACCACTTCGGAATGGCTGCCAAGCTGCGCGAGCTTTGCGGTGCCAGAGTAGTGATGCATCGTGCTGATGCCGACCTCATGCATTCCCGCTATGCTGATCTTCGAGATGTGGCAACTGCACTGGAGGCAATGCTGTTGTCGCATGGCGTACCGTCAAGTGAGGCGGCCGAGATGCGCGAGGCCTCGGGTTGGGGAGCGCAGTATGTCACAACAGTCGAGCCTGATGTGGTAGTTGACGAAGGGGACGTGGTGTCGAACGGGACTTTCCAGCTTGATGTACTTCACACTCCGGGTCACACTCCCGGTCATATGTGCCTTTACGATTCGCGCAAGCGCCGTCTCTTCACCGGTGATACGGTTCTGTTCGATGCGATTCCTCACATCGGCGTCGCTCCCGAGTCGGGCTATGACCCTGCCGGGGACTACATCAGTTCTCTGGAACGCATCAATGAGAAGTCGGTCAGTTTTGTCTTTCCCGGGCATGGTCCAGTGTTCAACGGGCTGGGCATTCGACTCACGGAGATCCTGCGTGTGCTCGATGTGAGGCAACGCCAGATACTGAAGGTGCTGGATGATGGGCTGAAGGATGCATACCAGGTTTCCTGCGGGTTGCCTTGGACGATCGATGGAAGTGAGGTAGCATATGCGGACTTGGGGCCCCGCGAGCGCAGGATAGGGGTGTGTGAAATTATTGCGTGGCTGAGACGCCTCAACAGCACGGGTGAAATCGGTGCGCTGGAGCAGGATGGCAAGACTATCTATCTTGCCAAGTAGATAAGTGGGAGGTACAGGAATGGGAACCAAAGTTGGAATCAACGGATTTGGCCGTATCGGCCGTTTGGCTCTTAAGGCCATCAAGGAGAAGTCCGGCGGCTCACTGGAGGTTGTTGCAGTCAACGATCTCACAGACGCGGCGACCAACGCGCATCTGTTCAAACATGACAGCAATTATGGAGCCTATCCCGGGACTGTTGATGTGCAGGGTGACAATATAGTGGTGGATGGTGCAACCGTACGAGTTCTGGCGGAGCGCGATCCGGCGCAGATACCCTGGGGCGATCTTGGCGTAGATATCGTCATTGAATCCACCGGTCTGTTTACGGATGCAGAAAAGGCGCGAGCTCACCTGACCGCCGGGGCCAGGAAGGTCATCATCTCGGCTCCTGGAAAGAATGAAGATGTTACTGTTGTGCTGGGTGTCAATGAAGAGAAGTACGATCCGTCAAAGCACGATGTAATCTCCAATGGCTCGTGCACGACGAATTGTGTGGCACCCGTGGTCAAGGTTCTTCATGACGCCTTCGGAATCACCCGAGGACTGATGACAACAGTTCACTCGTACACGAATGATCAGAGCGTCCTGGACCTGTATCACAAGGACCTGCGACGCGCCCGCGCTGCTGCCATCAACATGATTCCCACGACGACAGGAGCCGCCAAAGTTGTGGGCGTCGTGATCCCTGAACTGCAGGGCAAACTGCACGGAATCGCAATACGCGTGCCCACCCCTACGGTGTCCATCATCGACTTTGTGGCGGATGTCAAGAAGAACGTGACCGTTGAAGAGGTTAACAGGGCTTTCTCCGATGCAGCTAAGGGCAGCATGAAGAATGAGATTCTGCAGTACAGTACCGAACCGCTTGTGAGCAGTGACTTCAAAGGCTCACCGTACAGTGCCATATTTGACAGCTTGAGTACCATGGTAATGGATGACACTATGGTGAAAGTACTGGCCTGGTATGACAATGAGTGGGGCTACAGTTGCCGGCTTGCTGATCTGGCTCGCGTCATCGCCAGCAAAGGTTTCTAGGCACTCGGTTTCAGTTGTTCATTACCGCGGCGGGACTTCCTGCCGCGGTAATGTATTCGGTACAGTTGATTCACCCACGGAAGGTTATTACCCTGGCTCACAACCATGGTGACAGTTCCAGACCTCGCCACTTCGCAGGGATGTCGTGGTTAGAGCCATGCTATGAGATACGTCTGCCCGGAAACCGCCACATGTTTCCCGTTCCCGCATAAACCGACATACATGCTGTCACGTTTGCCTTATAATAGACATCGTTGTGATGTCTGAAGAACAGGAACTTGTTGCAAGAGCCGGCCGAGGGGATGTAGATGCTTTTTCGAAGCTCTATGAGGATAACTTCGACCGCGTCTATCGGTATCTGTATGTGCGACTGGGCAACGAGGCGGAATCGCAGGATCTGACACAGGAGGTATTCGCCAAGGTTCTGGAGGTGATCGGTTCGTTTCAGTGGAGGGATGTACCTTTTGCATCATGGCTGTTTCGAATAGCACATAACAAGATGATTGACCACATCCGCAGGGAGAAACGGGTCGAAAGAGTGGATTCTGATGAGGCCGTTCTTTCTCTGGACGATCCGGACCCGGCGGATATGGCGGAGCAGAATCTGCAGCTTGAAAAAGTGAGACACAACATTGGAAAACTGTCGCCGGCACAGCGTGAGGTGATATGGCTTCGCTTCGGTGCGGGATTGACTACCACTGAGGTGGCCGGAGCTCTTGGCAAGAGTACTGGTACTGTGAAGGCGTTGCAGTATAACGGGATAGTGGCGCTGAGGAAGCTGATGGAGTTGCCATTATGACGGAGAGACTTGAGGACTTGCTGGATCAGTATGTCGATCGGCTTATGGCCGGAGAAGATGCTGTGTTGTGCGTAGATGAGGATCCCGATCTCGCCGGTGTGCTGATGCCATTGCTGCAGACGACCCAACTGGTGACACATCAGTTGGGATGTGTTGAGCCGTCTTCCCGGTTCAAGGTGGCTGCACGTATCAGGATGCGGAACCTCTATTTCGCAAGACTCGCCCGTAAGGAGTCCCGTCCCGGTTCCCTGTTCCTTTGGTGGCAACGTCGATGGGTCACCGCTATGGTCACCGCTATGGTGTTCTGTCTCGCAGGCCTCGGAGTATTGGCGGCGTCATTCAATGCGCTCCCCAGTGGATTCTTTTATCCCGTGAAGACAGCGACTGAAGAGATGAGACTGGCAGTGACTACGTCTGAGTATGAGCGCGCCCAGCTCCAGCTTGAGTATGCCGAGCGGAGGCTTTCTGAGATGACCAGTATGGCGGCCAGGGGTGATGCTGAGACCGCAGCGTTGCTGTCGGGCGATGTCGTACGCCTCATCGTGCAGATGTCGAGCAGCGCGCTGTTCGACTCGTTGAATGGAGAGATCGTGATAATGGTGCCTCCGGACAGTCCACTGACAACTTCCCCAATCGCGGCTCTCAATGCCAGCCGCTCGGATTCTCTGCACTTGCTATCCAGTGTTCTCGAGGTCGCTCCTGAGGAATTGAGACCGCGAATTGAACGGCTCATGACTGAACTGGCCCGTGAATTCGATGCGACTATCGCCCATCTCGATGCGACCACCACTGAGCCCTGACTGCACGAGATCGTACGGTTTCCCTCGTCACTGGTATAATACCTTTCTGTCATGTCATTAGAAGTTCTCTACAGAAGGTGGCGGCCACAAACCCTTGGCGAAGTTGTCGGTCAGGAGACGGTTACCACCACCCTTCGTAATGCGGTGAGAAGCAATCGCGTCGGCCATGCGTATCTCTTCTGTGGACCGAGGGGTACAGGAAAGACAAGCACCGGACGTATTCTTGCCAAGGCGGTTAATTGCCAGAATCCGCTGGACGGAGAGCCGTGTAACGCGTGTGAAGCCTGTATCTCCATTTCGGAGGGCCGGTGCCTGGACGTCATCGAGATCGATGCGGCCAGCAACCGAGGCGTTGATGATATCCGCTCACTTAGAGAGCGTGTCAACTACGCGGCTGCGACGGTCCAGCGCAAGGTGTATATCGTCGACGAAGTACATATGTTGACGGATTATGCATCGAATGCGCTGCTGAAGACGCTCGAAGAGCCACCGCCTCATGTGGTGTTCATTCTTGCGACAACTGAATTTCACAGGGTACTGGCCACAATCATTTCGAGGTGCCAATGTTTCCATTTTCGACGGCTGGCACCGACCGCGATTTCGGCTAAACTGAAACTTGTGGGTGGACGCGAGGGTATCGAAGCGGAGGATGAGAGTTTCGCTGCGATAGCCCAGGCGGCAGGTGGTAGCTTGCGTGATGCGGAGAATCTCCTGCAGCAACTGGTGGCGAGTCATGGAAAGTTCCTATCCGCTGAAGAAGTGCGTGCGGTGCTCGGCATTGCGGATGAATCGTACATCGCTGCTCTTATACATACACTCTTCTCTGGAGATATGGCCGGGGGGCTGCGTGTCTTGCATGGAGCCAGCGATGCCGGTGTCGACATGCGACACTTTGGAGGTCAGTTGGTATTCGCTCTTCGTGACATGCTGCTGGTGAAATCCGGATGCGAGGATATCGTCGAGGGTGGAGCCGACCGGGTTGATACACTGCGTCAGGTTGGGAAGGATACGGGCTTCGACGACATCGTTCGTGCCATTCAGCGATTCTCCGAGATCACTGCACGGAGTGCGTCGCAGCCACTCCTAACTCTTGAACTGGCCCTGGTTGACAGTATGGTCAGATCCCCGGAGCCTTCATCCGAACAGAAGATCGTCGACGGTGGCGTGATGACGCAGGAGGGCGTCTCGCAACCCGCTGAACCCGTATCGATTGACACCTCTACAGGCCGATCGCGGAAGGCCCCTCGTGCGGCAAGTGAGCCAGACACGGAATCTTCCAGGAAGGAATCCCCCTCTACTGCCGAAGTCTTACGCGGCCAGCTGTCCAACACCGAGCGGGAAGAGTCAGTGCGGGTGGATGAGAGAGAGCCGGGAGATGCAGAGGCCATGTCTGGAGATGGAGAGCAGACGGCGCAATCGGAGGAACCGATACCTGAAGGGCCGGAGGACCTTCGGCGGGTACGCGCCAGTTGGAAGGAGTACGTCGACTCACTTCGCGGTCTGGGTTCAACGGGAAACCTGGACGCGTTCTTGAGAAGTGCGTGTGAACCAGTCTCTCTTGAGGATGGTGTACTGGTGCTTCGGTTTTCCCACGAATTCCACAAGAGGAAGGTAGAAGACCCGAAGTATCGCAGTGTAGTCGAGGAGCGATTACATCAGTTCTATGGATGTCCGTATAAGGTGAAGTGTGTACTGGACACACCGACCGGCGGTCGTCCAGCCTCGTCCCCTTCCGGGATACAAGAGGAGAGTCTTGTCGATGCGGCACTCCGGATGGGTGCGCGTCCGAGAATCCAGAAGTAATCTGTGCGGTCATTGAAAGGTGGTGGTAGTCCACATGTCAGTTACTGCTGAACCAATCACTCGAGTCGTTCTTGCGCTGAGCAAGCTGCCAGGTATCGGGCCCAAGAGCGCCCAAAGACTTGCCTATCACCTGTTGCAGAGTTCTGATATGGATATCGAGGAACTCGCAAACGCCTTACTCACTCTCAAGGGGAGTCTTCTGCTGTGTTCCACGTGTTTTAACGTGGCTGACAGGGATCCATGTGAAATATGTGCAGACTCTCAGCGGGATTCTTCACTGCTTTGTGTGGTGGAAAGACCTGCCGACATCCCCCCAGTTGAGCGCACCGGCCGATTCAACGGATTCTACCATGTGCTCCATGGCGCATTGAGTCCTGCACGTGGTATAAGTCCGGAAGACCTGCGCATTCAGGAACTCGTGCCAAGAGTGAGAGGCACCGGCGTGAGCGAGGTGATTCTGGCCACAAACCCCACTGTTGAGGGAGAAGCGACGGCGATGTATGTGCGGCAACTGGTCAGTCCACTGGGAGTACGACTTACCAGGCTTGCGAGAGGGCTTCCTTTCGGAGCGGACATCGAGTACGCTGATGACATAACACTTGGCCAGGCACTTGAGTCACGCCAGGGATTCTAAGGGTGAACCATGGCCGGTTCCAGGGACTACCAGGTTGAGGGCCTTGTCATACGGAATGCGGCCGTCGGTGAACGTGACCGGGTGGTCACACTGTTCACTCAGAACGAGGGAAAGCTCAGTTTTGTGGCACGTGGCGCACGTCGCCCCGGAAGCAGTCTCGGCCCCTCAGTCCAGGTGCTGACACGTGGCCGCTTTCAGTGTGTACGACGTCGCGGCCTGGATCTCATCACGCAGGCGGCTACCATTGATTCGTATCGCAAAATCAAAGACGACTTGTGGTGTATGTCCTGTGGCCTGTACCTGGCGGAACTGATTGATGCATCGACGGTGGAAGGTGCCTCCAATCGCACACTGTATGATCTGCTGATTGAGACGCTTAATGTCACCAACTGCGGAGCATGCAGCGACATGGTTCTGCGGTCTTTCGAATTACGTCTGTTGCAGCACTTGGGCTTCTGCCCGTCACTCCACAAGTGTGTGAACTGTGGCGTCGTGTTGCGTCCCGTCGTGAACTCCCTGAGTGCTGCATTGGGTGGCGTCATCTGTCCCGACTGTTTGCCATCGTGTCGCGATGCAATGCCCCTGAGTGTGGATGCGCTGAAAGTATTGAGGTTCTGTCTTAGCAACCAGCTGGAGACGTCATGTCGCGTCAGGCTGAGCATCAGCCTGGCGGCGGAAGTCGAGGAACACACTCATCGATTTGTCAGGTTCGTAGTACAGAGAGAGTTGAAAGCACAGGATTGGCTGCTCCGACTCCGCACTGAGGCAATGTTGACACGAGACAATGAAGCTCCTACAATCGCTCGACGGTCTGAAGATGAATAGGGGGTGCATCGTGAGTTGTGCGATATCGCGGAGAGCGGTAGTCAAACACGCGCGATGACGGATCGATCACATTCTTCTCACAGGCTCCGTTCCACATCGACTGTCCGTGGAATGGCCACATCTGATATCTTGAAGGCTCTATGTATATCGTGATTGTCGGCGCCGGTGCTGCGGGTCACTACGTAGCGAGCCTGCTCTCAAGAGAGAAGCAGGAGATCGTTGTTATCGAACAGGATGAGGCAGCAATCGACCAGATCCGTCGCGAAATGGATGTGAACACGGTGGTTGGCAATGCTGCCTTGCCGCGGATCTTGTGGCAGGCAGAGGTCCAACGAGCGGATCTTCTGGTGGCGGTGACCGGCGTGGACGAGACCAATATGATCACCTGCTTCATGGGCAAAGAACTCGGAGCAAAGAAGACAATTGCCCGTGTTCGAAACCCCGAGTACTCCGGGTACTTGCTTGTTGGTGGGAGGTCCCCCTATGCAACTCGCAAGGTTGTGCGACCACGGAGCCTCGGGGTAGATCTCTTCGTGAATCCGGAGATCGAGGCAGCCCGTGAGATCGTGTCGATTCTATCAGGGCTTTACGTGACTCCTATGGAGGAGTTCGCTGACGGCAGGGTACAACTGCGTGAATTCAAGGCGGAGAGTGCTGTTGTAGTTGGCAAGCGTATCCCTGAGATTCCGTTTCCGAGACCGTGTACGGTGGTGATGCTGGGCAAAGGTGATGATATTCGAGTCCCTTCTGAAGAATCAGTGGTGCAGAAAGGGGACCGATTGTATCTGGTAGCCGCCCGCAAGGACATGGACCAGCTTGGCGCTATTTTTGAGATGCCGCGGCGCTCTCCCCGCACGGTAGTCATTTTTGGTGGCGGTACGGTTGGCTTCCACGTGGCGGAAGCACTGGAGAAACGTGGTATTCAGGTCAAGGTTATCGAAAAAAGCGCCACAAGAGCACATGAGATCAGCTCGAGGCTCAAGCGCACGGTTGTCATTCAGGGCGGCAGACCGGACCGTGAACTCCTCGTCGACGAGGGGGTTGAACGCTCGGATGCATTTGTCGCCGCGACCGGAGATGAATCGTTGAACATCCTTGCAGGGCTGGTGGCGAAAGACGTCGGGGTATCCCGGAACATCGTCGTTGTCGATGAGCCCGAATACATACCACTCGCAGAGGCGGTCGGTGTCGATGTTGCGATGTCGCCGCTACTTCTTTGTGGCAGCCGCATCGCGCACTACATCCTGCACGGGGGGGCAGTGTCGGTCGCCCTGCTCGGCAAAGAGAATGCCCAGGTGATTGAGTTCATCGTGGGCGCAAACGCACGCATAAGCAAGCGTACAATCGGCGAGTTAGAATGGCCGAAGCGCGCGATCATAGGAGCCATTGTCAGAGGTGAGACAGTATTGGAGCCGACCGGGACGATGACCGTCGAGCCCGGCGACACCGTGATTGTAGCCGCACTGATCGATGAGATACCCAACGTTGAGCGCCTCTTCAAGTCGCTGTGAGCATTCGGATCGTCCTCAAGTATCTGGGCATACCGCTGGCAATACTGGGCGGGATGCTGGGATTGCCTCTCATCTGGTCGGCTGCCGTGGCGCGTGACGGCGTCCACCTTGCATTCATCGCACCCATGGCGCTCGCGTTGCTGGGAGGACTTGCGCTGTTCCGGTTCATCCCCGAGGAGAAGCGCAGTCTCTCACGTCGCGAGGGCTTAGCGCTGGTGACATTCACGTGGCTGGTGGGCTCGCTGGTCGGCTCATTGCCGTACATGCTGTCGGGGACGCTGCCGACGTTTGTGGACGCGTTCTTCGAGACGATGTCCGGGTTCACCACAACCGGTGCGACGGTCCTGACGTCCATTGGAGACCAGCCTCAGAGCATCCTTCTGTGGCGGAACTTCACCCAGTGGATCGGTGGCATGGGCATCATCACTTTCTTCGTCGCCCTGTTCCCGATGCTTGGAATCGGGGCAGCGAGGCTGTTTGAGGCTGAAATGCCGGGCCCTCAGGCAGAGCGGCTCAGGGCTCGAGTGGTGGACACGGCTCGTGCACTGTGGACACTGTATATCGCCTTGTCGTTGGGGTTGTTCGCACTTCTTAGCGTAGTGGCGAGACTCCCGATATACGAGGCACTCAATATCACGTTCGGTACGATGCCCACCGGAGGTTTTCTGCATACCATTGAGAGTGTTGGCGCGTATGCGGATATGCCATTTGTCACCACGGTGGTTACCATTTTCATGCTGGCGGCAGGCGTTAACTTCGCGCTTTATTTCTTCGTGTTGCGGCGCAGGCGGCTGAGCACTGTGCTAGGCAATCCGGAGTTTCGTTTGTATATCGGTATGTTCGTCCTTGCAGCTACAGTCGTAACCATTGATCTGGTCGCCAGGTTGGGGATGCCCCTGACGGATGCTCTGCAGCATGCGACGTTCCAAGTGGCATCGATACAGACTACTACCGGATTTACCACAGCAGATTACGATCTCTGGCCGAATCTTTCGAGGGCTATCCTATTGTGTCTCATGCTCGTCGGTGCTTGCGCTGGCTCGACGGGTGGTGGATTCAAAGTCGTACGATTGCTGATTGTCGTCCGCTACTCGTTCCGGCAGGTAGTAAACGCTTTCAGTCCGCGCTCGGTGATGCCACTCAAGGTTGGCGGAGAGACCATCTCCGAATCGGTGGTAGCTTCGATTGCTGGCATGGGAGGGCTGTTCATCCTGTCTATTGTCGGTGGATTTCTGTTCATGAGTGCACTTGGACTCGATGCTGTGACTGCGTTTGCATCCGTTGTAGCTACGATTGGTAACGTCGGACCGGGCCTTGCCGGTGTCGGGCCGTCCGTCAATTACGCGTTCATCCCGGACGCCGGGAAGTTCGTGCTTTCCATACTCATGCTTGTAGGACGTCTGGAGTTTGTAACGGTCCTCGCCCTTCTGAGCACTTCCTTCTGGCGTTGGCGCTAGACACGCGGCTCTTCGTGCGTATTGACTAATCCTGCATAAGCCTTTACCATGCTTCGCCGTATGGATGTTGGAAAGATACTTGTACCAATAAGCGGAAACCATGTTGATGCCGAAGTAATCCGTATGGCGTGCGACCTCGCTGAAGACAGCAGTGCGTCTATCTACGCAGTGTACGTCATCGAAGTGGAAAGAAGTCTGCCACTCGACGCCTCGCTTGACGATCAGTCGGCCAGGGCCGAGGAGATACTGTGCCGCGCTCAGGAGGTGGGTCGGGAACAGGGCTACGTCATAGATACCGGACTGTTGCAGGCTCGCGAGGCCGGTCCAGCCATCGTTGGTGAGGCGCTCGAGGGGCGGGCTGAGCTCATTGTCATGGGCGTAGGATATCGGCGTCGACTAGGCATGTTCGATATCGGCAACACCACCTCCTATGTGCTCAAGGAAGCGCCGTGCCATGTTGTCGTTTACCGGGCCGCTGCTTCCTCCCAGGAAACTGTATGAATGTAGTCATTATGGGCAGTGGGCGTGTGGCATCCGAACTGGCTACTTTGCTGGATCAGGAGGGTCAGACCGTTACTGTTATCGACTCGGATGTTTCCGGATTTGACAGACTGCCGCAGTCGTTTAAAGGGAAGAGTGTGATAGGGGATGCAACCGATGAAGAGGTGCTTCGCAAGGCAGGACTCTCGTCTGCAGATGCCTTCATCGCGCTGACCCGTGATGATGACCGCAATGCAATGGCTGCACAGATAGCAAAGCATATCTTCGGAGTGCGCAAGGTGATTTGTCGCATTTACGATCCCCCGCGCGAGGAGTTCTATAAGACTCTAGGGTTGGAGGCGATAAGTCCTATAATGGTGTTTGCCAGGCTGGTGAAGGGACGTCTGGAGGAGTAACTGTGTATATCATAATCGTTGGAGGAGGCGAGGTAGGATTCTATCTGTCCAAGGAGTTTGTTGAAGCTGGCCACGAAGTGCTCGTAATAGAACCGGACAGCAGACAGAGGGAACGGTTGGAGGAGGAGCTTGGGGACATCTCGATGGGTGGTGAGGGATGCCGCATCAAGTGTCTTGATGAAGCGGGCGTATCCCGGGCGGATGTGTTCGTTGCCGCCACCGATCTCGATGAGAACAATCTGGCTGCATGCCAGTTGGCCAAGCTGAAGTACCGGGTACCCAGGGTGGTAGCGAAGGTGAATAATCCCCGGAACCGCAACATTTTCCGTAAACTCGGCATCGAGGATACTGTTGATGTGGCAGCGCTCGTGTTGGAGAATCTGAAGGCGCAGATACCGGTGTTTCCCTTGGTGCGCCTCCTCAATCTTGATGAAGAGGGCATCGAAGTGGTCCAGATCAGAGTGACTGAAGAATCTCCACTGAGCGACAGGCTTCTTGGTGACACATCTGTGGCATTCCTCGCGGAGTCTGCATGTCTCGTCAGGGCTGGAAGCAAACCACAGATGGTCAGCGATTCAACTAGTCTTCAGGCAGGGGATATCCTGATCGGGGTCGTTCCGGCTGATCAACTGGAAAGGGTTCGAACTGAGGCCGGAGTCACAGGACTCACTGCAGCCTGAGAGAATACCGGAAGTCTGGAATCTGGACGCGCTAATCTGCCCGGGCTTCTTTGATTCCATGCGGCAGCACTTCCCTCAAGCGCCCATACATCGAGTGAAGGGCCTCTGACATCACTCGTGTGTTTGAAAGTACGGGCATGAAGTTGGTGTCGCCAAGCCATCGGGGCACGATATGAGTATGAAGGTGTTGATCGAGTCCAGCTCCCGCGACACGACCGAGATTGAGTCCGACGTTGAATCCGTCTGGATGAGTGGCCATCCTCAGGAGAGACACTCCCAACTTGACTAGTTCGTAGTGCTCGTTACTCTCCTCTCTCGTTATGCCGTCCAGGTCCGCAGTGTGTCGAAAGGGCGCTATCATGAGGTGTCCGGGACTGTAGGGGAAGGCGTTCATCAGGATGAAGTTCCATTTCCCACGGTGTACTATCAGGGTTGACTCATCATCACCTTCAGCAGGGGCGGTACATAACACACACTCCTTCTTCCTGGAGTGGCGTATGTACTCTACCCGCCAGGGAGCCCACAGGCGTGACAGACGTTCTTCAGCGGAGGAGTAGTCATTCATCGTCGCTTCTAGTCCAGGTAGTCCTTTAGTCTGCGGCTTCTGCTCGGGTGCCGCAGCTTACGGAGTGCCTTGGCCTCTATCTGGCGAATGCGCTCACGGGTTACATTGAATTCCTGTCCGACTTCCTCGAGAGTACGCGCATGTCCGTCCTTGAGACCGAAGCGGAGTTGCAGCACTCTCTTCTCCCTCGGGGTGAGTTCGTCAAGAACCCTGTCGAGTTGTTCCTTCAGCAGTTCCTGAGTCGCAACTTCCGCAGGCGCAGGACTGGTGTGATCTTCTACGAAGTCTCCCAGCCGTGTGTCTCCGTCCTCGCCGATAGGAGTCTCGAGGGATATGGGCTCATGGTGAAACAGGTCCATTACCTCCTCAACACGGTCTGAGTTCATGCTCAGACGGAGTCCAATCTCCTCATAACTGGGTTCGCGTTTCAATTCCTGACTCAACTGCCGTGTAGTGCGCAGTAAGCGGTTCATGGTTTCTACCATATGGACCGGAATGCGTATGGTGCGCGCCTGATCCGCAATGGCGCGAGTGATACCCTGTCGTATCCACCATGTGGCATACGTACTGAATTTGTAGCCCTTCCGATGGCGGAACTTCTCCACCGCCCGCATCAAACCTATGTTGCCCTCTTGTATAAGGTCAAGGAGCGTCATTCCATGGCCGATGTACTTCTTGGCGATACTCACCACAAGACGGAGATTCGCCTGCGTCAGATGCCTTTCGGCCTGCTGAGCTGCCCGTTTGATTTCTTCATAGTGGTGGCTGAACTCAGCCTCATAGGGCTCCATTAACGACAGCAGCTTCTCGTTTGCTATCAATTCACGTAGTTGATCGAGAGGTTCCGTGCGCAGGAACTCTGCTGCCCGCAATGGCAGGATGCTGGTGTTTACTGAAAGGGCAACGATTGCCTCATCCGCTGCGGTGGATGCCCGTCCGGTTTCCTCGGCGACCGCTGTAATGAAGTGAGGTTTGATGTCGTTGTCGATAGCGGCTCTCAGTTCGTGCCTGCTCACAAGGTGTCCCACGCTGAGCCCCTCTTCCATTGCCAGTTGCCGCCTGACCACATCCAGCACTGCGTAGGACCTCACAATTCGCCCGATGAGGTCCACCGTCAGTTCAACTGCTGAAAGAGAGGCCTGGTACTTCCTGAGGTGCGCATCTTCAAGCTTCTCGAGGTGCCGGCCACGCTCTATCATGCTGGAAAGGACTCTCTCCTCGGCGGCATTCAGCAGCGGAACCTGGCCTATTTCACGGAGATACATGCGGACGGAATCGTCGATGACCTCATGGTCATCGATGCCTATCGAGGCCTTAACGTCATCCGCAACCAGCGTGACTGTCGCCTCATCAGTGCCTTCAGTTTCCGCGGAGGTTTCTGACTGCTCCTCGGATTCATCTTCGGCATAGCCGTCGGTGGCTTGGCTGGCTGGCTCGTCCTGAACGTCGGATGAACTGGCGGTTCGAATCATTTCCATGTATTACCCTCGCTTGTCTCGCCCTCTGCGATTCTTTTGCAGGAAGATCTGTTGTAGTCGCTCATTGATGCTGACACCGGTCTGCTCCAGTGTCGCGAGTTCTGCTTGAAGTCCCTGTTGCTGCCTCTCGCGCTGCAGCGTCGTCTCGATCATGAATTGCTGGCGCTTGGCTTGGCGTTCCTGAAGGCGGAGAATACATTCCTCGAGGGCATGTCTCTGGGTGTCCTCATCATTGGGAATACCTGGAGGTAAAGACTTTGCCAGCAGGAAGTCTAGATGCTCAGCGAGGCTGGCGTCAAGTGACGAAGCCAACTGATTTCGATCGCCTTCAATACGCCATGCCTCATATATCTCGCGGTTTTCAGTAGTCTCGAAGTGGTCGCATTCAAGTCCTTCGGCACAATCCCGAAGTGCAGTATTGGTGAGCAGCAGGCTGAGGCAGTAGTCCTCGACCGTACTCGCTCCTGTACGCTTCGATTCTCTTCGTTCGTGTGGAACGGGTCTTGGTGCCCTGTCTTGAGCTCTGTTTCGTGCAAGGCTATCCAACTCCACCATAAGATCGCGTTCCGGAATCTCGAGTGCCCTGCTGAGCCTCGAATAGAAGCGGGAACGCTCCATGGAATCTTCCAGTTCAGAGATGACCGGTTCGCACGCTGCGATAAGTTCCCTCTTGCCGCGTGCTGTGGAAGTGTCCGCAGACCGGACAAGGGTGTCTACGTAGAAATCTACGTAGGGAAGTGCATTATCAACAACTTGTGCCCAGGATTCAGGAGAGTCTGCGATGATCTTGTCAGGGTCTTGACCGGCCGGGAGGATGATGACTCGTATGTCGGCATCAAGAACCATTCTGAATGTTTGCTTTCCTTTCGGTCCAGGTTCCGCAATGGTCCGCTGACCAAAGGCTTCACGGAATCGGCCGGTCGTCTCGCGAATCGTCTTCATGGCTGCTGCCCGTCCCGCCTCATCCGCGTCAAGCGCCAGGTAGATGTTTCTCGTGATGCCTGACAGCAGTGATGCGTGGCGTTCCGTCAGCGAGGTTCCCATTGGAGCAACCACATTTTCCCAGCCATGCTGGTGGGCCTGAATGACATCGGTGTATCCCTCCACGATAATGATCCGCTCTGCTCGTCGAGCGGCTGACCGAGCCTTGTGGATGCCATACAGGATCTGGCTCTTGTCGAATACACTGCTCTGTGGCGAGTTCAGATACTTGGGTTGAAGGTCTCCGAGAGCCCGGGCGCCAAATCCGATGACTCTGCCAGAAGAGTCGAAAATTGGAAACATCAGTCGATCGCGGAATCTGTCATAGGTGCTCCCATCCTCACGCTGCGTCAGCAGCCCCGCATCCACGAGTTCCTGTTCAGAGTAGCCCCGCGAAAGAAGCATGTCTTTAAGAGTGGTCCAGCCGGCCGGACTGTAGCCCAGTCGGAACGCAGCGCCTGTTTCTCCTTCGAGCCCCAGCTTCCTGCCCACCACGTATTCCCGAACTTTTGCCGCTGAATCTGACGTGAGCAGCAGGGAGCGGTAGTACTCCGCGGCTGTGTCGATGGCCGCCAGCAGCCTCTCTTTCCCGGCGTCGCGTGCTGAGGTAGACTCGCGGTCCTGTGACAGTGTAACTCCTGCGCGGGCTGCAAGCAGTTGAAGGGCCTCTTTGAAATCGAGATTCTCCTTCTTCATCACGAATGAGAAGATATCCCCACCTGTTCCACAAGCCCCAAAGCAATGCCAGGATTGCCGGTCAGGGAAGACGAAGAAGGATCCATGCTTCTCGCTGTGAAACGGACAAAGTCCCTTATAGTTCCTGCCCGCCTTCGTCAGCTGCACGTAATCAGATAGCAGCGCCAGGATATCGATGCGTTCCTTGATGTCTGAGATAGTGCTCATCGACGAATCCGGCGAACCCACATGGATGCGATGCCCGGCAGTTCGGGGAACCTGCCGTCAGCGCATATGCTGAGAGGATAGCATGTAGCGCCCGCAGATTGCCAAGTTATTGGCACGAAATCCGTTGAAAGTCCGGCGCACATCTACTATTAAGACGTAGTGCGCTTCTCTACGTCAGCTACGAATATCCGTGTCTGGAGCAGGACATCAGCATTAAGCGACATCGAGTCGATGCCGCAGTTCACGAGAAATTCGGCGAAGTCCGGAAAATCGCTTGGCGCCTGGCCACAGATACCAACCTTTCGCGGTGGTATATGTGTATGTGCGGCATCGATTATTGTCTTCACCGTACGCAGAACTGCTTCATCACGCTCGTCGGAGATTCTGCAGAGAGTTTCCGAATCCCGATCGATACCCAGCACGAGTTGGGTCAGATCGTTTGAACCGATACTGAAGCCATCGAAGATCTCCGCGAACTGGTCGGCGAGAATGACGTTCGAGGGAATCTCGCACATCATGTAGACTTCGAGGTCATTTTCTCCCTGGATGAGTCCGAACTCTCGCATCACCTCGATGACCTTCCTGCCCTCCTCCGGGGTTCTGCAGAAAGGGATCATGACTTTGACGTTGGACAGGCCCATTTCGTCGCGAACCTTCCTGATGGCGGCACATTCCAATCCAAATGCAGGCTTGAAGTGCTCATCGTAATAACGTGAAGCTCCCCGCCAGCCAATCATCGGGTTGCTTTCCTCTGGTTCGTAGAGATACCCTCCAACGAGGTTTGCGTACTCGTTCGACTTGAAGTCGGAGAAGCGGACAATAACATCGTTTGGATAGAATCCGGCACCGATCTTCGCGATTCCACTGGCCAGCTTATCGACGTAGAAGCGGGACTTGTCATCATAGCCCAGCGTCCGCTTATCGATCGAACGAATCACTCGTGCGATCTTCCTGTCCGATCCCGCTCTGCGCCGGAGATCCTCGTAGTTGATGAGTGCCATGGGATGAATGCCGATGGACGAGTTGATGATGAACTCCTCCCTCGCAAGACCGACTCCATCATTCGGGATCTGCCCACGGATGAAAGCTTCGTCGGGAATACCGGCGTTCATCATGATTTGCGTCCTGGGACGGGGAATATTGTCCAGAGGGACTGTATCAATGTGATACTTAAGGAGTCCGTTGAACACCCTGCCGGTGCCTTCAGAGCAGTCGACAGTCACCTCTTTGGCTTTCGCAAGGGTCTTGGTGCCTGTGCCTGTGCCGATGACGCAAGGCACGCCAAGCTCCCTGCTGACAATCGCTGCATGGCAGGTGCGGCCCCCCTCGTTGGTGACTATAGCCCCGGCAATCTTCATGATTGGTTCCCAATCAGGATCGGTCATGCCGGTGACGAGAACCTCCCCTTCAGTGAAGTTGTGCATGTCGGCAGCGCTGGCGATGATATGGACCGGACCCTGCCCGATCTTCGTGCCCACCGATTCGCCTGTGATGAGGAGCCTCCCCTCTTCTTCAAGCACATAGTTGGTGAGTGACGCCCCACCCAGACGGGAATGAACTGTTTCTGGCCTTGCCTGTAGAACGAAAAGCTGCCCTGTCTGCCCGTCTTTGGCCCATTCTATGTCCATGGGTTTGCCATAGTGGTCTTCGATTATGCACGCCCACTTCGCAAGCTGCAGTACTTCATCATCAGTGAGACTAAATCGTTGTCTGTCATCTTCTGCGACGCGAGACTGCCTTGTGCCGTGGCCATTCTGTCGATAGAGCATTCTCTTGTTTTTCGTTCCCAGGCGCTTATCGATGATCGGGCGAAATCCTGTGTGTAGCGTGGGCTTGAAGACACAGAACTGGTCAGGATTGACAGTGCCCTGGACCACATTCTCCCCGAGTCCGTATGCCGCTGTGATATACACGACATGCCGAAATCCTGTCTCAGTATCGATGGAGAACATCACGCCCGCGCTGGCAAGATCAGAGCGAGCCATCTTCTGGACTCCCACCGAGAGGTAGACGTCGAAGTGGTCGAATCCGGTGTGCTCCCGATATGAGATGGCTCGATTAGTGAACAGCGACGCGAAACAGGATCGAACTTTGTTGATCAGATCTTTCGATCCCTTTACATTCAGATAAGTCTCCTGCTGGCCCGCAAATGAAGCGTCGGGGAGGTCCTCAGCGGTGGCACTACTGCGCACTGCGACATCAACATCCGTGCCATATTCCTTCTCCATGAGCCGGTAGGCCTCTACGATCTCCTGTTCAAGGTCTGCAGGCATCTGGGCCCCCAGGATGATTCCTCTGACCCTGGCGCCGCGAGTACGCAGATCCCTGATGTCAGTGGTATTGAGGTCGTTCAGTATGCTCCTGATCTGCTGGTCGAGTCCCGCCTGTTCGACGAAATGGCGATATGCCTCCGCAGTGATGGCGAAACCGGAGGGTACTTGAACTCCCTTCTGGCTGAGTTCGCGCAACATCTCGCCAAGCGAAGCATTCTTGCCACCCACGGTGCTTATGTCCGACATGCCCACTTCGTCCAACCGCTTGATGTATTGCATTTAAGGCAGACCTCCTTGCGAGGGCCCGGTGGCTCGTAGAAAGCGGGAGCAGTCCAGCTACGAGGCTACAGGGTTGTGCGGCGATTATAGAGGAACCCCTGAGAAACGAGCAAACCAGCATAATGCGCTGCAATTGCTACGATGAGATTTCGCTGTGGTATCATACGCTATCGGGTAGCAGTTTCTTACGGTGGGATCCAGAGGGGTGACATATGGTCGAAATGACAATCGACAGCATCAGAGTCAGTTTGATGAACTACCAGAGGGTGGTCATCCTCAAAGAGAAGTACTCCAATAGATATCTTCCGATCTGGATCGGTCCAGCCGAGGCGGATGCCATTGCCGTCAAGCTTCAGAACCTGGAATTGGCCCGTCCGCTAACACACGATCTGCTTCAGTCAGTCATCGTCACCCTTGGAGCAAAACCCGACTACGTGGTAGTGAACGATCTGCAAAAGGACACGTTCTACGCCAAACTAGCGCTGAAGGTCAACGGTGAAGAAATTGATGTAGATTCCCGCCCCAGCGACGCACTGGCACTTGCAGTTCGGGCCGAAGTGCCGATCTACGCTGAAGAAACGGTTCTTGCAAAGGCTGGCATAACACTTGATGAAGAGACCGGCAAGCCGCTTATCGAAGGCAGAGTCGATGAGCAGGAAATGGAAGGGCTCTCGGCGTTCAAGGACTTCATCAGTAACCTTGACCTCGAGGACTTCAAACGACGGAAGTCGTGACTAAACACCGATTGGTGACGCCACTGTGTCTCAAGCCACTCGGGCGTGCAGTTCTGGAGTCGACCTTACCGCGGCCATGCTGAGCGGAAGCGCATTCCGCGCACACAGCATCAGTCTATATACAGGCTGCAACTGGCGCACCACTGGAATATTGCCGTGCCGCAAGGTGGTCGTTCCATCGGGCGGGATAATCTGGTCTCGAAAGCGAGAGATCTCCCGGGCAACATGCATTCCTGCCTTCAGTCATGGTTAGCATCGTGAACGATTCGACATCTGGTGGGCATATCGTATGGTGATGGTTAACCTTGAGAGAAGCACGATGCAAATGAATACAAACAACGTATGCTCGTTGTGAGGGGTGGCCATCAGGGCACACCGTGACCCGACTCAGCGAGCCGGCTTCAAGTGGAGGACGGTTCCGCGGCTTACAGGATCTGCAGTCTGACTCTCGTCTCTTCCTTGGCTGCTTTGACCCGCAAGAGGGTGCGAATTGATTCGGCAACCCTTCCCTGTTTCCCGATTACCCTGCCCTTATCCTCGGGAGCGACTTCGAGCTTGAGAAGCAGGCCCTCTTCGCTGTCTTCGGTAGTGATCGTCACCTTTTCGGGATCCGTTACGATGGCCTTGACGATGTACTCAACTAGTTCCTTCATCGCTTCTCCTTGAGAGTGTAGGCTATTAGCCCGAAAGCTGGCTGGAGTTGGCGGTGATTCCAGATTTGGTGAGAAGACTCGCAACGGTCTCTGTGGGCTTTGCTCCACGGGAGAGCCAAAGGAGCGCCTTATCCCGGTCAATTCTGACGGTAGATGGCTCGGTGTGAGGATCGTAGTGTCCGATCACCTCTATGAATGAGCCATCTCGCGGCGCCCTGCTATCTGCCACTACCACTCTGTAGACGGGTCTGTGAGTTCGGCCTATTCGGCGTAGTCTTATTTTTACCATGAGAGCTTGCTAATTATTCCCTATTTCGTTTAGTTTGTCAAAGCCACGCGGCGTTCATTCATCGAGACGTGTGGAGAATGCGTATTGGGTTGTGGTCTTCAGCTTGCTGCGCAGCAGGGAAAGCTGTGGTCTGTATAGACGGACCCTCCCCGGCCGCTCATAGTGTAGACGCATACTGAGGACTGAAGATAACACTTTCAGTTCCGCATCGCCGGGACACAGGGCAACCGCTTCGGTCTCACCGCCTCTCATCTCGATGAGGATCGGCAGAAGCAGTTGCTCTTGCTCGTCCTCGTCCAGCAATCCTGCGAGAAAACGAAGTTCGGCACGCTTAAGCAGATGGTTGGTTCCATCGTTGCAGCTCACCGCAGGTGTTTCCTCTCCCAGTAGTTCACTGAGCCTGCGCCGTGCTCGTGGCAGCCCGGTGTTGACAAGGCGCAGTTCTCCGCTCAGCCATCCGTGAAGGAGCCTTTCCTGCGGCGAGTCTCCGGCTTCGTGAGCCGGCTGCGAGTCCAACTTCAGCCTACCCTTCCTTTCTCGCGAGTAAGACCTTTACTCTTTTGAGTCGCGCCTTCTCCTCACGGTCGCGCTCCTCAAACTTCATGCTGAGGAATCGTATCGTTACCTGTAAGCTTGGAATTACGATGTATTCAAGAGCATTGGTTATGCGTTTCGTCCGGTTGATTTCCATCCCAAGCAACTCCAGGGCACGTTGCAGTTCCGCGAGTTCGATAATGGCACGCAATGCTTCCCGCGAGGTATCCGATGCACTATCCACCAGAGACGATGTCTGAGTCAAGTTGTAGCCTCGCAGTCCTCCTGAGGGCTCATTCAGTTCCATTGAAGGCAGCCGGATACCTGCGACGCTTCTGGGGCCGGCCGTCACGCTGATATCTGCCTCGCAGGCGACGAGCTCCTTCTGTAAAGCCACGTATCCGTGATAGCCGCTTGCGACTGTCATAGCTTTGTAAGCTTCTGACATCGCTGTCACTGTTCGTTTCTTCGCGGTCACAGTTTCTCTGGCGGTCTGGAGAAACTCCATCGTGAGGATGGACAGTCTGTCCTTAACGATCTTCTGTACCCGTTGCGAAAGCTTCAGGCGCCTCTTGAGCTTAACCAGCTCTATCTTGGTAGGCCGAACTTTGATCAGTTGTGCCATGCGTCGTATCCTACTCTGCGGCGCTCACAGAAGCTTGTGCGTGCTTCGGATGATACTTCTTAATGAAGGCCTCCGAAATCAGCTTGAGATCTTCCTCAGGCAGGGCTGAGAATAGTTTCCACCCAATGCCAAGCGTATCCTCGACTTTCCGCTTCTCCTGTTCTGACTGAGCAATGAATTCTCTTTCGACGTCATCGGCATTGGACAGGTACAGACGATCACGATCTCCCAGCGCATCCGCGCCGATAATTGTGGAGATCTCCCTGAGATATATTCCTTCGGCATATGAGGCGTAGAGCTGCATGAACACGTTGTTGTGATCCTCCCGGGTCTTGCCCGGGCCGATACCTTCTTTCATCATCCGTGAGAGCGAAAGGAATACATCAATGGGAGGGTAGACGCCCTTGCGTTCCAGGTTTCTGGACAGCACTATCTGTCCCTCGGTGATGTATCCCGTCAGGTCAGGAATCGGATGAGTGATATCATCATCCGGCATTGTCAGGATCGGCATGATGGTGACTGATCCTTCGCGTCCGATGATCCTGCCTGCACGTTCGTAAATGGTGGCAAGGTCTGTGTACATGTAGCCGGGGTAGCCACGTCTGGACGGGATTTCCTCGCGCATTGAGGACAGTTCCCGCAGTGCCTCGCAGTAGTTTGTCATGTCCGTGAGGATGACCAGCACATGCATATCCTTTTCCCAGGCGAGATACTCGGCTGCGGTGAGTGCAAGGCGGGGTGTCGAGATTCGCTCGATTGCCGGATCCGAAGCCGTATTGATGAAAGCTACGGCACGTTCGAGCGCACCGGTGCGCTCCAGGTTGTTGATGAAGAAGGAGGCATCATCGAAGCTGATCCCGATGGCGCCGAACACAATAGCGAACTTCTCCTCGGTTCCCTTCACCGCGGCCTGGCGGATGATCTGCGCCGCCATGCGATTATGTGGAAGACCGGAGCCACTGAAAAGGGGAAGCTTCTGTCCTCTTACCAGCACGTTGAGGCCATCGATGGCGGATAGACCGGTTTCAATGAACTCAGCAGGGGGCTGCCGGGAAGCAGGATTTATGGCCTCACCGTTTATGTCCAGGTACTGCTCGGCGATAAGTGGAGGTCCGCCATCAATCGGCCGGCCCATTCCATTGAAGATGCGCCCCAGCATGTCCATCGAGACGGGGAGCTTGAGTGTTTCCCCCTTACATCTGATTGTTGATCCCTTGAGGTCGATTTCGCTGACTCCGCCGAACACCTGGACGACAGTGGCGTCATCACTGATGTCGATGGCCTGACCGCTCTTGATCTCACCGTTGCTCAGTACCACATCAACGATCTCGTTGTACTGAGTGCCCGGTATAGCTTCGGCGATGAGCAAAGCCCCCTTCGCCTTGTTGATCGCTCTTCCTTCCCTCACATAGAGTCCCGATAGCTCCATGGACTTCCCTCCTTAAATCGTACCTTGACGGATGGTGGAGTTTCCTACGTGCGCTTGCGGGCCACCAGTGACTCATCCATCTCGGCCCATATTTCCTTGCTCTTCTCCGTGAACTCCTCGTTATAGATCTCTTTCATCCGCGAGATGCGGTAGACGATCGGAGAGCTACGGATGGAATCGAATGTGGCTCCAGCGTCGAGCATCTCCTGCGCCATCTCGTGAAATCTGAGGATGGTCTTCAGCATGAGTCCTGCCTTGTTTGGCGTGCAGTAGGAATCCGCATCGGTGAATGCAGACTGCTGCAGGAAATCCTCTCGGATCATTCTCGCCACGAGAAGCAGCAGCTTGTCGGCATCAGGCAGTGCCTCCGGGCCGACCAGTCGGACGATCTCCTCAAGCTCTGCCTCCTGTTGCAGAATACGCAGTCCCTTACCTCTCGTCTCTTCCCATCCCGGATCGAATTGGTTCCACCAATCCTTAACCGCATCGACGTAGAGGCTGTAACTGGATAGCCAACTGATTGCAGGGAAGTGGCGCTTGTTGGCCAGGCCGACATCCAATGCGAACAATGCATCGACGATGCGCAGGGTATTCTGTGTCACAGGCTCGGAGAAGTCGGCTCCTGGCGGGCTCACCGCACCCGCGATCGTGACGGATCCGGTCCTGTCCGGGCCACCCAGACAGTCAACCATACCAGCCCTCTCGTAGAATCCGGACAGCCTCGAGCCCATATAGGAAGGAAACCCTTCTTCGCCAGGCATTTCCTCAAGACGACCGCCCATCTCGCGCATTGCCTCCGCCCATCGAGAAGTCGAATCAGCAACGAGAAGGACGTCGTATCCCATATCACGGTAATACTCGGCCATTGTCACGCCGACGAAGATGCTCGCCTCTCGTGCCACCACAGGCATATTCGAGGTGTTGGCGATGAAAATCTCTTTCTCCTGTAGCAGACGCCCGGTCTTCGGCTCCTTCAGTTCCCGGAAGCTGTAGAGCACATCAGCCATCTCGTTTCCCCGTTCACCACATCCCACGTAGATGTTCAGCTTGGTCTCCGCCCAGCGTACGAGCTGTTGCTGCGTGACGGTCTTGCCGGTGCCGAACCCTCCCGGAATGGCTGCCTTGCCTCCCAGTGCCAGGGGGAACATGTAATCCAGTATGCGCATACCTGTCGTCAGGAGGCCGGACGGATTCTGTCTCTTGAGGTATGGCCGCGGTTTGCGTACCGGCCACTTCTGCATGAGGGTCAACTCGTGCTTCTTGCCGTCTTTCTCGACAATCGCGATTGTCTCCTCAACCGTGAATTCGCCTTGTTTGATCTCTTTCAGCGTGCCGCTGACCCCCAGAGGCACCATAATCTTGTGCTCAACGAGTGCTGTCTCGGGGACGGTACCCAGAATATCGCCGTAGTTGACCTCAACTCCAGCTTTGACCGTTGGCGTGAACTCCCACTTCTTGTCACGCGGAAGGGCGTCAGCCTTGACTCCGCGTTTTATGAAGGATCCCGAACTCTCGACGAGGGTTAGAAGCGACTTCTGTAACCCATCGTAGATGGCGCCCATAAGGCCTGGCCCCAGTTCAACGCTTAGAATCTGCCCTGTCCCCCGCACTTCTTCTCCAGTCCTCAATCCAAGTGTTTCTTCGTGGGCCTGAATGACTGCCTTATCGCCTTCAAGGCCTATCACTTCTCCGACGATACCCTCTTGTCCGATCTCAACCACTTCATACACCTGCGAGCCTCTCATCTCGTCGGCGATGACCAGAGGTCCGGATACTCTCCAGATCTTGCCCATGTCTGTAACCTCCTAAGACCGCTCCGCTCGGTTTATGGCGACCGGATTGTCGGCTATAACTCTATGTCGAAACCAAGGTAATCTCTGCTGAATTGCTTATAGTATGCGACAACATCGGGATGTCGCGTGCCCCGCTTGGATGGCACCTGCACAATCACTGGAAGAATGCTCTTGCTTTGTCGATACTTCCCCACTGCGCCGCTTGCCATCTCCGCGAACTCCTCAAGTATGACGACGACTCCCACTTCCGGATCCGACATGCATTCCTTGAGTGCCTGATGGATACTCTCATCTGCATGGCGTTCTTCGTGGATCGTATAAGTCTTGCGGAGGCCCGCCAGTCTCATGGCGCTGACCAGTTCCGGATCGCCAATCACTGCGATCTCCATATTCCTAAGTGGACTTGTGCTCATAATAGGAGATACCTCTTGATGTCATCGACGGCCACGCCATCGTAGATGGCTTTGAGTGTGAGACGAAGGTTTCTCATCTCGATCTCCTTGAAAACCAGGTACCACGCCATTACCAGCGGAGAGAGTGCCCGCGGGGACAGGAGATCACGCAGTGTCGCGTGCTTGTATCTCTCTATCACCTCATCGATGACGGTCACTGACTTGGACTTGTCATAAGCGCTCGCAATCTCGTTTGTCACCTCGCGGTACTGAGGCAGATCTATCCTCCGCGGCACATCGGGCAGCTTGTAGGGCAAAGCCTCACGCAGTGTCTTCTCATCGATGATATAGCCGTCGGAGATGAGATAATCCCCCGCGGCTGGGCCTATGCCTTCCACAACTGCTCTGCAGACGATTGCAAGATTCGCCAGGTCGATGACCAATCCGTACGCTTTCATCAACACAGCGCCATCGCGTACTTTGCTCGCGGTCGCCATCTCGCCGTGATAGTACTGACTCTCAAGGCTGGACTCTACCGCTATCTTGGCCTTCGAACCGCCGGCCGGGTCGAAGTCTTTCACTGCCGGCACGAAGTTTGGAAGGCGGGCACGGGTCAGGACATCTGCCACGTCCTGAATCGTCTCAGAGGCGTCCAGTTCCTCCAGCAGGCCCTCGCTGTGGATCATACCGATCGGAATCAGCGGGGTCTTCTCTCCCGTCACGATGCTTTGAAGGGCGGCTTTGATGTTTGCTACATCGTATTTGACGACAAACGAGCCTGATACCTTGAGCATGTCCGCAGGAGTGAACTTGAACGCTTCAACATAGGCGATACGTCCTGCAAAGTAGTCCCACAGGGCTTGATCGATATCGTCGAAACTTCTTACGCTGACTCCCTCCAGAAAGGCTCCGATGTCGGTCTCACGGATGATGCCGAGTGCGTCTGCCACGCTGGTGACGCGGGTCAGACGGTCAATATGGCCTCTGTTGACAGTCTTCGGCTCCTCAGCCTTGAGGTAGGCCGACATATACGCATATTTTGGGTCGAGCACTATGCGCTCCTTAACTTGAGTATCTTCAGAACAGCTTCCGGCTGATCTCCGGTAGAATCCTGGGAAGTAACATGTCCAATCGGGTTGTGTACGTGTTATCTACGCTGAGCGTCCGGTCCTCATTCTCAATGAGGACACCACCGTCGCATTCGCAGGTCTTGATCTCGCTGATGACAGCGGACATCCCTTTGTCGGCCTTCACGATGTCCTTGGCCAGCGCGAGGTCCTTCTCGGACACAAGGAGAGTGAGCCTGCCTGATTGGCCGATGCCGTTGATCGCGTCATTAATCAGGTATGCCAGAGACTCCTGATTGGAGGGGACCTTCTTCAGTTCTGCACGGGTCTTCTGTACTATTTCGTCCAACACTCCCGCTTTCGCATTGGCTACCTTCTGGCGGGCCTGCATGGCGTTCTGAGCTGTGATTCGAGCGGCCTCTTCCTGTGCTGAGGAGAGAAGACGTTTCTTCTCCATCTCAAATCTTGCATCTCTTTGCGCCTTGGCCTTTTCCAGCTCTCTCTTCGCCTCTTCTTCTGCCTCGTTGATAGTGGCCCGGGCTTCTTCCTTCACCTTATCAACTACGGCGTTGCTGATGTTTTGCATTTGCTCAGCTCCTCAATTGACATCTTCCTAGAACAGCCCCAGCATGCTGAGTGCCATGATCGTGAAGACCAGCCCAAGTACGCCAAGAAGCTCCACAAACACTGCAAGCATCATTGCATTCGTGAGAATCTGCCCTTTGGTCTTCGGCAGCAATGAAATGCCCGACGCGCAGACGGACCCCTGGTAGGCTGCCGAAACGAATTCTGCTGCGGCAGCGATAAGCCCGCATGCAAAAACCGCGAACCCGGCGCCGGCGGGATTGGCCATTGCTGAGATGTTTGGTATCACTGTCGTCAGGATAAGGATGAGGATAATGAGTCCGTAGAACGTCTGTGTCATAGGCAGCGAGACCAGCACGATGACGTTCCGGAGTTGACCGGGTTCCTCTGCCAGAGTGGCGGCGCCATTCGAGCCTGCCGCACCAAGGCCGATTGAAGATCCAGCCAGACCGCCGGCCAGGGCCAGCGCCCCACCAAGCACCGCCAGGGATTCAGGACTGATCAACATCGTACACCTCCGAATCTAGGTTTCAATATACAGCAATTACATCAGCCCCAGTATGCTGAGGGCCATTATGCTGAAGACGAGGCCAAGTACGGCCAGGAGTTCGACGAACACTGCGAGCATTATTGCGTTGGTAAGTATCTTGCCGTCTGTCTTGGACAGCCCCGCGATTCCAGCGGCACAGACAGACCCCTGATAGGCTCCTGATACGCCAAATGCGAGTGCGGCCATGATTCCAATCCCGACGATAGCGAATCCTGGTCCCGGCGTTGCTGTAACCGCAAGTGCGGGTATGGATGTGGTAGTGACCAGTATTAGAAAGATAAAGGCGTAGAACGCACGAGACATCGGCAGCGCCGCAAGAATAATGACGTTACGCAGCTGCCGCGAATCCTGTCCGAGCGTCGCTGCTCCGGCAGCGCCGGCTATTGCGATACCCAAAGAGGATCCTGCGAGACCACCTGCGAGTGCGATGCCTCCACCGAGAGTTGCGAGTGATGCTGAATCTATGAGCATTTTTCTCTCACTCCGTTCATGCCTTCGCCTTGACCGGCGCGAACTCTCGTTTGCGCAGTCGCAGCGGGCTGTACTGTGTGCCTCCTCCCTCGTAGAACTTGAACAGGAATTCTACAAAGCAGAGACGCAGCGAGTGGACGAAGCATGTGATCGAACTCAGGACAAGGTTCAGAATGTGACCGAAGAGCAGAATGAACAGCATGATGATTGAGCCGAGTACGATTCTTACGAAACCTGCCGGCATCATATCGGCAATAAGCACCGACATCATGTTGAAGCAGAAAGCGAGATAATAAGTCGCGAGTCCAACACCAGCCAGTCTCGCATAGGACATGACGTCGCCCAGTATGCCTGTGATGTCAAATATCCAGAATATGCTTCCGAGAAATGCTCCCTTTTCCATCAACGACGCAATAATAATGAGGCCGATGCTGCCCATGACGATGTACAGGAGTATTGGGTAGGTGGCCTCGGCGAGGGGCAATAACTCGATACCTATAAAGTGCATGATCCAGGGAATACCGGCTATCTGGAGGATGAAGAGCCCGAGTCGGCCGACGACCAGGTGTCGCTGTTTCTCCTTGAAGCCGCGGATGAACATCAGGACGTGTCCGATGTTGACGTGGATGAGTCCGACTATGAGTGCCACCACGATGAAGGTCATAGTGTCGAGGTAGACCTCCTGAATCGCCGGAGCCAGAGCAAGGTTCGGTGCACCAAAGAACCGCGGGAAGAAATCGCCGAGGTATGTGCCTGTCAGAACTCCGATAACCACCGCCGAACCCGCGCTTATGTACAACAACGATCTGAACAGGGCGAACCCATCGGTTTCAGGGTCGTCAACCAACTTGGGCAGGGCGTATCTTGTCAGGAGAACCAGGAATAAGCCGTACACCGCATCTCCCAGCATGACACCGAAGAAGAACGCGAACGAGTAGGCTATGATCGGAGTAGGATCCCACTCGCGGTACTTCGGGGTGCCGAACAGGCTCACTACCACTTCGAATGGCCTTAGGGCCTTGATGTTGCGGAGTTTGCTGGGCGGCTGCTCATCGGCTCGGACAGGGCGAGAATCTATGTACACGTACTCTATCTCTTCTCTGAGATCTCCAGTGACTGCTTCGACGTCGCTCGAGGGTACCCATCCCTCAAAGAGGGTTACGTACTTGGCCTCGCAGGCCTTCTCAAGTACTTCCAGCCGCTGATTTTCTGCGAAGAGTGCCTCGCGAAGGAGCACCAGCATTTCGAGGTTCTCGTCAGTCTGTTGCTCTATATCCGCCCGGACCTTTGTCGCCTCAGCCTGAAGACGCGCCGACTCCTTATCCGCATGTGACACGAAATCCTGCAGCGGAATATTCTCGAGGGGAGCCTCCAGGAATCGACCGCTGTTGTCGGCAACCCATCCTTCAATGGCTGTCTTTGTGTCGGTCTTTGCTACCAGAAACACGTATATCTGATCGCCAAGGTCGAGTATCTCGCGATTCAGGGTGAGCGGCTCCAGTTGCTGTCCTGCTGCCTGATAGATCTCCTGTGGCACGCCGATGAGTCGGGAGAACAGATGTGTTCCGGTGAAATTGAGGTCCGCAGTTGTAAGATCGCGACCAGGAGCAAGTGCTGCGACGGCCCGCCGAAGCTCCTGTAAGGCTTCCTGCTCCTCCTGGAGTCTCTCTGCGTGCTGATGCATCGCACCGAGCCTGGTGCATAATGTACGGGTATCTTTGCCAACTTCGGCAAGAGGCCTCGTGAGAAATACTTCCACGTCCTGCTTCATGCGAACGAGGCGGTCGCCGGACACATACTTGAGGGCGTCTTCGATGCTGGTAAGTAATTCGCTGACCTGGCGCCGCTCCTTCTCGATTGCATCCCGGTCGATCGGCTTGAGTTCAGTACTCTCTTCCGCATGCAGTACGCCGGCACGCTGGAGCAGCTTGAGCGTTTGCGCTGCACGGTCCTTGGAGGTAACGACACGCACGCGGCTCATCGGCTCTGTGGTGTTGACGATAGCGCCCATTATGCCGTCTTCTCTCCCCGGACGATACTCACCATCAGTTTCGTATACTGATCGGTTTTGACACCTGCACTAGACCTAATATCGTCAGCCTGCTTCTCGGCCTGTTGTATGTCTGTGGCGGCTTTCTGCTCGGCGTCTTTCACCATCCTGTCGCACTCTGCCTTGATGTCATCGAGTGGCAGTTCAGCGAAGGACATACTTCTAGCCTCTTCGCGAGCTTTCAGGAGTATGTCGCTTGCTTTTGATCTCGCCTCCTCGAGCACCTTGGCCGCCTCGGCCTCCATCGCCTGCACGCTACCTTGTATGTCACTGGCCATTGCACACTCCTTCGCGGTACTCTCGGTTATCGTGTTGGGTCAATTGGCAAAACATTCAGTGGAACAGGCGCTACCCTGTCTGCGACAACTTCGTTGGTTGGTCTGCTGTTGCACCTCATTGGTCGGGAGGGAGCCGTAGCTGATTATGGGCCTTGCCCGGCTCAGTATATCACCGTCAAATTCACTGGGGCAATCGTCCGCATTTGCTCACCTGACGGATATTCCATTGACCTCTAGACAAGAGGGAGCGCATACTTCCTGCTGCTATGTACGATGTGATATCGATGGGTGAATCGATGGTCGCTTTCGAGGCTCAGACCTTTGGTCCATTGAGGGAGGCGGAAGATTTCAAGAAGTGGGTCGGTGGAGCTGCGGACAATTTTATCATCACATTGGCTCGACTCGGATTCAGTTGCGGCTGGTTTTCGCGGGTAGGTGACGACGAATTCGGCCGTTTCATCACCAGGTGGATCAGAGGTGAGGGGGTAGATGTGTCCCGCGTGAAGATTGACTCGTCCAGACCGACCGGTGTGTTCTTCGTGGAACGGAGGTCGCCGGAGTCGAATTTCAAGTGCTACTTCTACCGGAGTAACTCGGCGGCAGCGAACATGAGCCCCGAGGACATCGATGAAGAGTACGTGGCTCAAGCGAAGGTAATTTACCCCGAGGGAATTATGACCTACTGCGGGGATTCTGCCCGGAAGACGGTCCAGCGCCTGTTCGAGGTGGCTGTGAAGCACGGCAAGACCATTATCTTCGATCCCAATCTCAGACTGACCATGGCGACAATCGAGACCTCCCGGTCTGTACTGGTTCCTCTGATGCAACAGGCGACGTACGTGTTGCCCGGTGAAGATGAGCTGCGTTTGCTTATGGATTGCGTGGATACGCAATCCGCCATAGACAGGGCGCACTCCATCGGGATCAGACAGTTGGTCCTCAAAGCTGGTGCGGGTGGCGCGATTCTGGCACCCTACGGACAGGAGCCGAAACATATTCAGGGGTTCGCCTTGAAGAGGGCTACCAGTCCGATGGGAGCCGGCGACTGTTTTGTGGGAGGATTCACAGCCGGCCTTCTGAAAGAACAGACGCTTGAGACCTGCGTCCGGTGGGGCAATGCGGTCGGCGCGTTCTGCACTATGGCATACGGCCCCTTTCATTCGTGTCCCAGTATGAGCGAACTGCAGGCATTTCTCGCAGGAAAGGAAGAGATTTCACGCTAGTGAAGCGCGACAGCCATAGTGTTGTCGACAAGGAGGAGCAGCCAGGAATGAAGCCAAGTGAGTTTCGAGGGGTCATCCCGCCAATGATGACCGCGTTTAAGAAAGATGGCGAAATCTACGAAAAGGGCACGAGGGAGATCGTTGATTTCATCGTGCCGCATGTCCAGGGGCTCTATCCGGTTGGTAGCTATGGCAGCGGTCCGATGATGTCGATCGCGGAGCGGAAGCATACAGCCGAGATAGTAATCGACCAGGTCAAAGGCCGGATACCCGTGATCGTGCACGTTGGCTGCTCAGACACCAGGAACACGGTGGACCTTGCGAAACATGCTGAGTTGATTGGAGCATCAGCGGTTGGTGCCGTAACGCCATACTATAACGAGTATGATCAGCAGTGCATATACGCGCACTTCAAGGCGTTGCTCGATTCAGTCGGCATACCGGTCTTTCTCTACAACAACCCCAGACTGTCCGGAAATACGCCTTCAATGGAAACCATCAGGAAGCTGGTCGGGGACGGTATTGCGGGCATAAAGGACAGTACATTCGACCTCGTGAACTACTATCACACAGCGATGGCTTTGAAACAGTTCCCTGAGTTGAATCTCATCATCGGCACGGAAGCACTGCTTGTAGCTGCGTTCGATGCAGGCGGGCAGGCAGCCGTCACCGGTCTGGGCAATGTGTATCCCGAATTGGTCGGGCAGCTCTATCAGGACTATCTTAGCGGTGACCGGCGCAAGACTATGCAGACACAGGAACTGGTGCTCAGGGTTCGCCAGATCACCAAATTTGGATTGACCGTGCCGACATGTCACGCTATTCTGGAACTGCGTGGTGTAGACGCAGGTGTTCCGAGGATGCCCTTCACTCCAGTTGGTCTTGATGTGGTACAGAAGGTAAAGGCAGCGCTGCAGGAATTGAATCTGCTGTAACCCGCAGGTGTTATGCGCGTACTGAATCTCCACGATTGGGACATCAGTACGCCTGAGGCGGGAAGGCTGCAACGCGACCTTGCTTCATCCGTGGTGAGGTCGCGTTGTCTTTTTCAGACACCCCGCTCCATTGCCGGTATCGATGTCGCAGTGGACCGGTTACGGAACGTAGGCCGTGCCGCAATTGTCGTGGTTTCGTTTCCGGAACTCGAACTCATTGAAGTGAAAGTCTCTGAAGGAAACCTTTCCTGGCCCTATGTGCCGGGCTTTCTTTCGTTTCGGGAGGCGCCCCTTGCACTCGCTGCATGCCGTCTTATCGAGACGGCGCCTGACGTCGTGATGGTGGATGGACAGGGCATAGCACACCCGCGCCGCCTTGGACTTGCATCTCATCTCGGGCTGTTTCTCGATGTGCCCACCATCGGGTGCGCCAAGTCATTACTCTGCGGCATGCATGAAGAGCCAGGTATGGAGCGTGGCGCTACTGCCGGGATTATCGACCAGGATGAACTGGTGGGCGTTGCGGTGAGGACGCGGAATAACGTGAAGCCGGTCTACGTATCCATTGGTCACAAATGCGGTTTTGCAGATGCGGTCGAATTGGTGCTACATTGCTCTCGTACTTATCGATTGCCTGAACCCACCCGGCTGGCTCATCTTGCGGCAGGCGGTAAGCTGAACCGGTAGCAGTATAAGCCGGTCTTCATGCCCCTTCCGATAAGGAGATTTCATGGACGAATTGCGCGACAGCCTGGAAACACTGTTACGCCGGCTTTCCGACGTTATGGTGCGTCTTTGACCTCGCGAACGAACAGGCACAGATAGCCGAACTCGAACAGGCGGCCGCGGAACCTGATTTCTGGAAAGATCAAAGGGCTGCAAAATCTCACATGCGGACGCTCACCCGCAAAAAGACGCAGGTTGAGTCGTGGACTTCCATGGAACACGAAACCCGCGAGCTTCTCGACATGATCGAACTTGCGCTGGCTGAGGAAGACAGGTCAGTCGAGGAAGACATCAGGAAAGCAACCCGGCGGCTGTGGTCTCGCTTCGAGAGACAGGAGAGCAGCCTGCTGCTCTCCGGCGAATATGATGACCGGAATGCGCTGTGTGCATTGCACGCCGGCGCGGGAGGCACCGAGTCTCAGGACTGGGCAAGTATTCTTCTACGCATGTACATCCGGTGGGCTGAGCGACAGGGGTACGAGGCTGAGGTGCTTGATATGTCTGAAGGGGATGAAGCGGGCTTCAAGAGTGCATACCTTTTTGTCAAGGGTGACAACGCCTATGGATATCTCAGGGGAGAACGTGGTGTGCATCGGCTGGTTCGACTGTCACCATTTGATTCGGATCATGCCCGACATACGTCCTTTGCACTTGTCGAGGTACTGCCGGAGGCTGAGGCACAACTGGACCTCGAGATTCCTGCTGATGAATTAAGAATCGATACGTTTCGCTCGAGCGGTCCAGGCGGGCAGCATATGCAGAAGAGCAGCAGTGCCGTGCGTATCACTCATTTACCGACGGGCATTGTGTCCAGCTGCCAGAGCCAGCGCTCTCAGCATCAGAATAAAGAGGTGGCGATGCGGATCCTCTACTCCCGTATCCTCGAAGTTCAGCGGAAGGAGAAAGAGGAGGCCAGGGCGAAGTTGAAAGGCGAACGGGTGGATGCGGCCTGGGGGAACCAGATACGCAGCTATGTGCTGCATCCGTATAAGCTCGTGAAGGATCACCGAACCGGATATGAATCATCGGCTGCTGAGGCGGTTCTCGACGGCGAACTGGATGAATTCATCGATTCATACCTTCGTTCAAAGGTAGGGGAGGCGTAATGCGAAGACTGGGTTTGGCCGTAATGCTCGTTGTCGGCTGTATCGGCCTCGCTTTTTCTCCTGTGGCATCGGCCCCAACATCCCTGCAGGCAACCGATACAGGAGTCATTGCACAATTCCCCGCGAGTCTGGAGTTCACAGTTTCTGCTGAAGGGCCGGACAACGTGACGGATGTTCGATTGCTTTACACGATCGAAAAGATGAATCATGCCCCTGTCGTGAGTGAATCGTGGGCCGTTTTCGAACCGTCCACGAATGTGAGCACAAGCTGGACCTGGGATATGCGGCGGGCCAGCCTGCCGCCGGGAGCCGAGATCACCTACTGGTGGCAGGTGCGTGATGCGAGTGGTACGACTGTGAAGACCACTCCTGCAAGCGTCAGATTCGATGATGATCGCTTCGGTTGGCAGAGCGTCCAGTCGGAAGATGTCACTCTTCACTGGTACTACGGTAGCGAGTCCTATGCGCGCCAGTTGCTTGAAGTCTGTGGCGAGGCAATAGAGATTCTTGCGCAGGATGTGGGTACGAGGGTCGATCGACACATACAGGTATATGTATACCGGTCGGCCGCTGACTTGCGGGGGGCGATGGTGTACCCGCAGGAGTGGACGGGAGGCGTAGCCTTCACTGACTACGGCATCGTGGCTATCGGCATCGGACCGGAGGACATGGAGTGGGGTGTGAGGGCACTGCGCCACGAACTGACACATCTTGTGGTTCATACTGCGACGTTCAGTCCGTATGGTGGCCTGCCGACGTGGCTGGATGAGGGACTGGCGATGCACGCCGAGGGTGAACCCGCAGCATCGTTCGTCAGGATTCTGTACCACGCAGCCCAGGAGGATGAGTTAATTTCCCTGCGGACACTGAATGGCCCGTTCTCGTCGGATACCACCAAAGCGTATCTGTCATATGCTCAAAGCCTCAGTGTGGTGCGTTATCTGCTGGATACGTACGGGTCTGAAGCGATGCAGCAGTTGCTTATGCTTATGACCGAGGGAGAGACGATAGATGCCGCGCTGCAGCAGAGTTATGGCAGCGATCTGGATGGTATTGAGGTTGAGTGGCGCGCCGCTCTGAGAGAGGAGGTAGCATATGCGTGACCACGGCATTAGTCTGCGAGGTCTCCAGCCCGGCCGGGTTTACCGTCCGGCGCCGGTAGTGGGTGCGCTTCTGCTCACCGCTCTTGTTATCCTGGTTCCAGTTGCTACCGCATGTTCGCCGGCCGTTGACGATGTGTCTCCCACTTCTGTTCTGCGCCTGTACGATGTCGGTCCCATCACCCTCGATCCGGCCATTTCCGGTGATATGGGTTCCCACCTGTACATCACACACATCTTCAGCGGACTGGTGGCGCTGGATGAGGACTTGCGTGTAGAACCTGATATCGCGAAGGATTGGACGGTCTCAGAAGATGGGACCCGTTACGTGTTCGAGTTGCGTGATGACGTTCAGTTTCACTCCGGCAGGCCGGTGACTGCCGCCGATTTCAAGTACTCATGGGAAAGGGCATGTGATCCATCAACAGCGTCTCATACCGCGGCGGTATACCTTGGTGACATAGCGGGTGCTACTGACATGATCGAGGGCCGCGCGAATGAACTGCACGGGGTCACTGTTCTTGATGATTACACTTTGCAGGTCGACATCGAGGGTCCACGTTCCTATTTTCTCGACAAGATGACCTATCCTACGGCCTATGTCGTGGACCATGCCGCCGTAGCCAATGGGAGCGAATGGTGGCGCCAGCCGAATGGCACAGGTCCGTTCGTGCTCTCGCGGTGGGATCCAGGCAGTATGCTTGAACTGCGGCGCAATGCCAACTACCATGGCGAACCGGCGCGTGTCGATACCGTTCAGTTCCTCCTTCTGGCGGGAATGCCGATGAGGCTCTATGAGAGTGGAGAGATTGATGTGGCGGCGGTTTCAAGCACGTACATCGAGCCGGTTACCGATCCGCGAAATCCCCTGCATCTCGAGCTGGTCTCCACACCCGAACTCAGTCTCTACTACATCGGCTTCGATGTGACGAAACCGCCATTCGATGATGTGTACGTACGGCTTGCCTTCTGTCATGCCGTGGACCGTGAACGAATCGTGGCCGCTTTGTTCAAAGACAGCGTTACGCTTGCCGGTGGCGTGCTGCCCGAGGGCCTTCCAGGGCACGATCCTGAGTTGCATCCGTACGTATATGACCCCGACCTTGCACGTGAATTGCTTGCTATGTCCTCGTATGGCTCGGCGGAGGAGTTGCCGCCCATTACTATTACGGTATCCGGCTATGCCAACCATTTGCCATCGTACATAGCGGCAGCGCTTCTCGGGTGGAAGAATAATCTCGGGGTGGAGGTGACGGCCCGCCAACTCGAGTCAGAAGTATTCCTCTATCATTTGCAGGCGGAGCGCGATGAAATGTACTCCATGGGATGGATTGCCGACTACCCGAGTCCTCACAACTTCCTGGGGACGCTGTTCAGTGTGGGTGAATCCTACAATATCTCCGGATACCACAATCCGCAGATGGAAGAACTGCTGGAACGGGCCGCGGCTGAGATGGATGAAGATACCCGGCTGGAATTGTACAGGCAAGCGGAACGCTTACTGGTTGAGGATCCTCCCTGCCTGCCGCTCGTGTACGGCGTTAACCACCTGCTGGTGAAGCCGTATGTGTCAGGATATGTGCTGAACCCGATGGGCATTCCCGACCTCACTGCCGTCAGTGTGGACAGACCGTGATCAACGGCCGGGGAGCGTTGTCGTGGAAAGGTTGTGCCACAGGGACTGTACACGTTCCTGCAGTGATTCTAAGTTGCCATCGTTGTAGATGATTTCATCCGCACGTTCCATCTTCTCGCGTGCCGGCATCTGCGCCGCCAGTCTCCGACGGATTTCCTGCTCTTTCTGCCCGCGGTCACGGCCAAGCCTGGCAACTACTGCCTCCTCCGGTGCGGCTACGACCCACAATCGGTCGGTGAGGTCCTGCCAGCCGGCCTCGATGAGAAGGGTTGCCTCAACTACAGCCCAGGAATGTCCGTCATCGCGCAGACGGGCAAGCTGTTTCAGCACTCGTCGACGTGTGGCCGGATGCACGATACTGTTGAGCCTCTCCCGCGCCCTGCAATCCGCGAACACGATTCCGCCGAGTTTTTCTCTGTCGATCTCTCCGTTCATGTCGAGGATCTCATCTCCAAAGGTGGCAATCAGGCGCTTCCAGGTGCGCGTGCCCCGCTTATAAGTCAGATGTGCCTCACGGTCGGCATCGATCACGGGACAGCCTAGCTGCTCAAGTATGCCGCAGACTGTCGACTTCCCGCTCCCTATTGTGCCGGTAACCCCCAAGACGTTCATACCGTGACCATTATAGAAGTTTACGTATCTCGCGAACAGCAGCGCTGCGAGGTTGCCGGTGGAAATAACAGAAATCAGCGTTGATCTCACGCTGTCGGGCGTGAGACTTGGTGGGAGGAAGTTGTATAATGCTACCGGGTATGGTGCGAGAGGGTCTCCTTTACGAGAGGCGTCCTGGTGCGCGGGTGCAGTGTCACGTGTGCCAATGGAGATGCGTCATCAATTCCGGCAGGGTGGGTGTGTGTCGCGTGCGGGAGAACCGCGATGGCGTCTTGTACACTGTGAATTACGGCGAGGTGTCATCCATCGCCGTTGATCCTATTGAGAAGAAGCCGGTATTTCATTTTCATCCTTCCACCAGTGCCTTATCAATTGGTGGCTGGGGTTGTAACTTCCATTGCCGACATTGCCAGAACTGGGAGATCGCCTGTTCTGCCGTGCCCGCAGAGTCCAACTATCTCTCTCCTGAAGAACAGATACGACTTGCGTTGAAGCATGGCTGCGCAGGTATCGCATGGACCTACAATGAACCTGTTATCTGGTTTGAGTACACGCTGGATTCCGCGAAACTGGCACGCGAGAATGGCCTGTATACGGTTTACGTGACAAATGGCTATGCGACCCCGGAGGCGCTGGACATGATCGGGCCGTGGCTGGATGTGTGGCGCGTCGACCTGAAGGGGTTCAGCGACGATCTGTATATGCGGCTTGCGCAGGTGCGGGAATGGCGGGGGATTCTCGATGTCGCGGTGCGGGCGCGCAGACATTGGAACATGCACGTCGAAGTGGTAACGAACATCATACCGGGATGGAATGATGATGATGCGCAATTACGCGGAATCGCGGATTGGATCGCAGCCGAGCTGGGTGAGTTGACGCCGTGGCATGTGACACGGTTCTTTCCTATGCATCTGCTGCAGAATGTTGATCCCACGCCAGTGAGTACCATTCAGCACGCAGTCGACGTGGGACATGCCGCCGGACTCAGATTCGTGTACTCCGGGAACGTGCGAGGCCTGGGCGAGGATACCACATGCTACTCCTGTGGCCGGGTGAATGTCCGCCGGGTGGGTCACAATGCCGAAATTCTGGCACTGAAGGGTTCCTCGTGTGCTCATTGTGGCGCAGAATTGAATTTCCGCACCGTCGATACGCCACCTCGCCGTCCCGCAGAGCGGTCGGATGCATCAGAGTCAGAGGAGGAAGGATAATGACGGCCGAACCACATCCTTTGGTCAGGCTCGCACGGGAGGCGGTTGAGAGTTACGTCCGGGATGGTACGGTGATTGCCCCGGAGACCTCGACTCCGGAAATGAAGGAGCAGGCCGGTGTCTTCGTCTCTCTCCATGAGAATGACGAGCTCAGGGGTTGTATCGGCACGTTCGCACCGACCCGTGACAACGTAGCTGAGGAAGTGGTTGCGAACGCCATCAGTGCTGCAACACATGATCCGCGCTTCCCACCGGTCGCCCCGGAGGAGTTAAGCCAGCTTGAGTACAAAGTCGACATCCTCAGCCGGCCCGAGCCGGTGGAGGATGGTAGCATGCTGGACAGTACGCGGTATGGCGTGATTGTGGAGTGTGGCCGTCGCAGAGGACTGCTGCTTCCTGACTTAGTGGGAGTGGAAAGCGTGCGTCAGCAGATCGAGATATGTCGTATGAAAGCGGGCATAGGACCGGATGAACCTGTTCGGCTGTACCGCTTTGAGGTTAAACGTTATCAGTGAATGGCAACTGCTAATTGGACGGCGCTGCGTAAGAGGATTAGGATGCCCAGATTCAATCTGACTCCAAAGGATACGCGATTCTACGACCTCTTCGAGCAGGATACTGAGAACCTGGTGGTGGCTGCCCGCGCCCTCGCGGACATGTTTGAAGACGGCTCGCCCGACAGGGCGGCGCAGGCCGTGTACATAAAGAAGTTGGAGGAAAAGGGCGATTCGATCACCCACGAGGTGATGAAACGCCTCCACCGGTCTTTTGTGACCCCTCTCGACCGCGAGGACATCGCTACGCTCGCCCACACGCTGGATAGTGTGATGGATTTCATTGAGGCGGCAGCCAGGACGCAGGTCCTTTATCGCATGTCGGAGCCAACACCTCGTGCAAGGGAGCTGGCGAATATAATTCTGTGCATTGCTACCCGTTTGCATGAGGTTATGCCAAGCCTTCGGAACCGCAACCAGTTTGCACGCGTCCTGAGGACATGTGTGGATATCAACCGGCTGGAGAATGAGGCGGATGCCGTGCATCATGCTGCGCAGGCGGAACTGTTCGATTCATGCACCGATGCCCTGGAGGTGATTAAGTGGCGCGAGTTGTACCAGCATCTGGAGAATGCGACGGATCTTGGGGAAGACGTGGCCAACGCCCTTGAGGGTATTGTGTTGAAGCATGCCTGATCCCACCTTTACCCTTGTTCTGGTGGTGGCTGCCGCCATCGCATTCGGCGTTGCCAATGGCGCGAACGATGCAGCGAACTCGATAGCCACGGTCATCGGAACCCGAAATCTCTCTCCTCGCGCCGCGCTCCTCATGGCCGGAGCCTGCGAGTTCGCAGGAGCCGCAACCGGCACTGCTGTAGCGATGACCATTGGGAGGGGCATCGTAGTTCCCGAGGCTCTGACCATGGGCATTGTTCTTGCCGGAGTTACCGCCGTGATCATCTGGACGGTGACAGCAACCATCAAGGGGCTTCCGGTCAGCCTGACCCATGGCCTTGTGGCGGGAATGGTCGGCGCTGCCCTGGCCCGTGGCAGCCCTGCCATTATTCAATGGCCTGTTCTGGGACGGGTATTTTCGGCGGTTGCAACTGCCCCGGTGCTGGGCTTCGTGGGTGGGTTCACCGTTTTCCTTCTGATCATCTGGATCTTTCAGCGTAGAAGGCCTGCGGTAGTGCGCGGCGTGTTCAGCAAGCTGGAAGTGGCCTCGGCCGCGTTCCTGGCCTACAGCCACGGCAAGAACGATGGGCAGATGCCCATCGGCCTGATCGCAATGGGATTAATGGTTCATTCAGGCAGCGATGAACTGGTCATCCCGGTCTGGGCGGTCCTCGTCTCGGCGACAGCCATCAGCTTTGGCACCATAGTCGGGGGCAGGCGTGTGATCCGCACGGTCGGCATGAAGATGACCGCTCTCAACCCGGCGAGCGGCTTTGCCGCTGAAGCATCTGCGGCCAGCGTAATTGAGGTTGCATCACACCTCGGTATCCCTGTCAGCACCACCCACTGCATGAGCACAGCAGTCATGGGTGTGGGGGCTACCAAGCGGCTCTCGTCGGTACGATGGGGTCTGGCGGGCAACATCGTGCGAACCTGGATACTGACGTTCCCGGGATGCCTCGCACTTGGATGGGTGCTCGGAAAGCTGTTCGGGTTCATGGGCTGAGACAGAACAGGGGGCCGCACCGCAGTGCAGCCCCCCTTTGTTATGAGTTCATACAGGCTAGAGCAGTGGTAGCTCTCTGCCGATCTCGGTAAGCTGCTGGATCTTGCACTGGGTGTCCAGCAGTTGACCCTTGTGTTCTTCTGCGTATCTGGTGGCCTGTTCGTACATATCCGCAATACGGGGAATGTGCGATATCTGAGAGAGTATCAGCGTCAGATCGATGAAATGCTTCTCGCCGGGGAAGTCTCCACCACGGATGAGAGCATTCGGCGCGATCTCTGCGACCTGATCGCTGATGGCCTTCACCATGTCCATGTTCATCTCTTTTGACGGACCGGACATGATGTAGATCGCCTTAGCTGCGTCCCGGGGGCTTGACGCCACTGACAGGTCGGTTATCGCTGCGTCCAATGCCTGCGTTCCTCTGAAGCTCTCGATTGCCTTGTCCCTGAACCGCGTCTTCACCATCTCCCACGGGAAGCGGAAGGCGGGTAATTCAGCGCGGCCGATGCCGATCGCAGTCCACCCTTCGAATGACGCAATCAGGTCGCCGGCGTCTACCGTTCGCGCACCGACGTACTTCCGTGAGGTTACCTCGCCTGCGCACATCATGTCGTAGAAGGGTTCAACGACGATCCTGTTGATCTTCTCCATGTTGTTCGAGAGACTGGAGTCCTTCTTGACGTACCGCTGATTGTCGGCAAGGAAGACCGCATCGGCAACCTCATATGTGGATTTGAGAGAGGTCGCGCTGTTGTAGACTGTGCGCGCCTCGCTGTACTGCTCGTGCTCGAATGGCAGCACGGCGAGTGCATATATGGGCTTGTTGATATAGCGATCCTTCAGCATCTTCAATATGACGGGAAGCGATCCCGATCCGGTGCCGCCGCCGACTCCTGCGACCACCAGAAAGGCGTGCGTCTCGTAGAAGCGCCGGTCACTCTTCAATGCCTCCAGTATCTTGTCGCCATCCTCGCGAGCCAGTTGTGCGCCGAGTTCATTGATCTTCCCCACACCGTGGCCGAGGGTCTGCCGCAGCCCCATGAGTATCCGGTGTGAGTAGTCGTTCTTGATGAACCGCAGACCTGTGAGGTCCGCCTGGTCCGTGTTAGCCGCAACCACTATCGGCGCGATGGTTGCTTTTCTCTCCGACTGTGCCTTGAGATTCAGTCTCGCGAAGTGGTCCGCAATACGGCACCCGCATTGTCCCAGTCCAATAACCGCCAGTTTCATAAGTCAATACCTCCGTTCGGTCAGTACCCTGCCTGCCTGTTTATCTAGTCGTAGAGCCCTACCCGGTCGCGAATGATGAGCACATAGATGAGTGCGGCGATCAATATAAGCGCAAGGACACCGATAGTGATGAGCGCCCACAGTGGCAGCAGTCCGGATGTGAAGTTGCTCGATTCGCTCCAGTCGCTTTCGTTCATCGCACCGTCGATTGCTTTGACGCGCCAGTAGTATGTGCCATAGGGAAGTGCTTCCTCTTCAGTGAGCGTGTAGCTCGTGGTTTCCAGTCCGGCCTTCGATATCAGTATCTGGGTGAAATCGGCGGTCGCGGATATCTGAAGGTTGTAGCTCACGCCGCTCGGGTCCTCCACCTGCGTCCATTCAAGTGTGGGCGTCTGTCTGCCCACGAAACCGATACGCGTGCCGGTAGGCGGCTCGACGGGTGTCGGGGTAGGTGGTGGAGTCGAGTCCATCTCGAAGATCTCTTCGAGCGTTGCAGCATTGAACGTAATCGTTATCGGTTGTTGCGGTGTGTGTACAGCCTGAGGATGAGTGGCCTCGAATAGTATCGGGGCAAGTGTGCCGTTCGCAGTTGTCGTGCCGGTTCCCATGGTAATGCCACTGTATGTGACGGTTACAGTCGTGGTTGCCGGCAAACCGGTAGCGGTCACCTCGACCTCGGTTCCCACATAGCCGCTCAGTGGTGTCACGATCAGTTCCGGCTGGACCTCGAACGTCACTGTCTGGACGCTCGCTGCCGAAGTTGTGTTTCCCCTGGCGCCAACACTGTGTTCACCCATCGCAGCAGTAGGAACCGTGACATCCGCCGTGAACACTCCATCGACGTCTGCAGATAATCCCGTTGTGACTGCAACGGTGTTGAACAGGATCTCGATGCCGGTTTCATTCGCAGCGAAACCGTTTCCCAGAACGGTGAACACCGAGCCCACGGTTCCTTCGTTCGGTTCGATACTGATGCCGGGCGTCACTTCGAACTCGGCCGGAATAACATCGGCCTCGTCTGTATCGTTGCCACTGGCGGTGATGTCATGCATGCCCTGGCTTGCAAGCGGCACCAGGAAGCTTCCGGTCCAGGAACCGAAATCGTTGGCCCGGATGTCGTCAAGCAGTTCAACCTCATCACCATCAAAATAGATGGTTATGTCCTCGCGATAGCCAAAACCCGTTCCGCTCACTTCTACTTCCGTTCCTGCGGGACCTTCATCCTCTGATTCAATAATGATCTGCGGGATAACCGTAAAATTTCTGAAGGGAGCGGGCGCTTTGTGGGTAGTCACCTGAGACGTTGTGGCGGTGCTTCCCAGGTCTGACGTGACGATAGCGATCCTGCTTATGCCTCCGATCGAGTCGGGCACCTCAAAAGACTCGGACTCGTAGTTATAGTAGTCGATAACCTGCACGTCATCGACTACCTTATATACCGGAAAGAAAGACCAGTTGCCGATCGAATTCGTGAGCACTCTCACCCACGTGTTTCTGCCCGGATCCACCTCGAAGTAGATCCAGCCGCGGGAACTGTTATTGGTACCCGTACGGCCCCAGGCGTCGACCTCGGTACCGACCGGTCCGGTGGTCGGAACGACGTTCAGGGTGGATGCGTTCTGCGCTGCCGCAGCAGGCGTTGCCACTGCCGGCACCACCAGTGCAGCTATCAGGAATGCGGCCAATAATCGCGATACCACTCTCATGTGACAGACCTCCTTAGTATGTGGCTCACTAATAACAACGCGGCAGGACGTGGAAGGTAAACGGGCACGTCGGAATTTCTGATGGGTGAACAGGGAGAGGAAGCGATTTGCGGCATCTCGCTGTGGAGGAATGCGCCTGAACCCATCGGCCATCAGACTACCATGCGTACAGATGGTCGTCAAAGAGTCGTGTTACCACTGACTGTCGAAGATCCGCGCACCAATTCGGGAACAGGTACAGGAGCACCGTGATATGGCCAATTGCAAGGCCGTACCGGTGTCGCGGAAGCTAGTCTCCTGAGAGGGTGACAAGCCCCTTCTTGATGGCGATGACCACTGCCTGCGTCCTCGCATTCGCGTTCAGCTTTCGCAGGATCGATGTTATGTGATTCTTGATGGTCTGCTCGGTGACATCCAGCCGGTCCGCGATCTGCTTGTTGAGATAGCCCTCCGCCATGTACTTCAGCACTTCCATCTCTTTGGGTGTCAGCGGAGACATGAAGCTTGAGGTCTCCTTCTCCCGGGAGAGCTCACGGAACTGCTGCAGTATCTTGTCGGCGACACGAGGTCTTGTAGTGAGAGTGTCATTGATGGGATGCTCGCCGTTCGCGCATCGCGCAATGGTGCGTGCCAGCTCGTCCGAGCTCACGTTCCGCCCATGAAACGCGGAAGCCTGGGCCTTGATGGCCTGAAAGAGCTGCTCGTCCTGCTGCCCGTCGCCCGATAGTATGATGATGGACACACTCGGCACGCGCTGCTTGATAGTCTTACAGAGTCGAAGGCACTCGCTGAACGAAGCATCGGCGCCCATGATGACGACATCCGGCATCTGGGCATCAATCGGCACTGTCACGGCATCGACCAGGTCGCCCTCCCCCGCGATCTCAACGTCATTCATACGAGCGAGTGAGGCCCGGATCCCTTGCCGGTACATGGACTGCTCGTCGATTATGAACACCTTAGCCATTGACCTCTCCTCCAGTTGAAGGTATTTCGCGCATGCCTGCTAGTGTAACACCTGGAATTGCAGATTCAAGTAGTTGCGGCGAAAGGTTATGCGTCAATGTCTGTGATATCCCTCATGCTGCAACAGGTTGAAGTGCATCTGACATGCGCATCCCGTAGGGACGCCACATGTGGCGTCCGTTGTTCCGCACTTTCGGCTTCCTACGTTCGACGCTGCAACCCTTATCTCTTATAATACGAACCGATCGCTTATTGAGTGCGTTCCCTCTTGGGCTGCGCGCAGGGGAGATGATAATGCTGCTACATAAGTCGGCTACGGTTGCGGATGGTATCCATTTCTATCTGTGGACCGGCCAGGGAATCAACTCGAATGCGGTGGTGCTGTCCAACGTCCTGGATGGCGCCAGCCCTCATGTGCTTATCGACCCCGGGATGACCGGGAGCGAGATGGGCGAGAGGCCGCTGGACTCCCTGGCCGAGGCGATGTGTGCGGATGGATTGGATATGGGTGATGTAGGCCTGGTAATTGGCACCCACTGTCACCCGGACCATTTCCAGGCTGTGGATGAAGTGGTGCGACGCACTGGAGCAAACGTAGCGCTGTCAGCCACGGAGTACGATTTCCTCAAGGGACCCGGTGGGGCGTTTTACGGCTCGTTCGGTACTGCAGCACCGTCGGTCAAACCCGCAATGCTGCTTGAGGAAGGGGAGTTGACTCTCGGCTCTTCCAACGGATGGCGCGGGCAGGTACTCATTACGCCGGGGCACTCTCCCGGCTCTGCGTGCCTCTATATGCCGGACGCCAAGGTGCTGGTCAGCGGCGATGTGGTCTTTCCTGGCAGCATCGGGCGGATGGACTTCATTGGAGGCAACATGGGGCAGATGAAGGAGAGCATCAGACGGCTCTCCGAGTTGGATATCGAGCACATCCTGCCGGGCCACAGCAGCGTGTCGGGTCCACTGGTGTCCGGCAAAGACAATGTTGTCCGCAACTTCCAGATGGTGCGGATGTTCTTCTAGGCATACAGAGCACTGGTGATGCACCTGGATTCAGGCTATGGACATGGACGAGAGGTTCGAGGAGGCGATGCAGAAGACGGAGCTCATCCGTGCGCCGAGGCGGCGTCTTTCGACCTTCGGCAGTACCACCCTGGAATACTACGTCGTGACCGAACTGACCGAGCAGATGAGTGCGGTGCGGGACGGAAAGGTCCAGGCGGAGCGCCCGAGGATCGTCACGCCATACTACCTGTTGCATGTGGAAGGCTTCAGCGAGGATGCCAAGCGCTTCCTGCGGATGATGGCCCAGGAGTCTCCTCACGAGCCGGGCATCTTCTATGCTTACCGGAATGTGCCGAACACGATGCAGGTGGTGTACGAGCCTCTCGGCGTAGTGGTCGGCAACCTCAGCGCGCGACTTGACAGCGAGGAGCGCGCGCTCAGCGCCATCATTCGTGGGGTCGAGGATATGTGGGATCTCGCAGTGATGATGTTCATCTACGACCTCACACAAAGGGCGGCCGGCGGCCACTACGCTGACTTCCGGCGTCATGGCTTACTGAACGTGGACGAGTCAGGCGTACCGGAGGCAGCGCGCCAGCAGATAGAGATGCTCTTCGCCATTGTGCGTGAGGACCGCTCACGTGCTTCTGAACTCGTCACGGAACTGAACCGCTGGGGGCTGTACCAGGAGTACGAGGACCGGTTCCTCGCGCTCTTCAGGCGGTGACGGGCATCGTATCACGCATCACATCATCCCGAGATACCACGTGAGCATCCGGGGTCCCCACAGCAGGGTAATCATGGTGCCAAGCGCCAGGAATGGACCGAACGGGATAGCCTGTTTCCTGCCCTTCCTGCCGGATACCAGCAGGATGATGGCCGCTATGCCACCCAACATGATGCTGGAGAACAGCGCCACGAAGATGAGGGGGAAGCCGGTGGCTGCGCCCATGAACGCGGCGAATTTGACGTCACCCCAGCCCATGCCGCCCCGCGCGACAAGCGCGATGAGGAACAGCAACACGAAACCGGTCGCCGCGCCGGCCCCTGCACTTACGATGGGATGAGGTCCCAGGGTGCCCAGCCACTGGGGCGGCACAAGTGCTGCCACAAGGAATGCACACAGCAGTGCCGGCATAACGACACCATTCAGGATAAGGCTGTGTTCGAGGTCGATGACGAACACCACGATGAGAATGGCGGCGTAGATGGCGAGCACTCCGAAGGTGATGGTGGCGCCGTACGCCAGGTACAACGCTGCGAAGGTGAGGCCGGTGACCAGTTCCACGGCGACGACTCTGCGTGGTATCCGCGCACCGCAGTCGCGGCAACGCCCCTTCAGCACGACATAACTCACCACGGGTATGAGGTCACGGGTCCGTATCTGCCGCCTGCAGCTGTCGCAGTGCGACCTGTCCGCCGCAACGGATTCGCTGTGTGGCAGCCGGTCGGCGCACACATTCAGAAAGCTGCCGATGGCAAGACCGATGATTCCGGCCAGGACGGTGAGGGCTGCTGTCATCAGGGGCAATTGTGAATGGATGGGGTGGCGGTGTCAATATGTGAGGCGGGGGCATGGGGGCATCGCGGCCCGCAGGGCGCGACGGCGAATTTGTGTGCAGGGGCCGGATACATCCGGCCCGCCGCCGTCCTGCATGACGCCCAGGGTGGTGGTGATCACGGTGATGTGGTTATCGGACAGCGGACGCCACATGTGGCGTCCCTACGCGACCACCCCCGCCCCGGGGGGCCGGTTCCCACACCGACCCGCCATCGTCCTGGTCACAGGCCCATACCGAACCCAATCACCAAAGCCGCAACCATTCCCATCAACCCCTGGCGGGACAGATATATCTGTCCCCTACATATATGGGGCGGGTGTCAAACCCGCTCGCATAGGGTGGTTGTGTGGGGTGATCCCGGTCGCCCGCTGCAGGCGTGTACCCTGTCTCGTCCGTGGTCTCTGAGTGACACCCGTGTGGGTGTTGAAGGGTCTATCTGGTAGGTACCCACGGAACTACGTAACGTGTCCCCGTACTTCGATTGCGTACTTGCGGTGTCGGCGTTAGAATT
>SKVJ01000013.1 GCA_007129495.1 Dehalococcoidia bacterium | reverse complement strand
CAGACCGACAGCACGTGCATCTGGCGGCGGCCTGAGAGGTAATCAGGGGCCGAGAAACCACCTCAACCCCGCGGGAAACACCAGATGCCCACCCTCCCCCCAAGAATCCACGGATTACGGTTGCCTGGCTCTACACTCTTAAGTGTGATGGGGAGGGGTGAGTTGAAAGCACCTGCTTTCCTCTGTAGCTTTGGGTAAGAACGAACTCAAAGAAAGGAGGAGAAGCAGGTGCGAGATGATTGTATCACCGTGCTGTTGGGGCTGCCGGAGTTGCGGGTGAGGGACGAGGAGGAGAGTGAGCACTGGATCAGGGTGCAGGTGGAGTATCGGGCGGGAGGGGCGCCATGTCCTTGGTGTGGGGCGATGACGGGAGAGGTGCACAGCCGGCGGGTGCAGGTGAAACGGGACATGCGGTTGTGGCAGAAGCCGGTGTATCTGGTGTTGCGCAAGCGGCGTTCCCGGTGCAGTGCGTTTGGCAAGGTATTCAGCGAGCCTGACCCTGTATGCGGTATGAGGCGGCGCACGAGCGAGCGGTTCCGGAGCTACCTTGGGCGGGAGGCGATAGGACAGCCGGTGCGGCAGGTGGCCAGGAAGGAGGGTGTGGGAGAGACGCTGGTCCGTGGTTGTGTGACCGAAGAGGCGAGGAGGCTGCTGGGCGCGAGAGCGAGTCCTCACCCGGTCAGGGTTCTGTGCTTGGATGAGTTCTCCATCAGGAAGGGACAGGTGTACGACACGGCGATAGCGGATCTGGAGCACAAGGAGGTCATCGGAGTAGTCAGCGGACACCGGCAGCAGGAAGCGGCTGACTTCTTCACCGCGCTGCCGCATGCAGATGAGGCGAGAGTGGTGGTGATGTATATGCATGAGGCATTCCGTCAGGCGGTGGCACTCTGCCTGCTCCGCGCCAGGGTGGTGGTAGACAATTTTCACGTCCTGCCGCACGTGCACCGGGCACTGGACCAGGTCCGCACCGGAATCGAACCACGGCAGGGGAAGCGGGGAGAGCTGTTCTGTGCCCGGCATCTGTTGCTGAAAGCGCAGGAGCGGTTGGCACCGGAGTCACGTGTCCGGCTCATGGAACTGCTGGGGAGTTATCCCCAAGTGCGCCGCGGTGGCAGCTCAAGCAATCCTTCCGGATGTGGTACCGCTCCGAAAGCAGAGAAACAGCAGAAACCATGCTCTACGCCAGCACAAACCCGCGGCAGCTACGGATGGATATCTACCGGGCAATAGACCGGCTGTGGGCATCCCCTCCTACGACCCACACAACTGATGTGAAGGAGGCGCTGCTTCCCAGTAACACTTGTTAATGAGTGAGCGACCCACGTGCTCGGTCTATGGTGCCCGTGTTGCCCACTGTCAGATTCCCCTGTCGCCGAATTCGTCCGACACCGACAACATCGTCTACGTCCAGCATGCCTGCACCGGCTGATACGCGTTGTAACCATCGTAACAGCACCTGGCGTTGACCTTGCTCGTCTCTATCAGTCGAGCGTCCACCTCCAGCATCATATCCTGTTCCGGCATTACATCTCTACGTACGCCCATACTGTCCGCAGGTTCAACTTCATTCATCTCAATAAACCAGTCATCGACGCCTCGTCGTCAAACGTCTTCAGCCACTGTCGTGCTGTCTTCGCTGCGGATGCACGTTAGCCGAGCCCCCGCCAATTTCTCATCGCCTCTCAGTCTTTCATGTCATCGATACACTCATCTCCCAAGGCGCTTAGCAGTACGAATCTCTCCACGATCCGGCCAGGCCTTAAGTCCTTGCTGAATCTCTTCGAAGGTAGAGGGCATTATCCCTGGACAACAACAGCATCTGGCTTTAACGCCAAAGCGCCAACGGGACAGACGTCCACACAGCGATGGCACTCTGGGGGGCAGACTTCTTTCATTTCCTGGTCGGCGAAAGTCGTCATCACCCTCCGGAAGCCCCGGTAGGCGAACCCGATGACTCCCAAGCCCACCCTATTCCGGCAGGTCCAAACGCACCTGCCGCAAAGGACACACTTGTTCGGGTCGTAGATGAACAGCGGGTGGCTCGAGTCCATGCGCAGTTCCGTCGGGAGGTGCCTGAATCTGGGGCTGCGAAGGTTCACCCGCGAATATGCAGCTACTTTCTGGAGCTCGCATGACTTGTTCTTGGGGCAGTTGGCGCAATCCACGGGGTGACTGGCCAGAAGCAACTCGAACGCCGTTCGTCTCAGCCTCCGGGCCGCTTTCCCGTCGGTACGGACCACCATCCCGTCTGCCACCGGGGTGGTACAGGCTGTGACCGGCCTGTCCTGCCCCTCGAGCTCCACGAAGCATAGTCGACACGCTGCAAACGGCTCCTGCCTCTCACGCATGGCGCACAGGTTCGGAATATATATGTCGTTCTCGAGGGCTGCCCAGAGTACAGTCTCTCCCCGGACAGCCCATATCTGCTTGCCATCGATTGTCAGAGACACTCTTGTCTTGGTGCACATGATTCACCAAGCCGAGGGCTCATGAAGCGACTGGCCCGGTGCCTGAGACATCAGAACAGCCCCTGTACCTTGGCGGTACTGGTGTCGATGTCAATTCTTCTATAGGCGGGATCGGAACTCGTCCCCGGCATCAAGCTGATGGTGCCGGCCACCGGACATAGGAACTTCGCGCCTGAATAGACCAGCACATCGCGGATGGGCAGCGTCCAGCCATCCGGCACTCCCTTCAGTGTGGGGTCGTGGCTCAGGCTCAGGTGTGTTTTCACCATCATGGTCGCGTAGTCATCGTAAGCAGGGTCTTTCTCAAACGCCTTTGCCTTCGCTTCCGCCTCAGGAGACCAGGCCACGCCGTCGGCACCGTAGACGGTCCGCGCGATACGCTCGACTCTGTCTCTGAGTTTCGTGTCGTTCGGGTACAGAAATTCGAACGGTGTCTCATCTTTCGCTGCGTCGATGACGGCATCGGCGAGTTCGAGTGCCCCATCCCCCCCGCGTGCGAAGTGTGTGGCTGCAGCACAGCGCGCACCCACCGACTCAGCAGCGCGGCGAATCACCTTGATCTCCTCCTCAGCATCGGTCGGGAAGCAGTTGATGCACACCACCGGCAAGATGCCGGACAACTTGATGGTGTGGAGGTGGTGGAGCAGGTTGGGAAGCCCCTTCTCGACCAGGGCAATGTTCTCCTTGGTGTACTCTTCCGGGAGAGGGCGGCCCGGGACGACCGCAGGGCCGCCACCGTGCATCTTGAGAGCGCGGACGGATGTGGTGAGCACGGATACGTGGGGTCGCAGTCCACTGTAACGACACTTCACGTTCCAGAACTTCTCGAAGCCGATGTCGGCTCCAAAGCCGCTTTCGGTGACATGGTAGTCGAACAGTTTGAGTCCTATTCGATCCCCTATGATGGACGACTGGCCGACCGCGATGTTCGCGAACGGTCCGGCGTGCACCATGCAAGGCTGATACTCGACCGTTGAACACAAGGTTGGATTGATGGTGTTCCGCATCCACGCGGTCATCGCCCCCGCGACCTCGAGGTCGGCGGCGGTCACCGGATTGCCCTTCTTGTCGTACGCTAACGTGATGTGATTCATCCGCTCTCTGAGGTCGGCGAGATTGGTGGCGATGGAAAGCAGCGCCATCAGTTCCGAGCTCACCGCGATGTTGAATCGGGACTGCATGGTGTAGCCATCCATGCGGCCGCCAAGGCCGATAACGATGTTGCGCAGGCTCTGGGCGCAGAAGTCCATAACCCAGCCCATCTCGACCCGGGTGGGATCGATGTCGAGCCTGCGGATGCCTGTGCGCTGCAGTTCATCGTCGGTGTAGTTGCGCTCGTGCTGCATGCGCGCGGTGAGCGCCACCATCGCCAAGTTGTGGGCGTTTGTGATGTCGTTGATGTCGCCGGTGAGACCCATCGAGAACTCGGTCATGGGGATGAGCAGGGCGTTGCCGCCGCCGGCCGCGGTGCCCTTGATATTCATCGTTGGTCCACCGGAAGGCTGCCTGAGACAACCGCCCACGTTCATTCCCCGCTTCCCAAGTCCCTCCATTAAACCAAGAGAGGTGGTACTCTTTCCCTCTCCGAGAGGCGTAGGAGTGATTGCGGTAACCTCGATGTACTTGCCGTCCGGTTGGTTGCGTAGCCGATCCATTAGTTTGATGAAATCGAGCTTGGCCAGTCTCCCGTACGGGATTACCTCATCCACCTCAAGCCCGAGTCGCTCCCGCCATTCGTCGGGCGTCGGCATCTGAGTCTCTGCTGTCTCCGCGATCTCCCAGTCCTTGAGTTTGGAAGTGTCGTATGGCATACTGTCCTCCTCATTCTCTTGATGGGCACTATTTCGGTGTAATTCGACAACTACACGTTGTGATGGTACAAAATGGTCACGCCTCCGGTGTAGATTGGCCCGCTGGTTGGAGCCACGTGACACCGACCACACAGTACTCTAACTTGTGTGTCTCTTTTGTTCAATGGCGTGGACCCGTCCAATCTATTTAGTGAACATCTCCTCATTACCGTTGGGATGGTACTGCTCCAGCAGCTAGCACAGGGGTTAGGTGGTCCAGGGATCGGTGTGGACGAACGGTATCAGACGATGTGTTTCCATGGGCGCAGCACCAGATTGAGTTCGGCGAGATAGAAACAACTCCCGAAACTCTCTTGAATCTCCCCAAGCGATTCGCTGGAATGCTGTGGCTCCCGCACACGCCTCGGCGACAATTATGAAGTCTCACTGACTATCGGATAGTGACCACTATTCCGGATAACCTCCACCATGAAACGATCCTATTCGCACCTGTCTAAGCTTTCCTGATCTTGGAGACCTTTGTATCGCAGCCGCCACACGTGATGTAAATGGCCGGGCGACCATTCCTCAGTGTGATCTACTTGGCGTCCATGATCTCCACCTTCATCCGACAGTCCATGCAGCATGCTCGACCATGATAACCCTGCGGTTTCTTCTAGACAAGGGATGCCCGAGCGGGCATTGTTTCAACATCAAGTTGTCCACACGGTGATCAGGACTCGTAATCTCGGCGGTCTACATCACTGGGTTCTTGGAGAGTGTCTCGCGTCGGCCCGCAACGATCACAAGTACTGGCGCCAGATGGCACTCATCGACATCGAAGTGTCGCGAGATCGTACCAAATCCGTTGGGCTTGGCCAACATCGCGTTCATGCCTGTCCGGGCGGTGAAACACTCCGAGTTGCATCCTTGACCCCATCTCATCGCGAGAGACCACGACTCGCCCAGTCTGCCACTCGCTATCCGGTGGATGGAAAAGGCAGTTACCGAAACCTGCTTCCCCAAAAAAGGCACTCGCTCATACCCGGCCAGGTGAGTCATGCGAGAAATGTCCAGCGGGTCACAACTCTGTCGCCCTCGCCCACATTATGATGCTCGATGCTGATTTGCGGATCGGGAAAGGCCGCGTGGATTTCCGCCGAGACCTCGTCCTGCTCCCCTCTCGCCCCTGAACGTGGCACGGCAGCGATGGTGCACGTAGTACGAACTACTCCGCAACTATTTCATTTCATCCATGTGCGCCAGGTTCCCGCCTGCCCACACCTCCTCCGCGTAACGTTTGACCAGAGCTTTGTTCTCCTGGACTTCCATTTCCAGCATACACATCGCGCTTCTCCTCGGGGAGCGTCTCTGCCTTCACGCCAACTGCACAGTGCGCCGTTATCAAGACCGTTTGGCTCTACACTGTACGAAATGCGGATGGCGTCAACCAGCAAGTTAAGCACTTCGTAGTCACGATGATTGCTGCCACTAGCAAAGAGCCATTAACAGGCCAATAATGCTCGAGCAGGAACTTACTTCACTTAGTATCCGTTGGCCAATCTGCGACGAGACCACAGCGACACATCACACGTGTTGCTTCAGAAGAAACGGTTACCGAAGGGCCTCCTGTTGCGTCAGAAATTGGTGTTACCGAACGACTCCGACCAAGTCGTTGATCCGTGAGATTCCAGAGCTCGTCCAGTGCTTGGTTGATCTGGTTCAGCAGGGAGACAGGATCCAGTTCGTTGTAGAGTTCAATCAGGGCCTTTCGTGCCTCGTCTGAGGTATCGGCAGATTCAAGCACCCTGCGGTATGGTGTTCTGGCCCTGTCATACACTTTGCGCACCTTTGCTCCCTCGCGAGTCTTCGAGACCAGCTTCATCATCGGCTGGAAGAAATTGAAGTACAGCCGCTTGACCGCGTGGACATGCTGCAGCTGTTCGAAGGCCTCTCGGGTCGAGTACCGGTCGTAGCCGTTGAGGCGTCTCACGACCGACCAGTTCTTCTGCTCCACGTGCGCGCTGTCGTTCTTCTTATATGGCCGTGAGCGGGTGAAGGTGATCTCATGCTCCACGCAGTAACGCTGTAGCTCTCGGTCGCTGAACTCACTGCCATTATCGGAATCGAGTCCCTTGCACGTGAATGGCAGCCTCTTACGGACCTCGTGAATCGCCCCTCGCACCTTCTGTTCCTGCTTCCCCCACACTGTCCGGCATTCCACCCACCCCGTCTGGATGTCCACCGCGGTCAGCGTCGTGAGGCAGAACCCTTCCGTGCTCTCGCCGCAGTGCACTACCAGGTCCACTTCGAGAAAGCCGGGGCACGCCTCATCCCAATCTGAAAAACGTCCGTATCGGAATCTCCCGTTTCAGCTGGCTCCCGGGCCGTGTCGTACTGAAGCCATGCCGGCGTTGCTGCTGCCGATATGGTCGTAACAACCGGTCTATCGTCGATGGACTCATCTGTAGCAGCTGCTGCGTGATTTCCCCACGCATGGCCATTCTGCCCCGCCGCACCATCACCTCGACCATCTCTGCCGTATGAGGCTGTAAGCGCCGTGAGCATGGCCGCAGCAGTGTTTCCCAGATCTCCTTCAGCGCTTCCCGCACCTCCGTTCCATATTGCTGCCTCCTCCCTCTTCTCCTTTTCCTTGGGTCTCGCCTTACCCGCCAGAAGCCGAATCCCCATCTTTCGGTGGTACCCTGTCACCTGCACAAACTCGTCCAAAAGATCAGACTTCGTCCTCCTCCCCCTCCCCTGTATCTCTCCCGTAGGACTGCCGCATAGTCTTTCACACTTTCCCCTCTCATGCCCTATCGGTAACACCATTTGTGACGCAACACCACCCCTCTCGGTAATCCGAATTGTGAGGCAATTCGGGGGGTAACACGGCCATCGATGCTGCACGGACTGCTCTTAGTCTGGGTGCAGAAGAGGTGACTGTCGTTTATCGGCGTTCCCGATCGGAGATGCCAGCTACCGAGTGGGAAGTAGAGGAGGCAGAAGAGGAAGGTATAAAGCTGCATTTTCAGGCGACACCGGTGAGGGTAATAGGAGAGAATAGTCGCGTAACGGCCATGGAGTGTATCAAAATGAGGCTGGGTGAAGTCGATGCGAGCGGTCGTCCCAGACCCGAACCAGTTGCGGGCTCAGAATTCGTTCTACAGGCTGACTCGATTATCGCCGCTATCGGCCAGCGCCCTGCATAGCAAGAGAAAGTGGCCTTAAGGTAGAGAGACGTAATATCGTAGCCAATCCTGATACTCTGCTGACCGATGTGATCGGAGTCTTTGCGGGTGGCGATTGTGTAACCGGAGCAGCGACGGCAGTTGAGGCTATCGCGGCAGGAAAGAACGCTGCCCCGGCCATTGACCGTTACCTGAAGGGTGAGGAGCTGGTGGGAGATGCAAAGCCCTTCAACATCAAGAAAGGACAACTGAACGAACTGACGGACAAGGAAGAGTTTGTTCAGGTTGAGCGTAGGCCAAGACGAAAGACGCCGAAGCTCAGACCCGATGAGAGGAGCAGCAATTTTCACGAAGTTGAACTCGGGTATACGGAGGATATGGCGAAGAAAGAAGCCGAAAGCTGCCTGGAGTGTGACTGCAAAGTGGCCCATGACTGCAGACTCCGGGAGCTGGCAACTGAATACAAGGTCCCTTCCGTCCCGGTTAAGAGAGAGAGAGGTGACCTTCCCCCCGAAATCAGTACCAGTGTGAATTAGAGTCCTCTGATAGACTGACGAAGACGGAGGAGGACT
>SKVJ01000060.1 GCA_007129495.1 Dehalococcoidia bacterium | reverse complement strand
TGGAGAAAGCCAATACCAGCGCCCACAGGACAGTGAACACGATCGTACCCGCCACCAGGACCCCACCCCACAACGGGAGCGAAAATATGGAAGCAATGGTACTGAAGACTATGATGAGTATAGTTGCTGTGCCGAAGACGACTATTGACTGCATCGCGTGAAAGCGCACCACGCGGTCGCTGGGCTTCAACAGCAACACGATGAGCCCTGAAATCCACCACGCCACGTAGGCGAGAGTGCTGGCTACATGTGTCTGCAAACCGGACATACCAGACCTATCCTTGTCCATCTCTCCTCCACCGGAACAACGCGATCAATGCAGATTCAGTTTATCAGCACCGAACCAATACTGGATAGATGCGGCAGCGAGGAAAAAGCCGTATGATGGCCCCGGGGCGTAGGTCGTCCCGGGACATCCCTGCTGTGCGATTGATGATGCGTGCCATAATCCCTATTCATCGCACAACCCCCGGAGAACGCGAACGACATAAACACCAGTACCATCCGGTTACCGACGCGGACCGGATCGCTCACCCGCTACGAATGAGCATTCTGCTTCCACTGTTCGTCTCGACCCGCCGTGGCACGCCGGTAGAATCGTGAATTACTGAATGTGACCACTTCACAATGATGCCGGAACTTGTTACCATGTGTCTTATACGACTATGGCATCGGGCGACTTCTTCGAGACTGCACACTCAAGAGTCGGATAACAATCCCGCTTCCCGGAAAGCATACACACTGTCCTGTGCGCATGGACACGCCATCATCCTGGCCGAATGGATGGATCGGTTGCGGGAGGATACCAACCGATGCGCATGTAGAGATGACACAGCACATGCATGAGCACGAAGGATCCATGGCCAATCCGGGATGCCCCCAGCGGAACCCGGGGCCTGCCCGCACTACTTTCTGCGCGAAAGGAGCATATCGATGATGACACGCGGACCACATGAAGCCGAGTCGCCAACAGTTACGTCACCCGGGAGCACCGCCGATAATGCCATCCTCGATGAACTGACGCATGTGGGTACACGTCCCCGGTTGCTTTTCCTGCTGGGGGAGTCGAGATCGACCGATACCGAGGATGTCACACAGCGTATCCAAGCGGAAGCGGAGAACGTCATAAGCGGCGGCTCATTCAGTCCGGCGTGGGAACGCACGCTTCGTCCACTCGGTACATGGAGCTATGCGCTTCACCACCGCGTCAGGGACCTTTATCTGATCGGCGATGCAGCAGCTGCCACGGGCCTGCGCTATGTCTCTGCGATGAGCATCGGGAAAGCCTCACAGTGTGATTCCGCTATGGTTAAGCAGGCCATAGAACGGGCCGAGCCGGAGTTGATAGTCTGCGCGGGCTGTGAGGCGGTCTACTGGCCTCTACTGGGACGTCTGGAACTGGGGCATGATCTGCTGACCACGGTATATGGCGAACCGGTGTACTACTCCACACTCCAGTGGGGAGAGCGGCGATCAGTGCTGCTCCACTTCTGGCATCCCAGCCAGGGGTACTTCACAAAGGGGGGCCACCACTACCTGTTCAAGCTTTTCATGCATGCGTACGATGCCCTGTGCCGGAAGCGGCTGCTGACCTGCAGCTAGCGTGCGCTGCAGCGTGTCAGACCCATCATGTCAGGCAAAGCGGGTGACTACCCGCTGCCCTTAAACAGTACCTGGCGAGCACCCGGCACAGGTCGCACGCGGAGCATGAGAAGCAGCCCGATCAGTGCGAGCCCCACCAACAGCCAGAAGGCCGAACTGTAAGACTGCTGTGTATCGAACACCCGTCCGGCCACGACCGGCCCCACTGCTCCACCCAGAGTTCCCCAGAAATACACGAGCCCGAAGATGGCTCCATGGGCCTTCAGTCCGAATATCTCCGCCACAGTGGGAGACATCACCGTATAGAAGCCGCCATGCGCGAAACCATACGCCACTGCGAAGGCGAACAGCATCCAGCCGGTCGATGCAATCTGCAGCCACAAAAGAGCCGCAATGAGCACGGCAAAGCAGAGCAGAAACGTCCTCCGGCTACCGATACGGTCGCTCGTAGTTCCCATGGTCAACCGGCCCGCAATGCTCACCGCACCTATGATCGATACTACCGCGGCGGCACTCGTCCCGGCCATACCGATATCTGTCGCATGCGGAACGATGTGCACAAGTACTGTCATCGCTCCGAAGATGACGCAGAAATAGGACAGACAGCACAGCCAGAGCTGCGGCATTTTCACTGCCTCATACAGGAATACTCCGGCGGAATCCGAAGATTGTTCTTCCTCGCCCGGGCGGCCATCGGGACTCAGGCCCATTTCCGCAGGTGATCGCTTCAATAGCCGTGCGGCAATCAGATAGACAACAAGGATCGCCGCGCCGATAACCACGTAGGTGCTGCGCCAGCCAAGGAGTGCAATGAGGGAGCTGGCAATGATCGGCACGAGAAACTGGCCGGTACCTGTGCCGGCCTTGACGAGGCCGGTCATCAGACCACGCCGCCTTCTGAACCAGCGGGCGACGGTTGAAAGCGTGACGATGTCGTGCGTACTCAGACCGATGCCTACCATCAGACCATAGAAGACGTACAGTTGCCACCCGGCCTGGAGGACGGACATGACGAAGTAGCCTCCGGCGAGGCAGATCCCCGAACCGAGGAGGATCCGTCTCGGACCCAGGCGGTCGTTCAGCCGGCCAAACAGGATCCCCGTGGCGCCCATGGTGACCATGACCACGGACGACGCTCCAGAGGTGAACGCACGTGACCAGCCGAATTCATCCTGCAGATGCTTGAAGAACACACCATACGTCACAAGGGCGCCTACGGCCACGGCCTGCATGCAGAAACTGGCGGCAACGATCGTATAGCCGTAGTAGAGGCGTTTGGCAGGCGGGGAAGTGGACATCGCTGAACGGGTAGTGTATCAGGGGCAGGACGGTGCCGAACAGGGACTCCATGCACTCATCCCGGACGGTGCCTGTAACGATGAAAGGGTGCAACGAGGAAGCGGGCGCTCATTCCGAATCGTCGACGTACCCGCGCAGGAAGTCCTCTGCGGCCTGGACGGTCTGATCGGCGGACCATTCCGATACATCATCGATGTCGTGCTCCTGGTACTCCTTCTCCAACGCCTCCACATAGCTTTGAAACTCCCGGTTCTGAGCTACCATGTAGCCTATCTTCGCCTCGAAGTCTCTGGACTCCCTGTCAAGATCGGCAAGATCGAGATTGAGGCCAAGCAGTCTCTTAAGCCGCTTCACGATCGAGCGGATCGCCTTGGGATTGTGGGCAATGACCATATTGAACTCGGGATAGTAGGTCACGCGTGCGTGGAGAATAGCCATCTCGATGGAAAGCCGCTGACACTGGTGCACCAGATCGGTACGGACACCACCTGGCCCTTCGTAGTCGACAGGCTCAATGCCAAACGGGAGCAATTCATCACGAAGCCGGGAAGTTGTGCAGACACATGTTATGTTCGGTTCCCTCGTGTGGGGTATCTTGTCGAGAACCCCTCCGAGCATGTAGATCCGGCTCACGTCAAATTTCCGGGCCACTTCCAGTATTGCGCCGACGTAGTCGTCCCAGTTCAAGTTCGGTTCAGTGCCCTGGAAGAGCACTACATCGCTTTCACCCAGCGGATTCTTCCAGTAGTAGAAGATGTTTCTCTTCGGCCGGTACTCTTTCAGGAGTCCATCCTCGACCCGGGTATACGGCCGTAACGACAATTGTCCAGGGATCTGATAGATATTGAAACGACCGGGAGGGATCTCGGCGAGCTTTCGTGGTCTCAGCTTACGCCGGAGGTATCGAATAGTACCCGTGGCGGTCTCGCCTCCATCAACCCAGCCATCCAGGGCCACGACCATGTTCGGCCGGTGGAGCGTTGGGTTAGCTGCATACACTACGTCGCTTTTCTTCCCGGGCATGATGACACCTTTACGCACACTACCACGACCATTATCCGGTTACTATTCTACTCTCATCAGCGAATCCGCCACAAAACCATCACGACCACCGCGGACTTGCAGGGTTCTGCGCGCGAGCGCTACGATACTGCGGAAGCTTACACGACGGACGGGAAAGGAACTGTGCAATGTGGTTGCAGACAAGGATGTTTCTGCTGGTGGCCGTCCTCTTCGGCATCCTCTACGGAGTGCTGGTCGGGCTGGGTGAGTGGAGCGGAGTGGGTACTCCCTCAATCTACATCGTACTCGCATTTGTTTTCCTCGGCATTCAGTATCTTGTCGGCCCCAAAATAGTCGGCTGGACCATGAAAGTACGCTGGGTCTCCGAGGCCGAGGCGCCGGAACTGCACCGCATGGTCGGTGACCTGGCGAAAGAAGCGGGCATTCCCAAGCCAAAGGTTGGAGTGTCCGGCCTCAAAATTCCAAACGCGTTTGCATACGGCAGAACTATTCGCGACGGGCGTGTATGCGTTACTGAGGGCATTTTGCGGCTGCTGAATAAGGATGAGCTTCGTGCCGTAATCGGTCACGAAATATCGCACATTCGGCACCGCGACATGGCCATCATCACACTCATCTCGGCTATCCCGCTCATCATGTACTGGATCGCCTGGACCACGATGCTTGGAGGCATGGGCGGTAGAAGACAGAGTGGCAGCTACGGCGTGCTGATAGGCCTCGGCGCGTTCGTGCTCTATTTCGTGACTAACCTGCTGGTGCTGTACGGTTCACGGATCCGGGAGTACTACGCCGATCTTGGAAGCGTGAAGATCGGCAACGAGCCGCATCACCTGGCATCAGCGCTGTACAAACTTGTGTACGGCAATGCCCAACAGAAGGGCTCTCCCGACGCCAGGCGAGCCGAGGGAGTGCGTGCTTTCTTCCTCAATGATACCTCACGAGCGTGGAACGAGTTACGGGACATTGCCCAGTTGGACCGTAACCGGAACGGCAGCATCGGTGCCAATGAACTGATGGCGCTGCGGCAGAAGACAGTGCACCTCAGCGGTTCCGAGAAGTTCAAGGAGCTGTTCACGACTCATCCCAACATGCTGAAACGCATGAAGCATCTGTCCTCTCTCATGGCTTAGGCGAGCGCGGGAACCTTCAGCAGCATATTGAGCATGCCGCCAACTGAGAAGGCGGCGGCGATCATGATTCCTGTTGCCTTCAGCGTAGCTCTCAGCCCCAGTTCGCGCGTGAGAATCGCAAAGGTCGCCACACACGGAAAGAACATCGCGAGAACGACGCTGGCAACCACAAACTGACCTGCGGTCAGGGAGAGCGGCGCCAGGAATGCCAGGGCAACGTCCTTCCTGAGGAACCCTACAGCCAGCGCAGTGACGGTTTCGCCAGGCAATCCGAGGACGCGCGTCGTTACAGGCGCGAACACCGATGCCAGAGTATCGAAGACGCCTGCTACATACAGTAGATTGATCGCCACAACGGCCGCGAGAACCACCGGTAGTGCTTCACGAAGAAATCCGTTCACCCGGCCCCAGAGCTTGACCAGTACGGTACCGGGCACCGGCCAGCGGTAGCGCGGAATCTCGATGAGGAGCTCCGGGCTGAACCCCTTAACCGCACGGTTCAGGATCAGCCCCAGCACCACCCAAGCCATCAGCAGCGTGCCATACACAATCACGACGTAACGCATCCCGAAATCGCCTACCAGACCAATGATCATCGCCTGCAGGGCGGCGCACGGTATGGCGATAGAAACAAGCGTGGCCGCAATAAAGCGTTCACGTTTGCTCTCCAGTATTCGAGTTGCAAGGACTGCGGGCACGTTGCAGCCGAAGCCGAGGAGTGTAGGGATGATGGCGTAGCCGTGCAGGCCCATACGGTGCATTGCCGAATCCAGCAGAACCGCCAGCCTCGGCAGGTAGCCGACATCCTCAAGTACACCGAGGGCGATGTAGAACGCGATAATGTAAGGCAGCACCATGCCAAGCGGCACATACAGTCCGCTGGAGAGGATGCCAAAGGACTCGACCGGATGTATCTCTCCGCCGATAAGTCTGCCGATTACCACGCCGTGCAGGATCCCTTCGCCGCCCAGCGCCGAACTGATGCGCTCCAGGACAGGCAGCCACAAGGTATCGAAGACAGGATCTACTACGTAGTCGATAAGCGACTCTCCAACCAGCCGGATGGCAGCGAAGCTGGCTGAAAGCACGCCGACGGCAATGGCCGCGCCCGGCAGGGGTTTTACGGTGGCATCGGCAAGTCGCTCTCGCCAGGTATGGTGCCGGTGAGATATTGTCTGGACACTGTCGGTAATCCGTCCGACCGCAGCCCAGCGCTCATCCCGTGACCTCTCCTTGTGCCGCGCGACGCGCGCTCCGGGTATGGCTTCGACGAGTTCCTTGATGCCCTGCCCCGAGACCGCCACCGTGGGGATCACAGGCACACCCAGCCGCTGTGTCAGCCGCTCGCGATCGATTGCTACGCCCTGATGGGCGGTGTCATCCCACATGTTCAGCGCGACGATCACGGGAACCTCACGCTCCAGCAGTTGCAGTGTCAGAAACAGGTTACGCTCCAGGTTGGTGGCATCAACGACGTTGACAACGACGTCGCCCGTCTGGAGCATCTTCAGAGCAACCTCTTCGGCCTCGCTTGTAGGGTCGAGCGTGTAGGTCCCGGGCACATCGATAACCTCCACCACCTCGCCGCCCACCTTCATCTTCCCTTCCGTGAAGTTGACGGTCGTACCGGGATAGTTCGACGACATGACCCTGACTCCCGTGAGACGCGAGAAGACAACGCTCTTGCCCACGTTCGGATTCCCGATCAAGAGTATCCTCAAGGCACGCTCACATCTACGAGAATCCTGGCAGCCATCCGGGCACCGACAGCTATCTGGGCACGGTCGACCTCAACAGTAACGGGTCCCCCAAGCAGCATCGAGCTGACCTTGGTCACACGCTTGCCGGGGCGTATGCCGAGCGAGGCGAGACGCTCAATGATGCCCCGCCCACCCAGCACATCCACAATGACGCCACTCTTTCCCGCCCGCATCGTCGCGAGAGTAGTGACATCACCTTCTCCCGGACACGGACTCCTGTGCTTCATCCATCCGAACATCAATCGTTCCTTTGCGCGCGGGGACGACGGGGCGGAATGCTCGCATCCACATCATCATCCGGGGCTTCTGCGTATTTCGCGAACTCCTGCAGCCATTCAGGTCTTCCACCGGCGCTCTCAACCACGAACGATACGAACCTGAGCAGGCGGAGCGAAGATTCCCGACTCAAGTGGTGCTCCAGCCTGCAGGCATCTACCTGTGCCATCTCCTCGGGAACACCCAGTATCTCCGTAAGAAACAACCTGAGCGCGTCGTGCCGACGGCGAACGTCTTCAGCCATCTGGCGACCAGGTGCCGTCAGATATACCCTCCCATATCTTTCGTGGTTCACCAATCCGTCCGCTGCCAGCTTAGTCATCGCCGCCGTCACGCTGGGTTTGCTCACGTTGAGCACTTCGCTGATCTGGGTCACCTTAACCGGCCTCCTCAGGTCGTCGAGCGTGAGAATCGTTTCGAGGTAATCCTCCATGTTCGCGCTCTGCGGTCGTTCACACGATCTGTTGCTGTCCATTCGCTGTGCCTCCGCTACATCTGCAGACTGCCGGTATTTTGTTATATTAGCCTAACACTTCTTTCACAGAGATTCAATCGACTACCGCAGGAAAGGCGCACAACCGGACCCGGGATGGACAAACGCAGCTCCGGAAGTACCATCACATTCAATATGAGGTGGTGTTTCACTGATCTGCCGACGAGCACGAAGTGTTGACAATGATGCCTCTCTTCTGTAGCATGACTTTTGTACTGGAGAGCGTGGGGCAGACCCGGCAGGGAGGCTGTGAACCGTCAACCGTATGTGGTTGCCTGGGTGGCGGGGAGCCAGTAGTGAAACCGACCCTTGAGGGGTCGGTTTTTGTCGTTTTCAGAGGCATGGTCGCGTGTGAGGTGCAGCAAGATGATCAAGGTGGAAGGTACAGCGGTAACCGGGGGCGGTGTTTTCTCCCGAAAAGTGCCGGAGAATGCGAGTGATTATCCAAGGTCCTGCGACTAATGTACTGTAGCAACCATACACCGCGTCACAATCAAGACGGTAACACGAGAAACAGTCAATGTGGGAGGTAGAGCGTATGAGGCAGGAGCACAGGCAGGACTGATTTCCGGAGAAAACCCGCCCTCCGAAGGGCAATCGAGGAGGAAGAAGATGATACGAAAACTTGGAGCAATTGTGATGGTGCT
>SKVJ01000054.1 GCA_007129495.1 Dehalococcoidia bacterium | reverse complement strand
TCAAAGCTGCTCACCTATATAGTTTTGATATTAGGTTTTTTCTTTTTACTGTTTCCTGTGTATTGGATATTTACGATGGCGATCAAGACCAACCCGGATATTCTTACCTATCCCCCCAGGTTTATTTTCGAACCCACAATCCAAGGATTTCGATATATATTGGGATTGGAAACGGTAGTGGGGGCAACAGGCGTTACAGCAGGTGTTGAGTCGTTCTTTAATTTAGGCATTAAAAACAGCCTGATTATTGTTGGGAGCTCGGTCTTGATCTCCCTGGGTATTGGCTTGCCGGCAGCATACGTATTGGCCAGATCCAAATTAAAAAGTAAGGAGCACATCGCATTTACCATTTTGAGTTTCAGGTTTGCCCCACCCCTCCTGGTGATCATACCCCTGTACTTACTATTTACCCAGATAGGCATATACAATACTTATGTCTCACTCATCTGGGTCTATCAACTGATTTCTCTGCCCTTGATAGTGTGGATTGTGCGGGGCTACATGGAAGAAATACCAGTTGAAATTGAACAGGCCGGTATTGTTGATGGATATTCAAGAATATGGATATTTTTCAGAATAGCGCTACCATTGGCGAAGGCAGGTATTGCAGCCGGGACCCTTTTGGCAGTTATCTATTGTTGGAATAATTTTATATTCGGAATGATATTATCAAGAGTGAGAATACAACCGATAACTGTTCAGGCGATGAGATATCTCACACCAGATGCTATTATGTTCAGGGAAGTGGCTGCTATTTGCATTGGAGCGGCCTTTCCGCTGCTCCTTCTTTCAATATTTCTACAGCGCTATTTAATTTCCGGTTTGAGTATGGGCGCCGTAAGAAAATAATGACGGGTTTTGCCGGACGAGGGTTTTTAACGTCTTACTCAAAATATGGGAGGTTATCATGCCCAGGATATCATTAGAAAACGTTACAAAGAAATTTGATGAGGTAGTTGCCATCAATAATATGTCGCTTGAAATTGAAGATGGGGAATTTTTTGTTATCCTTGGGCCATCCGGAGCGGGGAAAACAACTTTCTTGAAAGTGATTGCCGGGCTGGAGATTCCAGAAATCGGCAATATACTTTTTGACGGCAAAATAATAAATGATATTGATACAGCCAATCGAGACGTTGCTCTGACCTTTGAAAATTACTCTTTGTATCCCCATTTTACAGTTTTTAACAATATTGCGACTCCCCTGAAATCTCCCATGAAGAAGAAAAAATACACTGCAGAACAAATCAAGGAAAAGATAGAAACGGTTACAAAAATGCTGAATATCAATCATTTGCTGGATAGGTTGCCAGCGGAACTCAGCGGTGGCCAAAAGCAGAGAGTGGCTCTGGGTAGGGCATTAGTCAAAGAACCACAGGTACTCTTATTAGATGAACCATTAGCCCATGTCGATGCAAAGATCAGAAACCAATTAAGAACTGAATTTCATTTCCTTAAGGAAAAATTTCGAACCACCACGATATATACGACGCATGACTATAAGGAAGCCATATCTCTTGGTGATAGGATTATGGTGCTCAACGAGGGGAAAATTGAACAAATCGGAGTACCTGAGGAAATATATAATTTTCCGAAAAACACCTGGGTAGCCCAACGCGTAGGATGGCCGGAAATCAATTTATTCGAATGCACCGTTGATATTGATAATAGCCGTTTATATAGTCCTGCAGGTGATATATACTGCAACCTTTCAAGGAGTGTTTTAGATAATCTAAAGTCATATGAAAAAAGCGATTATATGGTAGGCGTCAGGCCGCAATATCTCAATATTTACGAAAAACCAACCAGCGAGCGTACGGAAAAAGCTATCTGCGGATGGGTGGAAGTCCTTGATAATCAGTTGGTATGCAGTGCTAAAGTGAATCATCTTGAACTCATTGCCACCACACATAACCTGGATTTCTCGATAAAAGATAACCAGGAATTATGGATTGGCTTTAATGATAAACGGTTAATGTTCTTTGATAAAGAAACCAAAAATAACATCTCATTAAAAAACAGCGAGGGATAAGATGGCAACTGTCTCATTAAGAAATATATATAAAAATTATGATAGCAAAAGGGGAAAAGTAGAAGCAGTGAAAGACTTAAATTTGGATATACAAGACAAGGAAATAATGTCCTTATTAGGCCCATCTGGTTGTGGTAAAACTTCTACTTTGAGAATGATAGCGGGAATAGAAAAAATTTCCAAAGGTCAGTTGTATATAGATGATACGCTCGCGAATGATTTGACTCCTGCTCAAAGGAATATTTCTCTGGCATTTGAAGATTATGCATTGTATTTTCATCTCACTGTTAGAGAAAACCTTTCTTTGTGTTTAGAAGCAAAAAAATTACAAGAAGATGTCATTCAAAATAAAATTAAAAAAGTGAGTGAAATGCTGGGAATAGAAGACATTCTCAATGTAAAAACGACAGCTTTGAGCGGAGGCCAGCAACAGAGAGTATCATTAGCCCGCGCACTGGTAAGAGATCCCTCTATTTTTTTATTGGATGAACCGATTTCACACATTGAGACAGAAAAAAGGTATAAAATATTAGCTGAAATAAAAAAGATAAATCGGGAATTTGGCTCAACTATGTTGTATGTTACTCACAACCAAACAGAAGCGGTTGCCGTAAGCAAGAAAATAGCGATTATGAATTTTGCAGAATTACAGCAAGTAGGCACAAGGGATGAAATATACAATAATCCCATCAATCTTTTTGTTGCAAATTTTGTTGGTGAGCCTCCAATTAATATCATGAAATGTAAGATCGCTTCAGAAAGAGATGTTATCCAGTTACAAGCGGAAAACAGCACCCTCACATTTATTCCTGAGGAAAAAACTGCAAAATTATTACATGAGTTACATTTGAACGAAGTAGTGCTTGGGCTGAGGCCACAAAATATTCATATTAAAAAATTATCCAACACACAGAAATCGATGAAAGGAATAACCCAGGTCAAAGAATTTTTGGGTGAAGATATAAATCTTATTCTAAAAAATGGAGATCATAATTTTTCAGTATTTTGTACAACTGATATGGGTTTTGATAAAGGTCAAGAATTAGAATTATATTATGATCCATATAGATTGCATTTATTCCATCCTGAAACAGAGAAAGCAATCAGAGCATAATTTTAATTAAAGATGAAGATCCGGTTACCGGATCGGCGCACTGCACGCTGGGACCGTTTTGGCAATCCGAGCTTGGGAAGAGCGTATTCACTGCATATCAGGCCTCCCACAGGGGTGGGGTGGTTCGGGTGGCCCTGGAAGGTTCCAAGGTGCTCCTGGGCGGCCAGGCGGTAACGGTATGGGAGGGAAACGTGTGCTCCGCGGTAATTTCCTTTTCTCAGCGGAAAGTGTAGTGTTTTTTTACCGGCTGCTTCACGTCCCACACACAGGAGAGGTCCTGCGGGAAAGTGACATAATCTCCCGCTTTGATATGGGTGGTCCCCTCAGATGTTTCCACTACCACTTCGCCTTTGATCAGGAGACACTCTTCGGTTTGCTCGTAATGCCAGTCAAATCGAGAGACCTCGCATTCCCAGATCGGCCAGGAGGGTATTCCGCGCCTTTTTTGTTCCTCTGGTGAGAGCTTTTCCACTGTAATTTTCATTACAAAATCACTCCTTCGGTTCCCTGTACGGCAGTTCCATGGGAGGGGATGATGGTTTATTCTCGTGTACGAAATGGTTGTTTTTTCTCTCTTGTCGTTCGGTCAGAGCGAGCACTCCACCGATGATCAAAAGAACTCCCGGTACGAGAAAAACAATCAATAGTGATACAAGGCCGATGATGCCGGAAATGATCAGCAGGATTCCTCCCGTACGGTTTCTCCTATTCACTATAACTGCCGCTATGATTCCTGCTATAGCACTGGCAAGCGCGATTGACCCCCGGCCGACCATAAAAGCTCCAAATATTGGAAGATAGCGGTCCACGGGCAAGGGAAGGTTGATGTTAGGCGGAAAAAGCCGGGGTAAAAAGTGAACTGCTATGCCAACCATTAGTGTCAAGGCGGATAAAACGAGTCCCAGGATTCCACCTATGAGCCCCAAGATGGATGAGGTGTTTCTCACGGCTATCCCTCTTTTCTTTCCCATTATTGTTCTATGACAAAAATGCTGCGCTTAGTAACATGAAAAGTGAACATCTTAAATTACCAAGCTTGATTGTACCTTGGAGCCATGAAGGATGCAATTCAGATGACGGAGAATTACTTGCCCTGTTTTGAGCATACTGGTATAAAGAATGGAGAGTATAAAGGCAGGTGAAAAAAAGTGGTTGAAAATTTGCAGGGAAAAACAGCTGTTATAACCGGCGCGGGAAGGGGTATCGGAAAAGCGATCGCACTTCGGTTAGGCCGTGAAGGCCTGCAGTTGACCCTGGTGGGTCGGAACAAAAAAAATTTAGACAAGGTGGCCGAAGAAATTACTGCACTGGATGGGCAGACACTGCAGTGTAGCGGTGACTTAGCCGATCCATCTTTTCCGAGCCGAGTGGTACAGGAGACGGTATCCCGTTTCGGTGGTTTGGATATCTTGATCAACAATGCCGGTATCGCCTTGTCCAAGCCACTCGAAGAAACTACCACCCAGGATTGGGATTATCAAATTGCAGTGAACGCGAGAGCTCCATTCCTTCTTTGCCGTGAAGCTATTCCACACTTGAAGAAATCACTAATTTCTACAGTGGTCAATATCTCATCGGTTGTAGGAACCAAGGGGTATGTCAACCAGGGAGCATATACCGCTTCCAAGCATGCATTGATGGGATTATCCAAGGTGCTTGCCCGGGAACTCCATTCCTCAGGTGTACGGGTACACGTTGTTTCTCCCGGTGGAGTCGCAACGGACCTCATCACTTCAATGCGGCCTGATCTTCTGGAGAAGGCGCTCATTTCTCCAGAAGAAATGGCGGATATCATATGGTTTCTGCTCTCACACCGCGGAAACGCAGTGATTGATGAGGTAAATGTCCGCCGGATATCGAATGAGCCTTGGAAGTGAAGGGATAAGTCAGTATTCTGAATGCAGAATGCAGAACGCAGAACGCAGAATGCAGAACGCAGAATGCAGAATGAAGAACAAAAAGCTGTACCTGTAATTGCAAGCTGATTTGAGGTGACAGGTTGTCTCCCTTTCTGTTATTGTTATGGAAAATACAAAGAGGCATGGACTCCAGGAAAAACCTCAAATGTCTTGTCCTTGCCGGGAGGTAGGTAAATGACCCCAAGAGAGCGGATATTGACAACCCTGAAACATAATACTCCGGACATTTTACCCCTTGATCTGGGATCAACCATGATCACAGGTATCCATGTGTCCAGCCTTCATAAGCTGAAAGTGGCGTACGGCCTCATCAAACCTGATGAACCGGTAAAAGTGATAGACCCTTTCCAGATGTTAGGTGAAGTGGATGACGATCTGCGGGAAGTACTGGGTATCGACACTACTCCGTTATTGCCGGAAACCAATTTCTTTGGATTCAAGAATGAAAAGTGGAAACCCTGGACATTTTTTGACGGGACCCCGCTTTTGGTGCCGGAGAAGTTCAACACGGAACCGGATGAAAACGGATATATCCTGCAGTGGCCGCAGGGAGACCGCAGTGCCTCACCTTCTGCGAAGATGCCTGTTGATGGTTTCTATCACGATGCCATCATTCGGCAACAACCGATTCTTGATGATGAAGGCCTTACAATAGAGGACCAGGTGGTGGAATTCCAGCACTATACGGAGGATGAGCTGAGTTATTTTGCGCAAGAGGCCGAAAGACTCCACCAGTCAACTGATTTTGCGGTAGTGTTTGGTGGTGTGCCGGGTATCAACCTCGGTGATATCGCTTTTGTTCCCGGCCCGGCCCTCATTGAACCCAAAGGCATCCGTGATGTAGAGGAGTGGTATATATCCCTTGCCACCCGCAAGGATTTTCTCAAAGAAGTCTTCGCCCGCATGGTGGAGATCGGGTTGGCGAACCTGGAGTCATTTTACCAGGCGGTAGGTGAGCGTATCCAGGTAATTGTTGTCTCGGGTACCGATTTCGGTTCTCAGAGCTGTCCCTTTATTTCACCCCTGTTGTATAGAGAACTTTTCAAACCTTTTCATAAGCAGGTGAATGACTGGATACACCACCATACTTCCTGGAAGACGTTCATACATACCTGTGGTTCCGTGCACGATCTTTTACCGGATCTTAAAGAAGCAGGGTTCGATATCCTCAACCCGGTACAAATTTCCGCAGCCAAGATGAATCCAGCTGAACTCAAGAGCTCCTTCGGCGCCGATTTTACTTTTTGGGGCGGAGGCGTGAACACACAGACCACTCTTCCATTCGGTACCCAGGAACAAGTTCGGGAAGAAGTACGGTCTCTTGTTGAAACCTTTTCCACGGGTGGGGGTTTTGTTTTCGCGGCCGTGCACAACATCCAGGCCAATATACCGATGGAGAACCTTCAGGCGCTTTTCGAGACAGTTAACGAGTATCGATGAAAAGGGAACGAAAAAAATGCTTTTTTAATAACAGACGAGTTGGGATCCTTCAAGAGCGATCTTGATATGCCCTTCCCGTTCCAGGGCGCTTACATATCCCAATAGGGCAGAGCGGTTGAGGTAATAGGTTTCAAGTGTCGTGGGAGGAGCGATGTGTTCCATAACAGAGGAGAGCACATCTTCCAGGGGATGCTTTCCTCTTTGTACTGTATTTTCTACTCTTTCGAAGGCTTTTTCCATGCAGGCAACATTTTTTTCCACCAGGTCCTTCCCCCCTGCGGTTCCATGGGAAGGAATGAATTCGGAAGCTTTTGCAGAAAGTTTCTTTGCTGTTTTCAAGGCTGTAAGAGGATCAAAGTGGTACAGGAGGGGATATTTTTGCAAGATTTCCGGACCGAAAAGCGCATCCGAGACAAACAGGCGTTCTCCGTCGCGTATTCCGCAGAGTGCGGGGGTATGGCCCGGAAGTTCCACAAAATCGACTTCAGGAAACTTTTCGGTAGAAAGGTCTTGTACCGGTAGATTCGGGGGTCCCAGTAACCATTTGCTTGCTAATTGCCGGGGAAACCATCCACCGAACAAAATAGCTGGTTCGAGCTGGGGATCGATCAGGAAAGGACGTTCCCGGGAAGGCGCAACTATGAGGCATGGATTGCGCTTCAGGAAGTGGACAGCTCCACCATAATGATCGGCATGAGCGTGGGAAAGGATCAGGGTTTCCACGCCGTCACACTGCTGGAGGAGCTTTTTCACGGCGTCTTTCCCCGTTCCGCAGTCTATAAGTATCTGCAGGGAGGGGTGATAGAAGAAATTCTGCATGCCGACGGTCAATGTTTTCCACATGTGAGGAAGGATACGTCTTTTTCCAGGTTGTTGTCAATAAATATGTTGAGGGAGGTGGGACTTTCATGGGCACCTTTTTGAAGGTAGCAGGTATACTTGTTTTGATAGCAGGAATAGTGATGATCTTTCTTTCTGTTGCTGGAATGTGGTGGCTGGGATACTGGACATCCCCTCCCGGCGCACAGGAGGAGGAACAAATGCTTCCACTGCCCTGGGGTATGGTTGCCCTGGCTGAGAGGCTTGGTGCGGTAGCTGGAGGCGTGTTGGTTTTCCTGGCAGGAGCGGCACTTTTCTGCGTTGGAAGTATATATAATGACATAAAGGAGCTCAAGAGCCGATTGAGTCCTTAAACGATTGGAAAAAATGAAAAGATGAGGAGGGGGAGTTAAGCCATGGCAAAACGAATTCTCATTATTGGTGGGGTAGCCGCGGGACCAAAGGTAGCAGCAAAGTTACGACGCCTGGATTCACGTGCGGAAATTACCATTCTCGAACGAGGGGAATTTCTCTCCTACGCCGGCTGTGGACTCCCGTATTATGTGAGCGGAGAGATAAAACAACAAAGAGAACTCATGGAAACCTCTGCCGGGGTGATGCGAACCCCGGAGTATTTCGAAAAAACCAAGCGTATCAGTGTACACAACCGCACGGAAGCTCAGCAGGTGGACAGGGAGAAAAAAGAAGTCAAGGCTCGTCATCTCGACACCGGGGACATTACGATATTCCCTTATGACCTACTTGTTTTTGCTACCGGTTCAAAACCTTTTATTCCCCCGGTGCCAGCTGTGGATCTTGATATGCCGGATATGGAACTCTCTTGTCTGGATTTAGGAAACGTCACCACCCTGCACGGCATAGAAGATGCTGAAAAGGTTCGATGGACAATCCGGGAGAAACTGGCTAAGCAAGCAGTTATCGTAGGTGGCGGGCTGATAGGCATGGAGATGACCGAAAGTTTGGTAAAAAGTGGACTTAAAGTAACTGTAATCGAAATGATGGATGAAATACTTCCTTTGGTACTTGATCCGGACATGGGGATACTCGTACGCCGGTATTGCAGGGAAAAAGGGGTTGACGTGCGGGTAGGTGAAAAGGTTATGCGCCTGGAAGGTCGGGATGGAGTTGTTCGCCGTGTTGTAACGAGGCAGGGAAGTTACCCTGCAGATCTTGTCATTCTGGCTGCGGGTTTCAGGCCTCATTCCGATTTAGCAGTAAGCTGTGGCTTGGAAACCGGGCTATATGGTGGAATTATCGTGGATTCCCACATGCGCACAAGGGATCCGAATATTTATGCTGTGGGTGACTGTGTGGAAACGACAAATATTGTGTGTGATAAAAGTGCCTATTTCCCCCTGGGATCTTTGGCCAACAAGCAGGGGAGAGTGGTGGCGAATAACATCGCTGGCGATGAAGATATTTTTCCAGGAGGTCTGAATTCAACTATTTTCAAAATATTTGATTTCACCGTTGCCCGCACTGGTATGAGCACGCAGCAAGCCCAGGAGATGGGAATTGACGCTCTCTATTCGATAGTCCCGGCTTCTGATAAAGCCCATTATTATCCGGGAGCCAGAAGAGTGATTACCAAGCTTGTTGCAGAACGTAAAAGCGGAAAGATTCTGGGAGCGCAGTTTGTCGGGGAGGGGGAAGTGACCAAAAGTGTGAACACCGTGGCGTGTGCTCTTTTCTATGGTGGCATGGTGAGAGATTTATCAAATCTGGACATACCATACGCACCTCCATATGCCTCGGCAATAGATAATGTGTGCGTAGCTGCCAACGTGCTGCGTAATAAACTTGCAGGCCTTATGGATGGTATTTCACCCTTACAAGTTGAGGAACGCAGAAGAAAAGGTGATGCCATTCTTTTGCTGGATGTTCGGACTATTCCCGAGTTTGAAAAAGTGCGTATACCTGGGAGCACGTGTATTCCACTGGCAGAAATACGTGAGAGAATAGAGGAGCTTCCACGTAATCTTGATATTATTATCTTTTGCGCTGTGAGCGCTCGCGGATATGAGGCAGCGATAATCCTCAAGGAAGCCGGTTATAGCAGGGTACAGGTTATGGACGGTGGATTAGCTGTATGGCCGTTTGATCTTGAAAATGAAGAAGAAAGAACAGGAAGATAGATAGAACATTGGCTGTGACGAGGTTAAATTGAATGTGGAAGAAATTATTCATCATTGGGATTTTATGTGTGGTGGGGTTCGGAATAGCATATGGATTTTTGTCCACCCGCCTTCCCGAAGAAGAAGACCCTATGGTGGCCGAAGAAGAAACAGAGGACGAACCACTTACCTCCCAACCGGTATTCATGCATGATACCTTGATACGGGGCTGGGATGATGGACGGCTGGCGTGGACGCTCAGCGCGAAAGAAATGGAGTTGGACCGGGAAGATACGACACGCGCACGGGGACAGGGAGGAGTGGAGCTGTTCCTCTATTCTGAAAACGGTTCAGAACGGGCGGTGCTTCGCTCTGATGAAGCCATCATAGACTTGGATAGAGGTGATTTTCGTTTTCGAAGGGAGGTAGAAGTTGTCTCCTCATCGGGAGACCGTATCCTGACAGAAGACCTTTTTTACCGGGACCAGGATCAAACCATAGAAAGCCATCGGGACAGCCGAATATTTTTCGGAGAAAACTACATCGAAGCGGGGGGCCTGGAGACAGATATTGATTTTGAAAACCCCGAGTTTTTCCAGGTCACCTACGGCCGTTTTCTCATTCAAACCGAGCGATAGAAGGCCAAAAATCTCCCGTATCGAGGGTTTCGGGAGAATACATGGCTGGTTGAGCATTTCTTTCAGCCAGGAGCTTTCTTATTGTATCGGTTACGCGCCAACAGGCTTGGATAAACGATGAATCCGGGAAGAGAGTGCGATCTCCGGTGAAGCAGTCGAATAGGATACTTTCGTATGCCTCCGAGGTCGCTCCATCGAAAGATCCTGAATAACTGAAATTCAACCGGACGGGGAACGAGAAAAGCCCAAGCCCCGGTTTTTTCACATGAATAAGCATATCCATGCGCTCTTCGGGTTGGATCTCCACCTGTAAAAGGTTGGGTGGATCATTGTTGGAACGAAACACCACTTCAATTGATGCTTTGCGGCTGATCATCTTCTTTCCTGTGAGCAGCCGGAAGGGAACACCCCTCCAGCGGGAGGTATCTATGTAGAGAGGAAGACTAACCAGGGTTTCAACTATGGAAGAAGGGTTGTCTACCTCTTTCCGGTAGCCTTCGTACTGGCCAATATGTATTTTCTCTGTATCGGGCGGGATCAGGTGTTCGAGTATCTCTCTCTTTCTTTCACTCAAGGAGAAAAGGAAAGCGTCGCATTCCTTGCGGTCCGGTTCGCAGAGTGGTGGCGAATCAGCGGTCATAAGGGTAAGAAGCTGCAGTAAATGGTTTTGCAATATATCGCGTATGGCCCCCGTTTCTTCATAAAACTTTCCGCGTTTTCCGACTCCTGAGCTTTCACACACAGAGATACGCACTTCAGAAACAAAATCCCGATGCAGAATGCGCTCCAGAAAGGTGTTTTCCGCCTTCAAAACGATAAGATTCTGGACGGTGTTTTTCCCCAGGTAATGGTCGACGAAGAATGTATCTTCTTCTGAAAAACACCGCTTCACAGCTTTGTCGAGTTCCTGAAAACTTGCGGCATCAGCTCCGAAGGGTTTTTCCAGGATGATTTTTCGCCGTAACTTGGATATGTGTGGTACTACGAAAGTTGAGAGGAGTTCAAGGATTGGTTGGTACAGGGAGGGGGCGACTGCCAGGTAAAAGAGCACTTCATCGGAGGAAGTCAGTCCAGCCCGCTCTGGAAAATTATGATAATCTTCTTCCTTGAGGGCATCTGAGCGAAGATAACGGGTGCGTTGGAGAAGTTCTTCGGCGGCCTTTACATCTTTATTCTGTATGGTGTGAAAAAGATGTTTTTTGTAGCTTTCTTTATCATTGTAGCGGCGACCCACCGCGGTTACAGAAAAATCGGTGAGGCGCTTATCCCGGGTAAGGGAGCAGAGGGCGGGAAAAATTTTATCCGTGAAGAGGTTTCCCGTAGCACCGAAAAAGACAAAGGTTTTCATGGCGTGATTGACTCGAGAAATGCCCGCACCGGGGAGCCATCTCCTTCCCTGATGAGAAGAGGATAGGCTCGAAAGAAATATCGCCCCGGCATGGCGTGTTCCAGTGCCAGACCTTCAAAAACCAGGATATCCCGGCCCAGGAGTGCACGATGAGTGGGGTGACCGGGCTGGTTGCGTTCTATGCCTAAAGAATCGATGCCAACCCCTTTTATACCTTGTTGTGCTAAAAATTCGGCCCCGGATTGGGAAAGATAGATGAAATCTTCACGGTTGCGGTCGGTATAAGAATTATCAGTACGAATAAGAATGAATTCGGCTTCGCTGAAACGGTTTTTGAAGGGCAAAAGATGTGATTCTTCGACTGCTTCTACACCGCGTACCTCCACTACTTCGGCCAGTCCATGAAAATACCACAGGGAAAAAAGATCTATGGTTTTTCCCCCCTCCACCATGTGAAAGGGCGCATCAACATGAGTGCCGGTATGGGCGTCGAGAGTGATGCGGCTTTCGTTTGCTCCCTCGCTGAGTGTACGGGTTCGCTCAATCTTCGGCCTGCGCTCGGCATTACCCTTATACGTAGGCGTATCAGCATCAAGGGGCAGGGAGATATCGATAATAGCCATAACGCACCTCCTTTCTTCTATTATTCTACATAAATCATCTTTTTCGTCATCCCCCCATCTACAACAATGTTCGTCCCGCTCACGAACCCCGCTTGAGGAGAGACTAAAAACACGCACATTTCGGCGATGTCTGTGGGTTTTCCTACCCGCCCGGCAGGGTGCTGCTGGTGATCGATATCCCTCAAGGGAGGAGAAGGGGGAACACCTTGCTTTTTCCAGCCGGATGTGTCGATCCAACCGGGGCTCAGGCAAACAACCCTGATTCCCCGTTCCCCCAGGGAGATTGCCAAAGCGTGTGTGAGTGCCACCACCCCACCCTTGGAGGCCGCATAGGCTTCCGTGTGAGGTTCTGACTGAAAGGCCCGGGTGGAGGCGATGTTGATGATCACGGAACCCGGGGCCATAAAGGGCGAGAGTGCTCGTGCAGTGAGGAAGATACTTTTCACATTGACCGCGAGTACCCGGTCCCATTCTGAGGGTTCACATTCTGCGAGAGGACGGTTGAGAAAAATACCGGCATTATTTACCAGGACATCCACCTTTCCCCACGCATCGAGAAGCTTGCTCGATGCGTTTTCAACGGATGCGGGTTCTGCTACGTCACAAGTCAGGGGAAGAAGCAAATTCTTCTGTGCCCGGAAAAGGCCCGTGAGCTCGCTCAGCGCTTCACGGTCAATATCCCAGGGAGAGACAAAAGCCTGTTCTCGAAGGAAGGCTTCACATATTGCCCTTCCGATGCCCTGAGCTCCTCCGGTAACCACAACTTTTCGTTTGGGTGACTCTGGCATGTATTGCTTCCTCATCTTTTGTCTTTATCCAAAGAGTAAACGGCCTATCTGAAAAACCGCAAGTGATACAAGGTACGCAAGCGCCGTGAGATACACCATGGCGAATCCAACCCACTTCCACCCGGCTTCCCGCTTAATGGCTGCCAAAGTAGCGACGCAGGGTATATACAACAGGGAAAAGACCATGAAGGAAAAAGCCGATACCGGGGTAAAATATGCGGATAAGGCCTCCGTAAGACCGGCTTCTCCCCCAAAAAGGGTCCCCAGTGTTCCTACCACAACTTCTTTTGCCACTGTTCCGAAAATGAGGGCGACAGAAGCTTGCCAGAAACCAAAACCCAAAGGACGGAAGAGGGGCGCGAAAAACTCTCCGAGTTTTCCCATCAGGCTGTCGATGGAAGCGTACTCCACTCCCACCGGGAGGGAGGCGAAAAGCCATACCAAAACGACTACAAGGAAAATTATGGTTCCGGCCTTACGCAGGAAAAGATAACTCTTGCGCCATGATTCAGACAGGACGTTTTTTGGTGATGGAATACGGTATATGGGGAGCTCCATGATCAGGGGTGCCACTTCGCCCTTGAAAAGGGTTTTTCGTAACACCCAGGCAACCGTGATGGCCGATATGATCCCCACCAGGTACAAGGTGAACAATATCGTTCCCTGGTAACGGGAGAAAAAGAGCGAAGTGAACAGGAGAAATATGGGAAGCCGTGCTGAACAGGACATAAGTGGAACCACGAGAAGGGTCAGTTTACGGTCCCGTTCTGATTCAAGTGTACGGCAGGCCATTACTCCGGGCACAGAGCATCCGAAACCGAGAAGCATTGGTATAAAGGATTTTCCGTGCAGACCAATGGCATGCATCAGGCGGTCCATTACAAAAGCGCCCCGGGAGAGGTAACCGGAATCTTCCAATATCGAGATCATCAAAAAAAGAATAAATATATTGGGAAGGAAAACCAGGATAGCCCCTATTCCTCCAAGCACACCTTCCCCCAGTAAAGACCCCAGCCAGGGGATGCCCACTCCACCGAAAAAGGTGATAACTGCCTCACCCATCACTTCGAAAGCACCTTCTATGCTTTCTTCAAAGAATTCACCCAGGAAAAATGTCACCTGGAATGTGAGCCACATGAGGAGAAGGAAAATCGGTAAACCGAGATAGCGGTGGCAGAAATACCTATCCAGCCGGTCGGTGAGCTTCATACGGCGGCTTACTGTGGAGCGGGAGTGAAAAAATTCTTTGACGAATCCATGGATGACTGCATAGCGTTCCTCTGCGACCACTATCTCTGGTTCTTCCTGGTATTCTGCTTGCACGGCTTGCCTCAATGAACGCAGGTGTTCAGCGAAAACTTCGCGGTTTTCTTCAGGCAATGAGGAAAGGAGGTTTCCATTTACCTCAAGGTCACCTTCTAAAAGCTTTATGGCGACCCAGCGTACGGGGAAACCGATAACCGGATGGTTTGGAGCGGCACATTCCCCACAAGCAAAACAGGAAGAAGTTTGTATATCATGGTGACATGAATCCTCAATAAGTTTTTCCGTTTGCTGAAGAAATTTTTCCATTTTTTCAGGAAAGGGGAAGGTGCGGGGTCGGCGAGGAGCTTGCAGTGATTCCACGATAGCCTTTTTCAATTCATCAATGCCCTGCCGGCGGAAGGCCACTGTTTCAACTACCGGTACTCCCAGGAAACGGGAAAGCTCTTTCGAATTCACTTCAATTCCCCGCTCTTTGGCCTCGTCCATGAAATTGAGGTCAACCACGAGATTGACGCCCATTTCCATGAGTTCGAATACCAGGTACATGTTGCGTTCCAGGTTGGAAGCATCGACAATGACAACGACGGCGCCCGGTTGTTCCTGGGAAATGAATGAGCGGGCGATACGTTCATCAAGGGAATAGGGTGAAAGGCTGTACAATCCTGGAAGGTCAACCATCGCCACCTGCTGACCTTCATACGTAAATCGACCTTCTTTTTTTTCTACGGTCACTCCCGGCCAGTTTCCTACTTTTTGGTGTGAGCCGGTAAGAGCGTTGAACACAGAGGTTTTTCCCACGTTGGGGTTTCCGATCAAGGCTACGGTTGGCAGTTTATGAGTTTGCACATCCCGGTATGAGCGGGCATATTGTGTGGTTGATTTCATGCAGAATTCCTCCTGGATAATTCATTTCGAACCAAGATACGGTGAGCGATCCCACGGCCCAGTGCGATGCGGCTCCCTTCCACATTCACCATGAGTGGGCCGCAGCCACCGGTGGTGATAAGCTCCAGGCGCTTACCGGCCTGGACACCCATGGAGAGAAGCTTTCCGGTGAACTCCCGACCTCCGCGCAGATCTGCTACTTCATAAGTCCCGGGAGAGGCCATGGTGAGGGGGAAAGCTTTGTCAGGGGCTATATCTTTTCGACCTTGATGCATTTGGCTTCCTCTTTTCTGAGACTGAGATGGTACCCACGCAGCACGACATCAACCGGATCTCCCAGGGGAGCCACCCGTTCTATGACTATTTCCTGGCCTGGGGTCAATCCCATGGCGATGAGGCGCTGACGGAGGAAAGCATCACCACTGACCTTTATCACTTTAAGTGTGTCTCCCTTGCCGAATTGGTCCAAGGTTGCGTACATATCACAAATCATTCCCTTCTCATATGAGTCGGCGAAACGACGGAACTTTTCCTGTACATCACTGTTACGTTCGAAGAAAAAACAGAGAGCAGACAAAGCATCGAAAAACTGCCTGTCCATATGGTGTTCTATACCGCAAGTCAACTTACGGGCATGTTCCGGCTCTACCCCGAGAACCTGGTCCAGGAAACGATACACCACGAGGTTGCGTTCGAAGGTCCGCTGGGCCACCTCTTGACCTGGCTCGGTAAGGCGGATGAAATCACCTTTTTCATACAGTACGTAACCGGCTTCCTTTAAGCGATTCACCGCTTCAACCACCGAGCTTGCACGTACAGCAAGCTTTTTGGCCACGTCCTTCACGCGGGCCATTCCCTTTTCGTTCTCTTCATGGAAGATTGCCTGTAAATAATCCTCCAGCGTTTCAGTAAGCGCCAATACAGACACCTCGGTAATAATATTAGGTTAACCTAAAAATATTTTATATTCCTATTTTGATTTGTCAAGAAAATTTTCACTCTTTGTCGCTATTTTTTACAAAGACCGTAGAGAAAAGATATAATAATATGGTAATGACGGTGTTGGTACGTAACACTCATTTTTTATGCAGGGAAGAAGAAGACAGAAGAACGGAGCATCATTTGGCGTGTTATCTTCTTTTTGTAGCGCTGAGGGAAGCAAAACATATTCAGGTGGGGAAACTTGGCAGGTTTTATTTTCCCTCCGGCCAATATGTCTACGTGGGCAGGGCGAAGAAAAATATTGATGCCCGTTTACGAAGGCACAAAAGTAAAGAAAAAACACTGCGCTGGCATATCGATTACGTTCTTGCGTACGCTAGGGTAGTGAAGACGAAAGTGTATTCAGGAAATGATGAATGTGGTCTGGCCCAGTCTCTATTAGCGCAAACGGGCTTTACCGTGCCGGTTCGAAAATTCGGTTCATCCGATTGTTCTTGTGTTTCACATTTTTTTTATAGTGAGGATGGTAAATGAAAGTTGATGTATACAAATATCTCTATTTGGAGGTTTCATCCGTGGGGAAACGTGCCGAAGTACAAACTGCTTTAGACCATTGCGAGCCTGACAAGATACCTTTGGACATTGGTGGCACCTGCTGCAGCAGCCTGCACCGCTTGTGTTATCAGAATCTGCGCAAACACTGGGGGATGCCGGAAGATACAGAGGAAGAGCTACTCTCGGTTGTCATGCAGACGATATTACCAAAGAAGGATTTCATGGACAGGATAGGGGCGAGTTGTTGGAACATTCCCTTGCATGAACCTTCGAACTGGCAACTTGCTATAGAAGAGAACGAAACTGAAAAATGGTTTGTCGATGAGTTTGGAATTACTTGGAAAATGCCTAAAAGCCAGGGGTTGTATTTTGACCTCTCTTCAACACCATTGCTACAGGTTCCAGATGAAAAACTGTATGATTTCCCCTGGCCCGACACAGCCGATCCCTTGAGGGTCAAGGGAATCAGGGCTACTGCTCAAAAGATTCTCCAGCAACAGGACCGAGCTTTGATCGTTGGACCCAGTGTTCCTCCAAACCTGCTTGAGACATTTACTTGGCTCCATGGTTTTGAGGAGGGATATGCGACGTTGATAAGTAACCCGAAACGGTCCGAGCTGATTTTAGAAAAACTGACACATTTGAAAATAGCGCTCTGGGAGAATATCCTTGATGAAATCGGTGATATAATAGACGTGGTTTTTGAGGGAGATGACCTGGGAGGTCAAAACGGCCCACTTATTTCACCGGCTCTTTACCGGAAGTCGATTAAGCCCTGGCACGCCAAGCTCTTTGCCGCCATTAAGAAAAAGACAGCGGCAAAAATCCTCCTCCATTCGTGCGGGAGTATCTATGAGTTGTTGCCTGATATCATCGAGACGGGAGTTGACGCCATTAACCCAGTCCACTTGAGCGCAAAAAATATGGAACCGGAAAAGCTGAAACGCGACTTTGGCGATGACCTCACTTTCTGGGGCGGCGGGTGTGACCCTCAGGAGATATTACCTCACGGATCCCCTCAACAGGTAAAAGACGCGGTGAAAAAATCGATTGACACATTAGCCCCGGGTGGAGGGTTTGTTTTCGGGGCTGTTCATAATATTCAACCTGATGTCCCTATTCAAAATATAGAAGCACTACTCGAAGTATATGATATGTATTCTATTCCTAATGGAGCAGCTTAGAAAATACCTTAAGACCCATTTGTATTTTGATTTTATTTCTTGAAACCACAATTTCGTTTGTGTTTTTCAGTCTCTTGCATAACAGATGCCTGGACTGAAAATTCGTATTCAGCTGATACCTTCCTGAAAGCTTGTATTACGGGCTTCTTAGTTTCAATTTCTCTGTATAACAGGGTTTTTTGGCTTGCTTTGGTTTATCCTGATTGTTAAATATGGGTTAAGTATGGGGTAATATGGATACAGTATTTTGTTGTTATAGCTGTATATATAGCTGTATGTAGAATCCATAAGTGAAATGTGCCTTATAAGTATTTACATTTGACACGAGAAGAGTGAAGTATTATCCTTTATTGTGAAATATATGTTGTGTAACATATGTTACATTTGTCAGTTTATCACATGTTATTATGAGGAGGTGATAGGTGGATGGAATGAGATGAAGGAAGTTATTCCCAGGAATTTGGGAGTGTTCCATATTACGGAAACCTTAGAAGGGAGCTCATTAAAAAGTGAAAAAATTCAAATTTGTGCCGGTGTTGATGGTTACAGTTCTATTGGTTTTTATTGCCGGAGTGGCGCTCGCGGATGTTACGGAAATAACGATTTGGCATACTCGTAGGGAATATATTCCCGTTGACCGTTACGAAGAGTTCCATGCGGCCAATCCTCATATTAGGATTAACTATGATGCCGTACCTTGGGAAGAACAATTTTCCGCATACTTAAGAGCCTTTGTGGTAGGGAATGCTCCTGACATTTTTCATCTTGAACATGGGGTAATTCCGATGTTAGCCGAACAAGGTATGGTCAAAGATATGACAGCGATCAAGACGATGTGGGAAGAAGAAAATCCTGATGATTTTCAGGATTTGGCACCTTTATCTTGGACGGCGTTAGCTTATGATGGAGTCATTTATGGTATGGGTCAACAACCCTTCACCCGGCAATTGAATTACCGCATAGATCTCTACGAGGAAGCCGGTCTTGATGCACCTGTGTACTGGGATGAAGTGCTCGACAACGCCCGCAAGCTCCGCACAGACGACATGCTGGGTTATGCCCAGGAAGGCTCGAGGCTTGCGATGCCGGAGAAAACATACAACATGTACCAGCAGATGGGCGGGCAGTTCCCCGGAAACGTCATCCAGCTTGATTCAGAGGCCGGGATAGCAGTGCTTGATTTCCTGCAGACGATCATGCGCGAAGGTCTTGCCCACCCCGACACTCTCTCCTGGGACCATGCCCACATGCGGGCAGCATTCATCGAAGGAAACACGGCGCAGAACTTCATGGGCGCACACATGTATCCGCTCGTGCAGCAGAATTTCGAATACAACGTGGACTGGGCTATCGTTCCCCTGGTAAAGAGAAGGGGTGCAGAGGATGAGGCAACTTTCGGAGCAAACGTATTCGGGTATATCCTGAGCTCGCAGTCTGAAGCCCCGCTGGAAGACATCATGAAAGTCCTGCAGCACTTGGCTAGCCCTGACATCATGGCGGAGATCAACTGGGATTACGCCCCGGGTATACGGGCATCCGTGTACCATCGTCCGGAATTTGTGGAAAACCTTCCCTGGTGGGATGATGTTCTTCTCGAAGCCATAGCTTTTGCAGAAGCGTTCCCAGTCCATCCAAAATCACCGCTCATGTATGAAATCATTCACGATGCCAGGCAGGAAGCCCTCTCGGATCCCGATGTTGATGTAGCGGAAATGGCAGCCCGCCACCAGGCAGCGATCAATGCCCTGCTTGACTGAGAAGTGTTTCCTGCATACATAACCAAACCCTGGTAGAGACATATCGCATAACCTCATATTTGCTTCATATGAGGCGATAGAGGGAAGGCACTGTTTTTTATGGGGGGTGTAGAAGGGGGCTTCTCTTTTCCACCCCCCCCATAAAAAGAGAGATATAAGTTTCCAAGCGAACCAACCTTGCTAGGCCATCACTGATGTTTGCAAAGGAGTGAGTGTATGTCCGTAGAACAAGGAGTAATGGGAAAACCCCCTTCAGCCAGGAAACGCCTGAGGTTGAAAACGGTGTTTCCGTATCTCTTGATTTTCCCCGCCATCTTCATGGTAATATGGATCCTGGGGATTTCCGTCATTGAATCATTCATTTTATCCCTGCAACGTTTTCCCTTCTTCATTACCGGTGTTCCGGAGTTCGTGGGGGTACAGAATTATCTCGATCTGTTTCGCAGCATGGTGTTTCAGTCCTCCTTGCGGGTGTCTCTTATCTTCGTTGCGGGATCGATCGCCCTGGGCATGCTCATCTCCCTGGGGTTCGCCCTGGCCCTCTATAAGCTTGTCAAATCACGTCGTTATTTCTCCGCCCTGGCGCTCTTGCCCTACCTGATATCGGGTGTCGCGATCGGCACCATGTGGCGCTTCCTCTTTTCCGGAGACGTCGGCCTCATCAACATGATACTCAGGAGCATCGGCCAAAGTGGTGTCGCCTGGTTCAGCAACCCTACCTGGGCCCTGCTGATCCTCATTCTGGCCAACGCCTGGGGAAGGTCCCCCGTGTCCACCATGGTCATGCTGTCGGGTCTGCAGAGTATCGACCCGGAGATCTACGATGCTGCCAAGATCGATGGCTGTACCCCCTGGAAAACCCTCTGGCATGTCACGCTGCCCCAGATCAAGCCCCAGTTCGGCTTCAGCCTGATATGGCTCAACTTCGTGGCCTTTTCCATGTTCGATATCGTGTTGGCCATGACCAGGGGAGGGCCGGGCCGCTCCACCGAGGTCCTGGCGGTGCGCATGTACTACCTGGCCTTTGAGCACTTCGATGTGCCGGGCGGAGCCGCCATCCTCATCATGCTTTTGCTGGCCAACATCATCGTGAGCGCGGTGGTGCTCAAGTACTTCAAGGTATAGGAGGAAACAGGATGAGCACACATACAACACGCCCTATGTCACAAGCACTGGTAGCCGTGAAAAAACACCTGGTATGGGTCGTCATCGCCATCTTGGTGATCTGGACCGTATTGCCCTTTGTCTGGACGGTTTCCTCTTCCTTCAAGTCCACCATGGAGGTCTACCGGGTTCCCCCCACCCTGATCCCGCGGGATTTCTCCCTGCACGGCTACCAGGGAGCGGTCGGTTTTGAAGGGTTTTGGCGGTACTGGTTCAATACCATCTTTATCGCCGGGAGCACCACCATTCTCGTTTTGTTCATCGGCGTTTTGGGAGCCTACGGCTTTGCCCGCCACGCCTTCTGGCTGCGCGGGCCGCTTTTACTGTGTATCCTGGTCCCCCGTATTCTCCCCCGTGCCGGTCTCATCGTCCCCCTCTATGTCCGCTTTGCCGAGATGGGTTTGATCAACACTTATGCCGCCCTGATCATCGCCTATGTGGCAAGCGGTGTCCCCCTGGCCACCTGGATCATCACCGGGGCCTTCGGGGCGGTACCCAAGGACCTGGAAGATGCGGCGAAGATGGACGGGGCCAGCATGTGGAAGCACCTGTGGCACGTCTACATTCCGATAGCGCTTCCGGGGGTGATCACTGCGGCCACCCTCACAGCAGTCGATGCCTGGAACGAGTTCCCCTTTGTGCTCGCCTTCACCACCGGTCCCCAGGTGCGCACCTTGCCCTATGTGCTCTACATGCTGCGGGCCACCGAGGGCATAGAGGACTGGCCCTTGGTCAACGCTTTTGTGGTTTTGACCATCATTCCGATTATCATAGCCTATCTCAGACTGGAGAAACACGTGGTAAAGGGGATGACAGCCGGAGCGCTGAAATAGGGGATTGTTGCTACCATGACTTGTTTACAAACCAAAAAAGGTTCCAAGTAAATAACTATAAAACAATCCTGTTCATTGAGGAAAGGAGTAAAGTTCCATGAAAGCTGCTGTTTTGATAGAAGCAAAGAACGTAGTCATTCAAGACGTTCCTGAACCTGTTATGAGTAAACCAAATCAAGTAAAAGTTAGAGTGAAAAGTGTGGGTGTGTGTGGTTCAGATGCCCATTTTTACCAGGATGGTCGTTTAGCGGACTGGGTAGTTGAAAACCCATTAATTCTCGGTCATGAGTGTGCGGGGGAAGTGGTAGAAGTTGTTCCTGGAGTTAACCGAGTAACCGTGGGTGATCGCGTAGCGGTTGAACCAGGTATTCCTTGTCGAAAATGTGAGTGGTGTAAACGGGGTGAATATCACTTATGCCCTGAAATGGTATTTATGGCGGTTCCCGGGGTGAATGGTGCATTTGCTGAATACGTCCTCAGTGAAGAAGACTTCCTTTTTCCACTGCCTGAGAAAATGACCTTTGAAGAAGGCGCATTGATGGAACCACTTGCAGTAGCTGTAGAGGCCACTAAACTTGCAGAAATTTTTCTTGGTGATTCAGTGGCTATTCTGGGTGCAGGAACAATTGGAATTCTTTGTTTGCAGACTGCCCTGGCTGCGGGAGCAACGAAGGTTTTTATCAGTGATATCAACCCCTTAAAGCTTGATTTTGTCAAGCGTTTTTCACCTGACCGTATCGTTACGATCGATGCTACACAAACGAATACACAAGAGGAAATTCTCAAAAATACCCAAGGGAGAGGAGTCGATAAAACACTGGAAACTGCTGGAACTTTCGAAACATTTCGTATCTCTCCTTCAGTCACCAGAAGAGGAGGGCGGGTAACTTTGGTAGGTATCCCTCCATTTCAGGAATATCCTTTCCGGGCTTCTGATCTTTTTGATCGGACCGTAACGATAAATGCTGTATATCGTTATGCAAATGATTATCCTATTGCTATTCGCTTGGCCGACAAAGGTCTTGTAGACGTGAAACCAATCATAACACATAGGTTTTCTTTGGATGATGTTAAAAGGGGATTGGAAATTACTGCCAATCGAAGTGACAATGTGATTAAAGGAATTGTAAATGTATAGTATTTTTGTAAAACAATAAGAGCAGCTTGAAGGTTCGATCAAAAAATAAAAAGCTAGTCAATAACTACGTGAGGAGGCAAACACAGATGGTAAAGTTCGGGAGCAACCTGCAGGTATGGACCTCTCATCTGAGTGATGAGACTATCAAGCTTTTTTCTCAAGTGAAGGAGATGGGTTTTGAGGGGGTGGAGATTCCCATGGCACATGCCATGCGGGTGGATGAATCATTGATTGAGAGAGCACGGAAGGAATTAGACCGCCTTGGCCTCAAGTGTACAACTTGCGGTGGTCTTGGCCGTGCGGACAACCTGATTGATGATGATGAAGAGAAGCGCAAGCGGGGAATGACCATGTTGAGAAAATTCGTAGACATTTCTTCCGGTCTCGGAGCAAACACCATGGTCGGGCCGCATTATGGAACCTTTGGAATGGCCGATGTAGGTCGGGCCCGCACTCAAGAGGAGTGGAACCGGGCAGTGATTTTACTACGCGAGATCGCCGACTATGCAGGAGACAAGGGAGTGAACATCGGTCTTGAATGTCTCAACCGTTATGAGACCTATTTCCTCAATATTGCAGAAGACGCGGTGAAGCTGGTACAGGAGATCGGAAAAGACAATATCGGTGTGCATCTTGATACCTACCATATGAACATCGATGAAAAGAACTTCTATAACCCAATCAAGATAACCGGCTGCCACCTCTTTTTGCTTCACTGTTCGGAAAACGACCGGGGGATTCCCGGCACCGGACACGTCAACTGGGATGAAGTCTTCCAGGCCCTCAAGGACATCGACTACCACGGCTGGCTCGTGATCGAGAGCTTCTTCGAGCCCATGGAGGATATTCCAGTGGCTACTTCAGTGTGGCGTCAGATCGCTCCCAGCCGGGAAGCCATCATGAGTGAGGGAATTACATTTCTCAAGGAAAAGGCAAAAGAATACGGCTTATATTAAGCGGTTGGATTGACACCTAATGATCACTTTTTTGGAGGAAAGGAGGTGTGCTGAACCATTTTTTACATTTTATTTTCTACTCACACACTTCTGCATTTGACCATGAATACGGCGGTTATCTCACCGGTCTTCATATAGCAGAATGGACGGGCGGGGAAGGTAAAATGGCCGGCTTGCGGATGATTCCAGGTACGCTAGATGATCAGCGGTGGAATGGTACAATGGCGGTAATCGAACAAACCGACATTGAAGTAGTATATGAAACCTACGCGGAAGCCGACCGGCAGAAAGCCTATGAAGCGACTATCGATATCATGACTGCCCATCCGGATCTCGATGTTATCTATGCAACATCTACTGCAATGGCTCTGGGAGCAGTGGCGGCTCTGGAAACGGTTGGTTACCTTGACCAGGTCGCAGTGTACGGTTTCGGTGGTACGGTGGATGAAATTGATGCTATGTTGAGAGGAAGGATGGTTGGTTCAGTATTCCGTTTCCAGGATGACGGAGGAGTCGGAATAGCTGAAGCGATTCAACGCTATCTTGAGGGACGCCAAGACGAAATACCCCAGGTATACCTTGCCGACGGGGTTATGTCACACAAAGAATTAAGCCTCGAAGAATTTAAAGAACTTGCAGAGCGTTCCATGCGTTACAGTAAAGCTGTAAAAGGAACTGGCCTCGAAGACTGGGAATAGCAAAAAATAATTACGTTCTGTATCCCGGCCTGGACATTTTTTTCAGGTCGGGACGTCTGATGGAGGTGGTGATAAAACAATGAACGATGTGAAAAAAAGCAAAGAAGAAGATTTTGTTCTCGAAGCACGTGGTATAACAAAGAATTTCGGTGGATTGCGAGCTTTGGATAAAGTGGATTTCACCCTGCGCCGCGGAGAAGTTATGGGTTTGGTGGGAGATAATGGAGCTGGCAAATCCACGCTCATCAAGATACTGACTGGAGTCTATTCTGCCGATTCCGGTGAAATACTTTTAGAAGGCAGACCGGCTACATTCAAAAGCCGCCAGCATGCCAAATCCATGGGCATCGAAGCTGTCTATCAAGATTTGGCCCTGGTTGATACCCTGGAAGCTTCAGCCAATGTATTTTTGGGATCAGAGATCAGCAATTCATTTCTGGGCATGCAATTTCTTGATAACGCGAAGATGCGTACAGAAGCTCTGAATTTATTGAAGAATAAACTGAATATTCAATTGGGGAGCAACAGGAAGGCTCCTGTTTTCAATCTTTCGGGAGGGCAAAAGCAATCAGTTGCAATTGGCAGGGCAATATACCGTGAACACATAAAGATTTTGGTTATGGATGAACCTACCGCGGCCCTTGGGCCTGAAGAAACCCAAAAAACCCTCGACCTGATCCGGACATTACGGGAGCATGGTATTCCTGTAATCGTTATCGCTCACAATCTGGAGCATGTTTTTGTGGTGAGTGACCGTATCACTGTCTTGAGAAGAGGAAGAATGGTGGGAGTTCGCAGCACGGCAGAATCTTCCAAAACGGAAATCCTTGGATTGATCATTGGTGCGGAGGAAAAAGCGGAGGTTCCTTCATCCGGCAAAGTCT
>SKVJ01000040.1 GCA_007129495.1 Dehalococcoidia bacterium | reverse complement strand
GCCAGCGTAGCTCAGAGGTAGAGCAGCGGTTTCGTAAACCGCCGGTCATCGGTTCGATTCCGATCGCTGGCTCCATTTTGCGAAGCTGGTTCCCGTGTTATTTCGCCCCCGGGTAGACGACATAAGCATTCCTCGCCGGCAATTCTGCTGCCGGCTTCCACCACGCCCATCGAGGCGAACCTCGCGCCACGGGTTCTCCGGACTTCGGTACCGGGAAAGCCGTGCTTGAAAATCCTACATTGCGCATGCACAATGTGAGAGGTCAGAAACTCCGCAGGGGGATTGGTTGATTATCATCGGGAGTCAGCTGCAACGCTGCGCTGACCAATACCCGGGTATGCGAAAAGCACGCAGAATTCACGCGGCGGACGTCGCAAGGTGGAAAAGGGGGTTGTTATGCTCAGGCTACTCTGGTTGGTCGCACTTGTCCTTGTGGTTCTCTGGGTGCTGAGCCTTATCATCGGTTTGATCACCGGTCCATTGCTGCACATACTGCTGGTTATCGCGATAATCCTGTTCGTCATCTGGCTCGTGAGAGGCAGAGTATAGCGGCAGAGTTCGAGAACTGACGGACACCTGTACTGGCCGCTCAAATGAGAGCGCGCTTCGTCAAGGTGGCAGCTTATATACCTGGCAGCTACATGCGGAGTGCCGGACGACTGTCTACTGTCGATCAGCGCAGAATGCAGGATGAACTGTTCGAGTCGCTTCGGCGGACGGACAGATCACGCGCTTTCACCCTCTCCGCAATATGTGTGCTCAATTCCTTAGTGTGTCCCGCGGTGGCGGCCGGTTCGTTATGACGCTGATCTTCGGGCAACTTTGAGCTGCCCTGCATATGCACGTGCAATCTCATGCGGTAGAATGGCGGCAATGACTCGGAAAGCCGAACAGGCACAGCACGACATCAGGTATGTCTCATCCACCGTGGCGTACCTGGACATTCTTGGCTTCCGAGACACGATCAACCGGTCGGCGAAATCGAGGCATCTTGTGGGTCGACTGTACTGGGCGCTGAGAAATGAGCAGGAACGGCAGTTGCGTCGACGTGCTGCCGCAGCGGCCAAAGAGTCACGAGAGACAGACATAGCCTTTACCGCATTCTCCGACAGCCTGCTTGTGTCATACCCGGATTCCACAGAGGAAGCAATCGCACTTGTCTGTCGTCGAGTGTCAGCAGCGCAAATCAACCTTGCCAGGTACGGCCTGTTCCTTCGAGGCGCGATGGCAACAGGCGATCTGCTTTCAGAGGAAGGCGATGGATGGAGGATCGCCTTCGGGCCGGCATTCATCGCCGCTTATGAGTTGGAAAACATGGCTGTTTGGCCCCGACTGCTGGTGCACCCCGGTTTACTGAGCCAGATATCCGACTTCAAACGATTCGAGAACGAGCATAGCGTGTACTTTGTACGTGAGAGTGACAGCGGTCTTGTGTATCTGGACTACCTTATCACCAGCGCAGTTCGACGGGTGCGAAGGGCGCTGCTGGGCGAGAGCAGGATGGTGGATCCATTGGTCAAGCTTCTTCTGACTCACAGCAAGTCCATCAGCGAACAGATGATCAATCTGCGTCAGTCGACGAAAGATGACGGGACCCTGCTGCACATCCACACCAAGTATCGGCTGCTGGCCGCGTATCACAATCGGACGGTTGATGCGATCTGCACGTGGATTGAGGATGTGAGGCCCGAGCAGGGTCTCTTCTCATATGGGCCAATCGAGTTTCATTCGTTATCCGAAGATCAATTGCGGACCACGAGAAGACGACTCGAAGAGACGGTGTGGGCCGGCGAATCCCGCCGACAGTTTTGCGAACGACTGCAGGAACTCAGGATTGAACTTGAGTCTCCGTGAACTTGGCCTCGGGTGGCGCCCCTGGACTTCTTAGCATTTGGAATTCGATCTATGGAGAACGGGTCGCACCTGCCACCGACTAAGGGCCCACTCCGCATCGTGTTCGCCACATCCCTGATGTGGACCGGCGTGCCGAAGGAATAAAGTCCCGGAGAGTCTCTTGGGGGAATGTTGCATGCGAAGGGTTGTCACTGAAGGTGAGAGAGGTTCGTGGATCCTTATCAACCCGAGCGTAAACCCGTTGACACTATGATGACGAGGTGCTAACGTGGAAAGCTGTGGTGGACGGCGTTTCCACCGCTTCTCCAATACCACTCGTGGAGGTTTCCTTACGAGAGAAATGTGCCGCCGATGACCGGTCTCGCTTCCGGTCATACTCGGACTGGCATCAGATCACTGATCGCTTATGTGGCCGTTCTTGAGCGGCTAGACCAAGGAGGTATATCGGTGGAGAAGAAAGAGCCGTATGCAACTCCCGAGGAGTACAACAGCCGGGTCCTGCATTATGCCGGCCTGCCATTCACGGAACTGGCGCCCGGCTCTAACAGCCAACTGGTCTCGACCGGAGAGATCCTCATCAGCTTCCTCGACCAGAAGCCGAACAGCTATTTTGCGCCTCACAAACATGACGTGCAGCAGGTGATGATCGTGCTGGACGGAGAGCAGGACGAGATCATCGAGGGCAAGCTTTATCGATTGAAGAAGGGCGATATGGTGGTGTTGCATGCAGGAACCGAGCATGGCGGCTACATACCCGATGCCGGATGCAAGGCGATAGACATCTTTTGTCCTCCCAGGCAGGATCTTGTGGATAAGGCGAGGAAGGCCTCCTGAGTTTTCTTCGTGCAGCATCGCGCGTGCGTTCTGTAATAATGGCGACGCATGCCCACGTGAGCAACAGGCAAGCAGAATGAGTGCAGGGCTGGCGATTTGTGGCCGGGACGCCCGCCTGACAGAAGACAGCTATACTGAACATTGCAGGCCTATCCTGTGGGATTCACAGTACCGAGGTAGCCGACGATGGAGCGCAGCAGCTTTGACGGTGCAATGAAAGGTAAGGAGTGACACTGTATGGCGAAACGACTTGAGCGACACTACGAGCACGGTACTCATGTGGCAGAGTACGTGGATGAAATGCCACCGCTGGGTGAGGACAGAAAGACCATCTATCTTCCCGATACCGACGTCTTCAAGATGGTGGAACTGGGCGGCAAGACTCTTGGTATGTTTCTGGCCGAGATACTGACTCCTATGGCGGAGAAATACGGAGATGAAGTCTGGGAAATGGGCCGCCAGGCGATGTATGACATCGGCCGCCGCCGTGCGGCGACAATGCAGAAGCGCATGAAGATCGATGACCTTACGGACGCGCGCTGTCTCGGGCGCATTATGGACCTTGAGGACAACAATGCCGGCGTACGCGGCGAATGGGTTGAATGGGACAGGAAACGTGCAGTGAAGCACGAGTACGAGTGTTCCCAGGCAAAAGCATATGAGAAGTGCCCCCAGATCTGCAATGTGCTCCTTGAGGCTATGGAAGAGGGCACCTTCGACGCGCTTGGCGTGAAGGTCAAGAAGCCAATCCTGAGGCAAGTACTGCCCGAAGGAGCACCCTACTGCAAGGTGGTGGTGGAACTGGAAGACTGACGTCCGCTGCCGGTTGACATCGAAACGCCCGCCCTCGGCCGAGGGCGGGCGTTCTTCTGTTTCTCCGGGTGGTGGCAAATCAGGATCGTTGTTCCTTCTCGCGTGCGTCGAGAATCATCCCCGCGACGATGCGTGCAGCCTTACCGGGAACATAGCTGCAGACCCTGAATCCGTCCATTCTCTCAAACTCTTTGGCATCCTCCGGATCCGCGAGGTTCAACTCCTTTCCAAACCGCTGTTTCACGATGGCGCGGCACATCACGGTACTGAATTCCTTCTCGAACGCTTCACAGAACTTCCGCCCCTTGGATATCGCGCGGAAGAAACTGTCCATATCCTTGGGGTCCTCCCTTCCCCAGACAAGGCCGACCGCCATCAGACCCCCGACTACGGCACCACAGGTTTCACCGCGCAATGCGATGCCGGGCATGGCGGTGGCCGCTTTGTACGTCTCGACGTTGCCGATCTCAAACTGCTCCTGCAGAGCTCTGAGGCAGCCCTGGGCGCAGCATCCTGACTCTATCTCGTATTCGGCGGCCTTCCTTTCAACGTCGTCCAGAATTTGCTCTCTGGGTTCAGCAGACATAGTGCGCCCCTCCTTAATTCGGGGGAAGACATTCCGGGTGAGTCCCGCCCCCCTTCATCGATGCACAGCATGACGGAAATGTCCTCGTCTTTCAAGTTCGTTGCCTTCCGATGATGGACTTCGACAGTGTTCTGCTGATGCAATCGCCGCGGTGCGTACGAGGATGGATACTGGGATTGTGCTGTGTTAGACTGCCGTGACTACACGTTCGTGCGGCTCCGTGCTATCGTCGTGATGGTCCGGCAGCCGCAGGAGAAGGGGCGCACCATGGCAGAGGTCTCCCTTGAGCGCAGAAGCATCGGCTACGTCTCTATTCTGCACGGGTTGTTGCATGTTCTCGAACTGGCTTACGGCGTGGTGCTGGTGGCCATCGCCGCCGATCTTGGCGCCAGTCTCTTCGTGCTGGGCGTTATCGCCAATGTTTTCGGGTTCGCCTATGGATTGACGTCGCTGCCCGTTGGAGTACTGGCCGATCGAGTGAGCGAGACGCGTCTGCTCGCGGTGTGTGCTTTGGGAATGGGAGTGGCTGCGTTGGGGGTGAGTGTTGCTCCTGGCGTTATTACGCTTGGTGTAGCGCTCGCAGTGCTCGGTGTGGCGCTCGGTCTGTTCCACCCCGTCGCTGCTGCGTTTATCGCCAGGTCCGCGAGTCGCACAGGAATGGGATTCGCTTACCTGGGCACGGGAGGAAACCTGGGACTGGCCCTGGGACCGATCATGGTGGGTCTCATCGCCTCAGGTGCAGGATGGCGGATCGGGTACACGGTGTTCGCTGTTCCCTGTATCATCCTTGGCCTGCTTATCCTCAAACTGCCGGGGAAGATTCACCCTGCCAATCCCGTACCTTCAGCAGCTCTCGTGGCTCCAAGTCCCACCTCCCTCAGACCTGTGTTGTTCCCGATCGCCTTGATTCTGATAGCCAGCATCATCAATGGTCTGATATATCGGGGTGTGGTGACGTTCCTTCCGGCTCATCTCAGTGCGAGCGTTAGAACCGGATTCGCGGGTCTTGATCCGGTCATGCTGGGTGGTTCATTCACGACAGTGGCTCTTCTATTTGGTGTGGCTGGGCAGTTCATGGGAGGGTATCTCTCAGACAAGCGGCGACGTGAGACACTCGTAGTAATATCTCTGGCAGTGTCGGCGCCGGCACTCTGGGGTATTTGGGGCTTTGCAGGCGCGGGTCTGCTGATGGCAGCCGCAGTCTTCGCCTTCTTCCATTTCATCAGTCAGCCAGTGTTCAATGCGCTTGTTGCCGACTACACCCCGGACCACTGGCGTGGCCGTATGTACGGCATCTACTTCTTCTGTGCCTTCGGAGTGGGATCATTCTCCGCGACCGCCCTCGGGTATGTAGCGGATGTGGAGAGCGTCGGTGCAGTGTTCTTTGTTTGTGCGGTGCTTAGTGTGATCGGAACCGCGTTTCTCATTCCGCTGCTGGTCAGGGCTGTCCGGGTTAGCCGTGAGAGTACGAAGACGTAGGCGTTCCGAGGGAGACGCAGTTCATCCACATCCTCAATCTGACTGTGACACCGATATCTTCCGTCGCGGGTTGCTTGAAAGCAGGGAGCCACGTAGGCTGTGAGCAAGTGCTTAGCGCTTCCTTGAGGAACGTCCGGACCCATCCGATCTGGGGGTGTCACGCCGTGGCTCACTTCGAGTACCCTGCTGCGGGCGCCGCGACGGCGGTCTCCCATCCTGTGGGAATCGCTCATCGGAACGGCTTCGCGACGTCGAATCATGGCGGGGCCCCTGTGTGCGTTCGAAGCGGCGGCGTTGATACCCTTCGTGAGTCTCGACTCTTTTCTGGTGAGGCCTGCTGCGGAGCCCTTCGGCAGCGGACCTTGCATTTAAACGCGCGGGAGGCTGAGAATGCGTGACATCTCCGGGCCGACGTTTCTGCCCGGACCCGGTCGGGGGCAGCTCTCTCCGGTCATAAGGCCGCGTATCCCGGTCGGCTGAGGGTCGGCGATGCGGAGGCCTTGAAGGCGGATAGCCTTCGCGCGGGACATACGGCCGTGCTGCTTTCTCACCGGTGGTACGTCGATACGGACCTTGGCGGGCAGTGCCGAATTCTCCCGGTCCATAAGGCCTCGAAGCCCTGTCGGCTGGTGGTCTTTGCGACGTACGTTCAGTCGGAGACCCTGAAGGACGGCGCGTATAGGGTCGGCTCTCTGTTCTGTCATCGGGCTTGCGATACAAGCGTCGTGGGCGATCTGTCGCAGTCCGGTGTGGTGGGGGCCTCGAATCACGCTGGTCTGTCACGGGCTGGTGTCTGCGCCCGGATGCCGGCGCCGGGGCTCTCCGCACATACGGACGAGTATCCCGGTCGTCTGCCGGTCTTCGCGACGGATGAGGCACTGGGCCACTTTCGGACGACCGGCTGGAACGTGGCTCAGTGGAGGGAGCAGAAGTGCGTGATGATCGAACCGAAGTGCTCTCACGAAAGGACTGTCTAAGTGCCGGCCTGGCAGCGCGGTCCGATTGTCGTCCTCCTTTCTCTGTGGCTCCCGATGGACGTTGGGGCAGCGGGCGTTTTCTCATGAGATCCGTCAACTCTGTTGGGGTGAGTTCCCGCCACTCCCCCTCTTTAAGGTCCCCCATGAAGAGCCCGCCGATCCTCACTCGCTTCAATATGGCAACCTGCTGGCCAATAGCTGCGAACATCATTCGCACCTGCCGTTTCCTGCCTTCGTGAATGGTGATGCTATAGGTGAAGGGCGATTGCCCGAGAAGGAGCCGTACTTTTGCCGGCCATGTCACTTGGCCCTCGATCTCGACACCCTGTTCCAGCTTGTCAAGATCGGCATCAGTGAGTCGGCCGGTAGTCGCAACGTAGTACTCCTTTTCGTGCTCGTAGCGAGGATGCGTGAGTTCGTGTGTCAGTTGTCCGTCATTCGTCAGTACGAGAAGGCCTGTGCTGTCCTCATCGAGACGCCCCGCGGGATGCAATCCCGCTTTGCGCCATCTCTCCGGCAGGAGATCCATCACCGTGGATCTACCCCTGTCGTCCTCCGTGGTTGAAAGGTATCCCTCGGGCTTGTTCATAATCAGATACACGCGGCGCGCGGTGCCGGGAGTCACCTTCCTGCCGGTCACGACGACAGAGTCGACGTCGGGATTTACTTGCTCGGTGAACGACGAAGCGGGGCGCCCGTTTATCTCCACCATGCCTTTCTTAACAAGGTCTGATACCTCTCGGCGCGAACCATAACCGGAATCGGTGAGTACTCTCACCAATGGAATAGACGACATGTAGGTGACCTCCACTGCTTGTTTGACGACTCTTTCGCCTGTACCTAGAATAGCACGTCACCCGACTTGCGTGGGTTGCGAACGTGAGCGTCGGCGGGTATCCTGCCAGATTATTGATCAATATGAGGCTCAAGGAGGCAATCGCACGATGTCAGAGTTGAAGGTAGGATTCATTGGACTGGGATATATGGGCCGCCCGATGTGCAGGAACCTGCTCAAGGCGGGTTATCAGGTCACGGTGTGGAACCGGAGCCGTCCTGGAATAGAGGTCGCCTGTTCGCACGGCGCGAACGAGGCCAGGTCGGCGAAAGAGGTTGCCCGCGCGTCTGACATCGTTGTCACCATGGTGAAGCATGGAGGAGATACCGCCGAAATAGCACTCGGTCAGAATGGCCTCCTATCTGGCGGACGGCAAGGCCTAATCCTCGTAGATATGAGTACCATTGCACCTGCACAGGCGCGCTCGATAGCTTCTCGCCTGAGAGAGGAAGGGATGTTCATGCTGGATGCTCCTGTCAGTGGCAGCACTCCCCGTGCTGAGGCGGGCACTTTATCGATAATGGTTGGTGGGCCGGCTGACGCATTTGACCGCGCCCTGCCCGTGCTGCAGTCGATGGGTAGCAGCATAGTACATGTCGGCGAGGAGAACGGAACAGGACAGGGGGCCAAGCTTTGCAACCAGGTGCTGGTACTGGTGAATCTGCTTGCGACCGTGGAAGCACTGACGCTTGGAGCGGGCCTTGGCCTGGATGTGCGCCGTGTATACGACGCAGTGAAGGATGGCGCCGGTGGCTCGTGGCAGTTCGAGAATCTGGGTGCGCGATTACTTGCAGGAGATCTCGAGCCTGGAGGTACGGTCGAGACCGTGCAGAAAGACCTGGACATCCTCATGACTGCCGCAGAGGAGCTGTGCATGACACTTCCTGCCACCTCCATGGTGCAGCAACTCTATAATGCGGTGGAGGCTGAGGGAAAAGGTAAGAAGGGACACCAGGCAATGGCAGCGGCGTATGAAAGGCTGACGGGGGTGCGTATCGCGGATCATGCTTCAAAATAGTGGGCGTGCGCGCTTAGATGCGGTGAACTGTGCCGCAGCGCGGGCACTTGAGGTGATCACGTTTCATTCCTGGAGGAACACGGAGCTTGGCGCCGCAATGGCACTCGATTGTCCGGTAGTCTTTCGCTTTCCACAACACATCGGAGACCTCACGGGCGCGTGTCGCCTCGGTCTCGGGTTCGGTGGACGGAGGCCGTAGTGGTGCGCCGGCTGTCAGTCCGAGGGCGCCATGCGGCACTACCCCACTCCGCTCGCCACGGACGCTCTTGAAGGCGGCGTCGTAGTCGGCGAGTGATGCACCCCCCATTGATCTGAGCACTCGAATCCTATCGGCGGTGGATGGGTGGGTGCTGGAGAGGTTTGCAGCCGCTCTGCCTGCTTTTCTGAAAGGATTAATGATGTACATAGGCGCGGTCGCGTTGTTCGCCGCCTTAAGCTGAGTTGGAGTTTCCGCTATCTTCTCAAGGGCTGAGGCGAGTCCTTCCGGATAGCGCGTGTAAAGTGCTGACGAGGCGTCTGCAAGGTACTCGCGTTTACGAGACAGCGCAAGATACAGTAGTCTGGCGGCGATGGGTGCGAGGATAAGGAGAACAAGGCCGACCACCAGTATGATGATCTGAGCGCCACCACCACCACCGCCTCCACCACGTCTGCCCCTCGACATACCGCCAAAGAACATGATGCGGCTGGCGTAGAAGGAGAGGATAACGATGGTTCCGAGCAGAATACCGCCGATGGCCATAAGCAGCGTATCACGGTTCCTGACATGGGCGAGCTCATGTGCGACCACTCCCTGCAGCTCGTCTCGGTTCAGCTTCTGAAGCAGTCCTGAGGTGACCGCTATTGCCGCCTTCTCGGGCTTGCGTCCCGTTGCGAATGCATTGGGAGCAGGGTCGTCTATCACGTAGACGCCTGGAATCTTCGGCAGACCGGCCGCGATTGCCATCTCCTCGACGATGTTATAGAGCCGCGGGAAGTCTTCCTTCGTGACCTTACGCGCATTTCCCAGGGATAGCAGGATGTTGTCGCCCTGGAACAGGGCAACGAGGTTCATGATCGCCCATACGATAAGAGCAAGCGCCACGCCACCCAACGCGCTGCCGAAGAAATACACGCCCAAAGCAAAGCCTACTGCGACGAGGAGCAGTCCCATGAATACCACGACCAGGGCTGAGCGGATCTGGTTGGCACGTATCTGTTCCCACATAGATCTGGTATCACTCCGGTCTAGGAGAAGCTGACTTTCGGAGCCTGCCGCTCGGTCTCAAGGGTAGTCTCGAAGTACTCAGCTGGCTTGAAACCCGTGATGCTGGCAACGATGTTCGATGGGAATTCCTGCGTCTTGTTGTTCAGCCGCAGCACAGAGTCGTTATAGAACTGACGTGCGAAGCCGATCTTATTCTCGGTTGAGGTGAGTTCCTCCTGCAGAGCGAGGAAATTCTGGTTTGCCTTCAGATCGGGGTAGGCTTCTGCGACGGCCAACAGGCGGCCGAGCGCTGAACTCAACTCGCCTTCCACCTTCGCTCGTTCCCCTGCCCCCGCGGAGGTGAACTGCTGTGCAAGGTTTCGTGCCTGCGTCACCATCTCGAAGGTCTCGCGTTCATGCCGGGCGTAGCCCTTTACCGTCTCGACGAGATTCGGTACCAGGTCATAGCGTCGCTTGAGCTGAACGTCTATCTGTGCCCATGCGTTCTTCACCTGGTTCCTGGTTCTCACCAGGCCGTTGTAGGTCCCGGCGAACATAAACGCAATAATGACGACGACGCCGATGGTTATCCAGATCCATAGGTCCATGCTCACTACTCCTTAACTAGTTGGATGATTCACCGGAGGTCTGTCCCGGTGTGCGTGAGGACTTCTCTTCCAATCCCGGGCGAAATGTGTTCCGCAGGTAGCCGATTATGGGGGTGTCGGTCTCTCCGGAAGGGTGCATCCCTGCGACAACCTGTTCCAGTTCACCGTGATCGAGCCACAGTCCGTCGCACAATCGGCACACATCGGCAATGACGGGATCGGTGGCGCCCAGGAGACGCTTATCCATTGCCTTGTGACACTCGGGGCACTTCAGTCGTGTTTCCTTAGTTTCCGCCCTCTCCTGCGGCAGCAGGTCGCATTGGGAGCCGCTCATCTGCGTGGCGACCAGCGCCATCTCACCGCTATCGAACCATAACCCTTCGCATTCGGGACAGTAGTCCAGTTCGACGGCGTGATATTCGACAACGATGAGTTCCGATTGACACCTGGGGCAATTCATCTGTTACTCAATGAGTGTATAGCCAGACCCTCGTGACGTCAAGGGACGTTGTCTGGAATGCTGTATCCGTGTAGCGATTCGGGCAGGTCATATAAACCTGAGCGACAACAAAAGATGACCGCAGAGGTGCTATGAGCGCCTCGGCGGTCATATCATCAGGGGGTTCACGAGAAGTCGATCCGACTTACACCTGTTTGCGTTCGAGCAGTTCGATCAACATGCCGTCAGGGCCAAGCATGAATGATATTCGGATGCCTGGTCTGAAGTCCGTGATTTCCTGAGTGAACTTCACTCCTTGAGCCTTCAGTTCGGCTACCGCGGCATCCAGGTCGTCGGTAACTATGCCAAGGTGTTCCAGGCCGTAGCTGCTCCCTGCTGGAGGAGCCTCCATTTCGGGCTTCCGTGCACGACCTTTGAAGAAGATATTGACGCCGCTGAGGCTCAGCGTCACCATGGTGGTTCCGTCGCCAGCGGTGCCTGTGCTATTAATGCTTGCTCCGAACTTATCAACGAAGAATTGAGCTGCGGCCTCCGGGTCAGGGCTGATGATGTGAACGTGGTCATAACCGTAATTAGCCATATCGTACTCCTTTCGGTGCAATACTAGGCATGGAACAACGGTGCTGTCAACGTGTAAGATTCTTATTCCCGGTGTGGCGCGAGAGTGGTCGCGTCGAGGATTCGGCCTCTGTAGGCTTCAAGTGAGAGGAGATACTGTGACTGACAAAACACGTGTGCTGGTGTTGAACAGGATAGAACCGGAAGCTCTGGATATCATTCGCGCGGTCTCTGACGATGTCGTCGTGACAGATGTGGCTGACCTGACCCGGGCGGAACGCGATGGGGATTATTCGCGAAGTGACGAGTTGGATGCCCAGTTCGCTGAGGCGGACGTGGTATATGTGCTGAAAATGCCCGAACGGCTGTTGGAGCGTACTCCACGTCTCAAATGGATGCAGACCATCTCGACGGGAGTTGAGAAGATACTTACACCGGAAGTGGTCCGCAGCGAGGTCATCGTCACCAACATGAGTGGCATACACGAGGTGACAATCGCCGAGTTCGTGCTCATGCTCATGCTGATGTTCGTGAAAGATGCACCCAGAAGCTTCTACCAGCAGATCGAGGGCAGATGGAAATGGTTTCCTATGGACGTGCTGACCGATAAAACTGTGGGCATACTGGGCTTTGGGCGAATCGGCCGCGAGGTGGCACGGGTCTCAAAATATTTCGGCATGAATGTTGTGGCGACGAGACGGTCTCCAGTGATCGGCGAGCAGAATGGAAATGTTGATCGTCTGCTGCCGCTCTCTGATCTGCACGAGTTGCTGTCGGCCAGTGATTTCGTCGTGCTTGCGCTGCCGCTGACCGAGGAATCGCGTGGACTCATCGGCGCACCGGAACTGAAAGCGATGAAGTCTTCCGCCCGACTCATAAATGTGTCCCGCGGCGCAATTGTGAACGAATGTGAGTTGGTACAAGCGCTGCAGGAAGGTTGGATTGGCGGTGCTGGGCTCGATGTCTTCACTGAGGAGCCGCTGTCGGCTGACAGCCCCCTCAGGCGGATGCGGAACGTAATCTTCAGCCCTCATGTGTCCGGCGATATTGCAGCTTACGACGTGGGAGCGGCCAAACTGTTTGCTGCGAACCTGCAGAGATACCTTGCTGGAGAGCCACTGCTGAATATCGTGGACAAGTCCTTGGGTTACTAAGCACACTAGCGCACCGCTGGACATGCTTTGACAGCGAAATGGCATGGGTTTACACTGCCCCCGGGTGTCTGAATGATCTTGATTCCTGGAGAAGGGGGGTGTTGCTATGACGAATCGGGTTGCAATTACCAGTGCGGGTAGCGAAGGAGTGGAAGGGGCGGTTCGCGAAGCTATTCGTTTGGCTGGAGGTCTTGATGAACTGATAGGTAAGGATAGCAAGGTGCTGGTCAAGCCGAACCAGTGCAAACCTTCGCCGCGACACAGTGGATGCATGACCGACGGTGATGTTGTGGATGCAGTTACGAAGCTTGTCCTGGAGCGAAATCCGGCTTCGGTGATCATCGGAGATGGCGCCATTGCAGGCTACGATTTCGCGGGATTCAGCACGCAGGAAGCCTTTGACTCATCGGGAGTGACGGAAGCGGCCGGCAGGCTGGGCGTCGAGCTCCGAAATCTCAATAAAGACTCATTCGAAGAGGTAGCCGTCCCGAACTCACTGGTGATGGATACGGTCCGTATTGCCAGGACAGCGCTCGACAGTGATGTCATTATCAGCATTCCGGTGCTGAAGACGCATATTCGTACACATGCGACTCTTGCTCTGAAGAACATGAAGGGGGTAATGCCCGGTGCAGAGAAGAGGAAGAGTCACCGTCTCGGTCTGGATATGGCAATAGTCGATCTTTGCGCTGTAGTTCCACCGCACTACGCAGTCATCGATGCTACGGTGGGTATGGAAGGTCTGTGGCAGTACCCCCAGGACAGCAGAGAGATGGGGCTTATCATTGCCGGCAGCGATGCGCTCTATGTGGATATAGTGGGTGCCGCTTTGATGGGAATTGACCCCTCCCAGATAATGCACTTTCACTACTGGGCGGAACGAGAAGGCAAACAGGCCGATCTGGAAGCCGTTGATGTGGTAGGGGAGCGACTTGAGGATCACGTAAAGGTATTTACGACCGGTTTCGACGTGTTCCGCTCCCGGTATCCCGAGGTCAGCATTATCCAGGGGGAGTCCGCGTGCAGTGGCTGCACCAATGAGCTGGTCAGCGCCATAACCTATATGAAGCAGGCAGGGTACAGTGAGCAGATGATCGGGCTTACCGTGGTCATCGGGAACGCTGCTGATTCCGGAGCGAGCGACAAGGTGGTCGCACTCGGCAAATGCGCCGCTGACTTGTCCGGGGCGAGTGTCTATGTAGCTGGTTGCCCGCCGAAAGAGGCCGAGATGATCCGTGCGATCGCCGAGTGTTGTGGTGCGGATCCCGAGACAGTGATGACGACTATGGCCGAGGCCCGGAAGAAGCTCTGGGATGCGTCGGGTGCCCTGTTGGAACGATAAGTCAGGCGCGGAGGATTAATGAAAGCAGCATACTACGAAGGCAACAAGCAGTTCTCTATCGGCGAGTCCCAAGTGATTCCCCCGGGACCGGGACAGGCACGCATCGAAGTAGCATATGCCGGCATCTGTGGTACCGATGTTCATGTCTTCCTTGGTCATATGGACCACAGGCTCACTCCCCCTCAGGTAGTGGGACATGAGGCGGTCGGCATCGTAGCGGAAGTGGGGGAAGGAGTTGAGGAATTTAAAGCCGGTGATCGCGTGGTCTTGCGTCCGACCGACGCGTGTGGCAAATGTCCATCGTGCGAAATGGGGCACATAAATATCTGTCCGACTCTGAACTTCATCGGAATTACTTCTGCGGGAGCATTCCAGGGCTCGTGGACTGTCCCTGCTCATCTGCTCCATAAGCTCCCGGACAACATCAATATGGTGCACGCAGCGTTGATTGAACCTCTGGCGGTGGCAGCACATGACGTACGCTACGGAGAGGTGACTGCCAAGGATTTCTGCGTCATTCTGGGCGCAGGGCCCATCGGTGTGCTGGAGGCTCTCGTGTGCAGGGAAAAGGGAGCCGCCGTCGTCGTCTCCGAGGTCAACCCGTCACGCGTCAATCTTGCCAGGGAGTTGGGTTTCGATGTGGTGAATCCGGCCGAGAGCGACCTGGTGAAGTACGTCTTCGATCGCACAGGAAGCGCCGGGGCAGATGTCGTTTTTGAGGTTACGGGCACCCAGGCTGGCGCTGACATGATGACCAAGTTGCCCCGGACCGGCGGTAAGATCGTAATCGTAGCTATCTTCGCCGAACCGATGATGGTTGATCTGAGGACTATCCTCTGGCGCGAGTACACCATGATCGGCGCCAGGAACTACGTGAAGCAAGACTATGATGAAGCTATCCGTCTTGTGGTGGAGGGCAACCTCGAACTCGACAAGATCGTCTCCGATATTCGTCCGGTCTCCAGGATACAGGAGACATTTGAGGATATCGTCGGCGGCAAAGCCGATTTCATGAAGGTACTCATCGCCTCGTCTTCAGACTAGGCGGCAGTAATAGTAGGGTGGAGCGTGCTTCTCCCGAACGCACAGGAGCGACTGGGGTGACGTTCGGGAGAGTTCGCCTTTGACTTCGGACTCTACTCATGTGTGCCTCCCGGTTCCACGCCGCAACGATGACATAGGGCGCTGTATGGCGCCGCTCTGTTGCAGCAACTGCTCGAAGGATTTGCACTCGATCAGCATCGTCTCGATGCAACTGCGCAGGGACAGGCCTGCAGGCAGCGTCACGCCGCCGCGTTTGGCGGCAGCCTCTTTCTCCTGCAGTAGTCGATGCGTGTGTGCCGCCCCGATGCTGAGACGGCTCCCTGGTGTCCACCAGGTCTTTTCGGCAGTACGAAGCGACTCTATCCACGTTGCATGCGCGTACTCGCGGAAAGTGAGTTCAATCCATAAGAATGCCTTGCGGGGTGTAGACCCGCGTACTCTCCTCAGATATCAATGTGATGGCGGGCGCTCGTTCGCAGCGACGGGATCGGGTGAGCGCGTGTTCTCTCGCGCAGATTGAGCATCGTGGCGCGTGGATTCTTCCGTTCCCGCATAGATCAGGGATCACTTGCGTTGGATACGGCAGCCACGTGCTGTACGCCATCAGCCTCGGGCATGCCTGCCTGTGGCCGCCCTGCAATCCCGGCACACCTGCGTTCAGGCTCCGAACGCCTCCGCAGAATCGCCGGGGCGCTGTGGTAGAATTGCCGCTACGTTATACTTCCGTGCATAGCGTAGGATTCGAGTTTCGGCCCATCGAGAGGAGATTCGAGAACATGTCTATGTCAGTGAATGTCCGCCAGCAGATGGTGGAAGGCTCATGGATACGGCGGATGTTCGAGGAAGGCGCGGCGCTGAAGGCGCTTCACGGCGTCGAGAAGATCTGTGACCTGTCGCTCGGCAATCCTATCGTCGAACCACCGGCAGAATTCGAGGTCGCATTGCGACGTCTGGCTGAGAAGCCGATCCCCGGGATGCACCGGTACATGGCGAATGCGGGTTACGAAGAAACACGTGCGGCGGTTGCTCGTGAACTGGAGCGGGAGACAGGAGTCAGCCTGACGGCACGTGATGTAGTTATGACGTGTGGCGCATCGGGCGCGATGAACGTGGTCTTGAAAGCCCTCCTCGACCCAGGTGATGAAGTGATAGTGCTCGCACCGTATTTTGTGGAATTCCTTGGCTATGTTGACAATCATGGAGGAAAGGCGAGGGTGGTTCGCTGCGACCGTGATTTCCTGCCCGACCTTGCGATGCTGGCTGATGCGATCGGCCCTCAGACCAAGGCGGTTATCCTCAATTCACCGAACAATCCGACCGGGGTGGTCTATCCGGAGAGTATCATCCGCGGTATCGGTGAGGTGCTCGCACGAAAGGAAGATGAACTGGGCCATCAGATCTATCTCATCAGCGATGAACCGTATCGGCGCATACTCTTCGACGGTCTGATGCCGGTTCCCGTCTTTCGACACTATCGCAATAGTGTCGTGGTGTCTTCGCACTCGAAAGATCTGGCGCTGCCAGGCGAGCGCATCGGCTATGCCGCTCTGAATCCCGAGAGCGATGAGCACGACGACCTGATGGCAGGGTTCATTCACTGCAACAGGGTACTAGGCTTCGTAAATGCGCCCGCAATGATGCAGCACCTTGTGAAGAATCTGCAGAATGTTACGGTCTCGGTGGCGGAATACGAGCGCAAGCGTGATCTGCTCTATGGCGAACTCAGCGCTATGGGGTACGACGTGGTGCGCCCCCAAGGGGCGTTCTATATGTTCCCGAAGGCGCCGCTGGAGGATGATGTTGAGTTTGTGCGGGAGTTGCTGACCCTGCTGATCCTGGTGGTGCCGGGACGGGGTTTCGGCGCTCCCGGGTTCTTTCGGATATCCTACTGTGTGAACGACCGCACACTTGAAGCCTCACTTGAGGGTTTCAGGAAGGCTGCGGTGGCTTACGGCCTGACGAGCTGATGTCTAGAACTCAGCGATCGTGACTCCGTCGCCTCCTTCCCCCTGCTCACCAGGGCGAAATGAACTCACCAGCCGGTGTGAAGCAAGATACTCGCGTACGATGTTGCGCACAGTGCCTGTCCCGAATCCATGGATGATACGTACGCTTGGCAGGTGGGCCATTGCTGCCGCGTTGAAATAGGAATCAAGTGCGGGTTCGATTTCGTCCGCTCTTTTTCCTCTAAGATCCAACTCCCTCGGGACCTCGCGATCGAGTTTGCGTAACTTGACGGAGACCGCCCCTTCGTCGCGAGTCATCGTTGCCGCGATCTTGTCAACACTGTCTACTCCGAGCCAGAGATGTACAGACCCGCACTGCACTTCGACCTGAAAGGTCTTTTCAGATACTGAAAGGACTCTCGCGTCGGTTGAGGTGCCTCGTATGCGAACAATATCGCCGGGCCGTATACCTTCGTCACTCACTGTGGTAGTTTCTGCCTGCGTTTTCGGTGGAGCAGGGACATCAAGCTCTTCCGAGCGCAGTTTGGCGCGGACAACTCCGAGTGTCGTTCTTGCGCGCTCCAGTTGTTCTTTGTTGCGTGTGTGCTTGAGTTCGGAGGAAACTTCGCGTATCTGACGGTGAAGGGCGGCGACCTCGCGCGAGACTGCATCTCTGGCCTCGCGGGAGGCCTGCTGATCCTCCGCTTGAAGTCGTGACAGCTCGGCTTCCAGGGAGGTCCGTAGGTTCTCGACAATCGCTATCTCCTCCGCGAGTGATGCCCTGAGTGCGTCAATAGACTTTTGTTCCGACTCCAGGTCATTCAGAAGCTCGGACAGGTCGCGCTCTGCTCTCGGTAGCATCTGCCGGGCGACCTCGACCAGGTGCTCCGGCAGCCCCAGCCGCTCGGCGGTGGCCAATGCGTTACTCACTCCCGGAAAACCCATCTGCAGCCGATAGGTTGGCTGTCTGCTGACCGGATCGAACTCAAGGGAGGCATTCTGCAGTCCGGGTGTGGCGTGTGCGTATACTTTCACGTCCGTGTAGTGTGTAGCCGCGAGGGTGAGCGAACCGCATTCCAGGAAGTGTTGGAGCAGCGCACGTGCGAGGGCTGAGCCTTCGCTTGGGTCGGTGGCCGAACCTGGCTCGTCCAGCAAGACAAGGCTGCGGTCTGTGGCATTGCTCACGATGCGGACGATGTTGCCGACGTGCCAACTGAAAGTAGAAAGTGTCTGTTCGATACTCTGCTCATCGCCAATGTCGGCGAACACCTGGTCGAACACCGGCAGGACCGTTCCCTCCGCAGCGGGAATCGGCAGGCCTGCCTGTGCCATCGCCGCCAGCAATCCGACGGTCTTAAGGAGTACGGTCTTGCCTCCGGTATTCGGTCCTGTGACGACGAGAACCCGGAACGCATCCCCCAGCTTCAGTGATAGCGGAACTGCGTCCGATCCGAGCAGGGGATGTCGTGCCTGTCGCAGGTCGATAAGTGTTCCCTGTCCCTTTCTGCTACGCTCATCCAGCAGCACTGGTTCTACGGCGCGGACCTCAGCGGCGTATCGCGCTTTGGCGACGGCGATGTCCAGGTCCGTGATGGCGATCACGTCACGGTCGACCTGCATCCTGTGTCTACCCAGTGCCTCGCTGCGTTCTGCAAGGATGCGCTGTATCTCGTCTCTCTCCTCGAGCTCCAGTTCGCGCAATGCGTTGCCATACTCCACCGTGCTCCATGGCTCGATGAAAACCGTGGCACCGCTGTTCGACACATCATGAACGATGCCCTGAAGACTGCGCCGGTGTTCTGACTTCACGGGGATCACGTATCGTCCCTCGCGCTGGGTAACGATGTGGTCGCTGATAAGGCTCTGGCCCTCGGCAGACGACATAAGGCCGTCAAGGCGGTTGACCAAATCGTCACGTGCCTCGATGATGCGCTTGCGGATCTGGCCGAGTCGGGGAGATGCCGAATCCAGTATGTCGCCAGCCGGACCAATTCCTCTGGTGATGTCGCGTGCCAGTGGCCGCAGGTCGCTCAGAGCCTCCGCAATCGCCCAGATTCGGGGCACCTGGTCTTGAACTTCCTCCACCTGCTGGCGCGCGTCCGCCACGGCCTTAAGCGAACGTGCGACCATGACCAGGTCTTCCGCCTGTAGCACGTGTCCCTGCGCAGCCAGAGCAACCGCCGGGCGGATGTCATCGATGCGGCCGATGGAGAAACCAGGTGACAGTGCGAGAAGGCGCCGCGCCTCAGTGCTTTCCTGGAGGCGTTCCTGAACGCGCCTTCGGTTTGTGAGTGGCTTCAGAGAGAGCAGTGCCTCACGGCTTAGTTGGAATGCGGCATACTTGGCGACCTTCGTCTTGGCCGCTGGAAACTCAAGCAGTTCGAGGCTCTTTTCGTCCATGAGGTCTTGTCCGGAACGAGGCACTCAGGGAGTGCCGGTCATCACGCTGCATATCTGCAGGTGCTGTTTCGAAGACATCCATGGTGGCATTGAATCGCTGGGGTCGTCAAGTGGAGGAGGGAATCGCTACACACCGTATTGTGCTGACAGCCCGGCATCATGTGGGGCTCTTCTGCCCGGGCAGTTGAGGCGTGGACATAGTTGACAACTCTCAAACCGGACCTCGGTCGGGAAGAAGATTCCGGACACCGATTTGATGGGTATCATTAGAAACCGCTCTGTCAGCCGAACGCCGATCTGTTGTTCGACGTCGCCCAGCAAGTCGAACAGTGGTTGCTGCTCCTCAAGGGGCCAGTCCTGCAACGAACCGGGTGCCATGCGTGAAAGCTGACCCACAGCATACGTATCTTTGAGGTAGGCCTCGACGTGTCGGCGAGCTTGCTGCACTGCAATCATCATGATGGTGTCGAGGCAGTACGATGCCATGATGTCACTGCGGTCGAGCATGAGCTTCTCAAATTCGGTTCCACAGGTAGCGACAAACGGGAAGACTCGCTGGACGCCGTCGAGGTTCTGTCGAAGTACGCGGCTGGTGAACGTCCGGTCTTCGATGACGACGGCATTGTCTGTCCTGTCTTCGACGTAGCAGACACGACATAAGGCTTTGGGTTTGGCCACCTCGAGCGAGCGCTCGACTAACTCTGCAGTTATCCGCTCCAATGAAGGCGACACCTTGCGCACCTTCATGGCCTTCAGTACGTCGTCGACTGTAATCTCGAAGTCGATGTGGGGAAACACGTGAATGATCGGCTGGTTAGCTGGCGACTTGCTCATGGTCATCGTACACCTTACAAAAATAGCCGGACAATGTCCAGTTCGTGCATGCCAAAAGCCCACGGGTATCCGTGCGAACAGTTAAATCCACTTCGTCTGTGAAACGTACTCCTGATTAGACTAAAGCCCCTTCTGACCAGGTGTTGCGATGCATCAGACTCCCGCGGTGAGTCTGGTATACTCGCATGTTTCGTGAATTGGACGGGTTTGGAGGCAGATATGGATGAGAATCACCTCGAGCGACGGCATTGTTACGCTTCTGTTCGTGCCCCGGTGTTTGGCAGGAATGTGGTTGCTACATCGCAGCCCCTGGCTGCTCAGGCGGGAGTGCGCATGCTCCTCCGTGGTGGAAATGCAGTCGACTCTGCGATTGCTGCCGCGGTTACGCTCACTGTTGTAGAACCAACGATGAATGGCATCGGTGGCGACGCTTTTGCTTTGGTATGGGACGGGCAGCAGCTCCACGGCCTGAATGCGTCCGGACGCTCGCCCAGAGCATGGACGACAGGGATGTTCGCGGGACTTACAGAGATGCCCACTACGGGGTGGCAGAGCATCACTGTTCCAGGTGCGGTATCCTCGTGGATTGAATTGTCGCGAAAGTTCGGGGTGCTGCCCTTCTCGGATTTGTTCGCGCCTGCCATCGAGTATGCACGGAAGGGTTTCATGGTCTCCCCCTTCATTGCCAAAACCTGGGCTGAAGTAGCTGCAAAGTACCAGGAGTTTGAATCGTTCTCTGATACATTCCTTCCAGGCGGACGTGCTCCGCTGGCAGGTGAGGTATTTCGCTGCAAGGAACTGGCCGCAACGCTTGAGGAGATCGCGGATACGTTTGGCGAATCGTTTTATCGCGGCCGTCTCGCAAGCGCGATTGCCGCATACGGGCGCGACACGGGAGGACTGCTGCGAGAGGAAGACCTCGGTAGCCACGTGCCCGAATGGGTTGAGCCGGTCAGTGCGAGCTTTGACGACTACTCAGTTCATGAAATACCGCCGAACAGTCAAGGGATTGCAGCATTGGTCGCACTCGCGCTATTGCGGGACACGGAGATCGCCAACGTACACCCGGATTCCCTGAAGAGCCTCGACCTGCAGCTTCGCGCCATGTTTGTTGCCCACAGCGATATTCGTTCACATGTGGCCGACCCCCAGTATATGGACCGCGAGGCAGCATCACTGCTCAGTGATGAGCATCTGTGCATCCTGGCACGCCAAATGGACGTCGTGCCCATGACCGGCCATTCACTGCGGCAAAGACAATCCGGTGGCGATACCGTGTACCTGACGACAGCCGACTCTTCCGGGATGATGGTTTCCTTCATTCAGTCCAACTACTTCGACTTCGGATCAGGCATCGTCGTCCCCGGCACGGGGATAAGTCTCCACTCCAGAGCAGCCTGTTTCAGCCTGGACGCACATCATCCAAACGTAGTCGATGGCGGCAAGCGACCGTTCCACACGCTTTCTCCTGCGTTCGTGTCGTTCCAGGGCCGTCCCATCATGAGCTTCGGCGTCATGGGTGGTCCGATGCAGCCGCAAGGTCATGTGCAGATGTTCCTGCGTGTGTGTGTTCACGGCCAGAACCCGCAGGCAGCTTGCGATGCGCCAAGGTGGCATGTGACAGCTGACGGAGATGTGCTACTGGAGCGTGGATTTGCCGTCCCTGTGCTCGAAGAGCTCGCAGACTACGGATTCAGAGTGCACGATATCGAGTATGGGGACCCGGTTTTTGGCAGTGGGCAATTGGCAGTATCGCTACCTGATGGCTACTGCGCGGCCTCAGACCCCAGGCGGGATGGACAGGTGGCGGTCCTGTGATCAGGTAGCGGCACGGTGGCCAGGCACGAGCGTCTCAGCGCCTGCCAGGGCCTGGTCCAGGAGCAGCGCCAGCAAAGCAGCCGGGAGCGCTCCCTGTATGACGAACGCAAGGTTGTCCTGGACGAGGCCAGCTATGACGGGGGATCCAAGGCCTCCCGCGCCGATGACCGCACCAACCATTGCTGTGCCCACATTGATTACTACGGAGGTTCGTATACCGGCCAATATCACACGGGCAGCAAGGGGCAGCTCGACACGGACCAGAATCTGTCTTCCGGTCATACCGAGCCCCCGGGCAGAGTCGCGGGCCTCCTGCGGAACACCCGTCAACCCCGCAATCGTGTTACGAACGACTGGTAGGAGTCCGTAGAGAAAGAGCGCAAGAACCGTGGGTCTGAATCCAAATCCGGTCAGTGGCACGGCCAAGGCCAGTACGGCTACCGGTGGAAAGGTTTGTCCGAAGGCGGTGATATCGCTGGTGATAGCCAGAAAGGGCTCTCCATAGCGGCGGGTGACAAAAATGCCAAGAGGAACCCCGATAGCGATGGTAAGCGAGCTTGAGATGCCTATGAGTGCCAGATGTTGCAGCACAAGGGCCTGCAGGCTGGCTCGTGGATGCAACACCTGTGCTTCGTCAGGGAACAGAGTTCCCAGGAACCATATCCACCAGCCATCCTGGCTGACAATTATGGCGAACGCAATGGCGGCTACGCAGAGTGCCACCCAACGCAGCGGAACGGCCTTGGAGAACGGATTGTTAGTCAGCCGTTGCCTCCTCGATGTCACCCAGAGTCACTTCTCCTAGCAGGCGCCGCGATGCATCCACTACGGGTATCGATTTGATACCCTGGCCCAACATGTGGGAGAGCGCCTCACGCGCGCTGGCAGACTCCATCACGGTGATGAGTTCCATTTCCTCCGGGTCAATCTCGGATACACTCATCGTGTCTTCCCGACTGTGGGCATCTACCCACCCGACCAGTCGCCCGTCTTCCTCCGTGACCCATGCGAATCTCTGTGTGGGGGGCACGTTACCCTCCAATCCGGAGGGAAGGCGCCTCAGGCTGTGAGTCGTCTTCATCAACGTTTTCACCGGTACACGAGACATTCTCTTCAGTGCCCGATCCACACCGACGAAGTTCCGGACGAAGCTACTTGAAGGATTAGCAAGCAGATTCTCGGGAGTATCGTATTGAACCAGCTTTCCATCCCGCATTACGGCCACCCTATCTGCAAGGCGTACAGCCTCATCCAGATCGTGAGTTACCAGTACCACGGTCTTCTTGAGTTCACGCTGGATCGCAAGAAACTGCTGCTGCAACCGTTCACGCGTAAGCGGATCTACAGCGCCGAAAGGCTCGTCCATCAGTAATATCGGGGGGTCTGCAGCGAGTGCCCGAGCAACCCCGACCCGCTGCGCCTCTCCGCCTGATAGTTGAGCCGGATACTTCGCGGCGTAAGTCAAAGGTGTCAATCCCACAAGCCCCAGCAGGTCGTGCACTCTTTTCGTTATACGTGTCCGTTCCCATCCGAGAATGCTTGGCACGATACCGATGTTCTGCTCAACGGTCATGTGTGGGAACAAACCGACATTCTGAATCGCGTAGCCGATAGTGCGCCGCAACACCTCTGGTCGGCTTTTGCGAGTATCCTCTCCTTTGATGAGGATGCGCCCTGAAGATGGATCCACCAACCTGTTGATCATTCGTAGCGTGGTGGTCTTGCCGCATCCTGACGGACCAATGAGTACGCATACTTCGCCATCGGTTACTTCCATGGATAGCGTGTCCACCGCAAGGGTGTCGCCATAGCGTTTCGTCACTTCGTCCAGCAGGATCATTGGCCGTCCTCTGTCTTCAACCCCTTCGGTGTCAGCCTGCGAATAAGACTGCGCGCAAGGATGTCTATCGAGAGTGCCAGCACAATCACGGCGAGCGCGCCAAGCAGAATCAGGTCCGGCGCTGCCTGCCCGAGGCCTTGAAAGATGAAATGTCCCAGCCCGCCAGCACCGATGAGGGCAGCAACGGCGGTATTGCCGACTGACTGCACGGTCGCTGTACGAACTCCTTCTCCGATGAGGGGCAGTGCAAGAGGGTATTCAACCCGCCACGACAGCTGTCGTCGACTCATACCCATGCCACGCCCTGCATCCAGTGCCGCAGGGCTCACCTGTCTGATTCCTGCATAGGTGTTGTGCACGATAGGAAGCAGCGAATACAGGACGAGCGCAATAAGTGCAGGTGTTGCTCCTACCCCTCGTATACCTATCTCACGCAAGGCCGGGTACGCAAATGTGAGCGCAGACAGCGGAGCCATGATTAGACCGAAAAGGGCCAGGCTTGGTATGGTCACCAATGTGTTGCTCATGAGGAAGATCGGCCGCTGAGCTTTCTCGCTCCTGGCTGCTGCAATGCCAAGCGGAATCGCAATACAGGCGCCGATCGTGACGCTTCCGATCGAGAGCGCGAGATGGCGGCTTGTCTCCTGAAAGAAGCGTTGCTCGTTTCCCGTGAACTCTACGATAAGGCCAAGATGGTTGAAGACGCCGAAAGAGCCGAGGATGATGATAAGCACAGGGATTGTGAGTGAGAGCAGCTTGCGCAGTCGCGGGCGAGATGGCATTCCAGACAATGCGGTATGGATCAACAGATAGGCAGCGAACAGGCTGGTCCACACACCCGCGCCGAGCGATGCACGGGCAGTTGATGGAGCCGAGTGCAGCAGATTCTCAGCGCCGATACCGGACGCCAGCAAGCTGAGCAGCAACACACACGCGCCGATAATGCCTAATACCAATACCCGGCGGGTTGTGGTGGGTCGGAAACTCAACGTTAAGGCAGCCAGCCATAGCGCCCCTACGGTCAGCGCAAGCGGGAGGCCTGCAGTTCCGATGACGCCTACACCCTCCCCCGCTGCCAGACGGCTTGCACGAACGCTCAACCACGGAAGTGCGAGCGAAGTTATACCGAGCAGCGAGCCCAGTAACGCGACATAGCTACGGCCCGGCAGATCCACGTTACGCTTCTTCGCGGGGCTTATCCAGTCAGTCAAGGAATCCGTTGGTGGTGAGGTAATCCAGTGCTACGTCCGCGGCCCGTTCCCCTTCCAGCGCAATTCTGGCATTCAGCGTCTGGAGAGTTTCAAGGTCAAGGGACCTGAATGCCGGCGCGAGGATATCCTCGATCTCCGGAAACTGTTCATACACCTCTAGCCGGACAATCGGAGCGGGTTCGTATACAGGCTGTGCGCCTCTCGGGTCTTCCAGTACCACTAATCCCAGCGCAGCCAGTGTCCCGTCCGTGCCATACGCCATCGACGCATTAACACCATCGATACCTTGTGCGGCTGCCTGCTGAGTCTGGGCGGTGTTCCCACCTGCCAGTGTCAGCAGCTGGTCTTCGTCCAGTTCGAACCCATAGGCCGACTGGAATGCAGGAAGCGCTGCGGGACTCGTTACGAATTCCTCCGAACAGGCTATCTTGAAGTAACCACCAGCGTTCAAATACGCGGTGAGATCATCCAGGGTAACGAGTCCTTCGTTTTCTGCAAGGCTCCGTATGACCGAGATTGCCCACGTGTTGTTGGCGGGAGCGGGTGTCAACCAGACGATGTCATTCGCCGCAAGATCAAGCTGTCTGACGGTTTCATACCCTTGAGACGCATCCTTCCAGACTTCCGGATCGGTGCCATCGAAGAAAAAGGCGCCGTTTCCCGTGTACTCGGGATAGATGTCAATCTCTCCGCTGATGATGGCGTTGCGTACTATCTGCGTCGGGCCGAACTCTGATCGGTCTACCACGTCGAAACCATTGTGTTCGAGAAGCAGGATGATGGTGTGGGCCAGCAGTGCCCCCTCTGTGTCGATCTTGGATCCAACAACGACAGGCTCTTCCCCATTCCCACTGGGCGCGCAGCCAACCAGCAGTAGACTGAACAGGATGACTACCACGATTTTGAGGCGTGAGTGTGTACGCATCTCTCCCCCCTTTTCGCGCAACTGCAGTTTGCGAAAGATGCGCAGTGTGCGCGAGGCACTTCGCACGTGTGCCCCTGTAGAGGCGCATTATAAAGAGCTTCAATCTGATTCTACAAATCGGTCGTGATCAATCTGTAACATTCGGCTGCCGAAGGCTTGCTCGTTGCTTCGCGGGAATTGACAGTCAATCAGTCTTCAGAAATCACTCCGCAGCACGGGGAAGAAGTGAAGAGGCGAGGCACCCGGTATATACCAGGCGCCTGCCGGCGCGATGGCCAGAAGCTGGGTAAACAAAGGTCATCTCTTGTGGAGGTGATTCTTCATCCGTCCGAGTAACTCCCGCTCTCGCTCGGCATGCGATTCGATATCCTGGCGCAGGCGGTCGATGTTTATCTTCATCCCCCAGCCCTTGCCTTCCCAGACCTCGATCTTCGCTCCACCGGATGCAATATCGTCGGCATCCTTGAGCAACTTTGCGATACGTTTGTTGATCTCATCATGCTCCGAAAGTAGTTGTTGGAGCGCGGCCTGCAACTCGGGAGTACCTTCTCGGTTGAATGCCTCAGAGAGAGCTGTCTCCTCCTTGTGGAAGTGTGCCTTCAGTCCGGAATCAATCGACTGAAGCAACTGCTTCCAGTGCATGAGACCCTGCCCCTGATCATCCAGGCTTTTCGGCACGAAATAATCCTTAGTGGTCGTGTCACTCCCCAATACCGCAGCAGCCTCGACGTCTCCACTTACCTGGCCCAAAGTCTGAAACTCTGCGTGGATTCGCTCATGGTCGTCGAGTATCTGCTCTACGACGGACAAAGCTTCACTCATTTGATGCACCTCCGATCGCCAATTATAGTGGGCTGGCAAGTGGCAAGTAAACTACGAAGGCCGAAGTGCATCACTCGAAGCCACCCGGCACGAGGAGAATGCCGGGCTTCATTCGAGCAATCGGCGCGGGACGCTCTTCAACTCCACGTTGTGAAGCTGCATATTGTCATTAGGACAGCGCGGCCTTCAATGCCTTGACGCTGGCGATCCAGCCGTCTTCTCCTTCAGTCCAGGGCACTGATACGAGTGAAAGCCTGACTGCATGTGCTTCACCACCGTAGAACTGGCTGCACGGGACAGTGACGATGCCGCTCTCCTCAATGAGCCGATCAGCGAATGGCTTGCACGGCTGGTCGCCGGTACTCACCAGTACGTATAGCGCACCGAAAAGGCCGTTCCCAGGCAGCATCAGGTGAGGTCCCGTCTCCTCTATTAGGATGTTCATGCGGTTGGCCAGGACCCGGCAGACCCATTCATAGCTTCTCGGTTCATCCAGGAAGCGGCGAAGTATCTCCTTGCCGGCGATGAAGGAAGGAGTTGGGCTGCTGAGGTTCTCTCGTCCGACGATGGCCTCCATGTTGTCGATCCACTGCGTACTTCCGTACGCGAATCCGAAGCGCAGGCCGGCTATCAGGCAGGTCTTCGACAAGCTGGAAAGGATACACATATGCTGGTGGAACTCCTCAGCAAGCTCTCGTAGCTCGTTGAGTGTCTGCTGGAGCATCTGGGCGTCGAATCGGGCAAGGCCACCCTCAAGGCGCAGTAGTGTGAGCAGATAGGGCGCATCCCAGACCAACGCGCCTTCGTTGGCGACCATCACCTTCACCATCTCGCGCAGATGATCAGCTGACATATAGCCGGTGGGATTATTCGGCATACTTACGTAGCAGACTGATGCGTGAGTAGCTTTTCTTCGGAAATCTTCCATGTCGATGGTGAGATCATCCTTCATGGCCACTCTTTCTTCCTGGAGTCCATGAGCCTGAATCACTCCGGACGCGGGCCCGTATTCCCATTGGGGCACCAATACACGTGTTCCCGGCTTGATGGACCGAAGTGCTGCAGTCATAGCCTGCTGGCCGCCTGCGGTTACTATCACTTTGTCCGAGGCTGTGTCCTCGATGGGGACGCCATGAAGTTCACGGTAGTATCGTGCCACGAGAGCTCTGATCGGGTCGGTGCCTCCAGTCGGAGAATAAGCAACCGCAAGTGGTGTCGGATAGTACGCGGACACGATGCCATCTCGAAGGCCTTCCACTACGGTACGCAGCTCGGGGAGCACAGAATCTGCGACTGTAACGTCCATTTGTGAGAAGACGTGCTGGCTGACCATCAGGTTGCCTATGTTGCCGCTACTGAAATCGTAGACGTCAAGCCCTTTCTCCTTTCGCTGTACCGCCTTCGCCATGGCTTCCCTGATTGCCGGCGCAGGTGGAGAGGGGAGCAAGTATTCCTGTTTCATCTGCTGAACCTCCATTTGAAGACTGCAGGTACTCACGAGGTGATAAGGATTGTCACTGCAATGCCTGAATAATAGGCAAGGGGATTCATTGGCGCAAGCCCCGGGAACGGTGTTGGGGAGAAACTGCGGCCGAATCAATCGACGTCTCATCTCAATTGGATGGCAGAAGTCGCGTTTGCCTGAGAGTTGTACTGGTGTTAGGATAATTTGTTATTAATGAAAACAGGCTACTGGCGAAAAGGGACTAGCAGGAGCGACTATCATGGACAAGATTTCTCTCGAACTACAGAAGCGAGATACCTTTGGTAAGCACAACAGGGGTCTGCGACGCATGGGAGTTACACCAGCAAATCTGTTCGGGCACGGGGTGAATTCCGTGGCGCTCCAAGGGCCGACGGTGGAGTTGGAACATACGATAGCACGTGCCGGTACTTCCAGGCTGATCAATCTGAAAATTCCCGGCGAAAAGCGTGCGCGGAACGTACTGGTGCGTGAGATTCAACGCAAGCCGGTTACAGGATTGTTGCTCCATGTAGACCTGTATCAGGTGCAGAGCAAAGAAAGGATGACAGTTGAGGTTCCGGTTCACATCGTAGGTGAGTCTCCCGCTCTGGAATCGAAGGCGAATACTCTCGACGTTGAGCTTCCGTCTCTGACGGTTGAGTGCCTGCCAGCTCATCTTCCAGCGCGTCTGGATGTGGACATCAGCGGGCTCGAAACGGCTTCTGACGTGCTGCGAGTGGGCGATATTGTTCCTCCCAAGGGTGTAGCCATTCTCAACGACGGTGAGCTAGTGGTTGTGAAGATCGAGGCGGAACGAAGGCCTGTGATCGAAGCAGAGGAACCTGAAGCCGAGTCAGGCGTGGAGGCTGAGGCAGAAGGCGAGTCCGAGGAATAGTCTGCAACGTCCGGACGCCAACCTACGCGTTCTCAATCGTCGTGGATGGGGAGTGGTTTCATTCGGTGCGTCTCGTAGTTGAGTTGATATTGGTCAGGCGATTCCCTAACAGGGGCGCAGCGTTTCAAGGCACGAGTATATCGATACAGGAGTTGTTCTGTGAGCAGGATAGGTGAACAGTTCAGGACACTACATAAAGCTTCTAAGCCCATCGGGTTTGGGTTTGGTGCTGAGGTTTCGCCGCGGCGCATGCTTCTGCTGGTTCGCGTCGCTGAGACAACAGCGGTGGATGTCTTGGATGTCGCGTTAAGTGTTGCGAATGCTGGAGTGATAGTATCGGGTGCCGAAGAGGGTACCTTTCTTCAGCAGGTACTCTCAAAATGTGGCGGTATTCCGATTGGTGCTTGGGTGCCGCCTGGAGAAGGGCTGCCCAGTGAAGGTGCCGCCTCTCCGCTGGACTTCTTCGTGTGTGACTTGGATGGTCCTTCCGATGCTATTACCCGGAGGGACAGGGGATGTCTCGTAGAAGTGGATGCTGGCCTGGATACGAGCCGACTGCGCGCAGTCGGCGAGTTGGGAATTGATGCGCTGATCGTGAAGTCAGGATCCCTGGACCTCGGGAGGTTGTCATCCCTGGTGGAGTTTCGTCGCGTGCATAGTATGAGCGGCAAGCCGATTGTGCTTCAGATTGGCGGAATGATAGAAAGGATGCAGGTTGTCGCACTGTGGCGTGCAGGTGTTGACGCGCTTGTGATTGACTCTGCAGTGGGCGCAGAGGTGCTCGCCTCAATACGCGATACAGTGAATAGTGCTCCGTTCGAGATGCGCCGGCTGGAAACCGGCACATACGTTTCTATAGGCACCCAGATCGGTGCGCTAGGCGAATCCGGAATTCGTGAGGATGATGAAGGCGAAGATGGGGAGGATGACGACGAATAACCCGCAATAACCGATTCCCGGCTGGCCACTACTCCCAGAGAGGAATCAACGACCAGTTGGTACAATGCAGGATGATGCCGGAATTGTGCGCTCGACTCATCCGATAGCTGCTACTAAACCCCTTGAACCATTTGCAGGTATTTGCCTTCTGTCTTGATTGACGGGGCAATGATCATGCGTGTGTGTTGCATCTCGCGAATATTTTTTGCACCACACATGCCCATACTGGTGCGGAGTGCGCCGACGAAATTTTGAGTTCCGTCCGTCACAGATGTCGGTCCGAACAGTATCTGCTCAAGTGTGGCTACGCTCCCAACCTTGACTCTGGTACCTCTGGGTAGTGCGGGGTGAGGGTGTGACATGCCCCAGTGAAAACCGTGACCAGGCGCTCCCGTTGCCTGGGCGAGAGGAGAGCCGATCATCACCGCATCTGCGCCGGCTGCCAATGCCTTGCAGATATCGCTCCCAACGCGAAAACCTCCATCCGTAATCAGGGAAACATACCGCCCGGTCTCTTTCAGGTACGTCTCGCGGGCTGCGGCACACTCGGAAGTTGCGGATACCTGCGGGACCCCGATACCGAGCACCTCGCGTGAAGTGCATGCAGCGCCGGGTCCAACCCCTACCAGGATTCCGGCGATGCCCGTCTTCATCAGCTCAAGAGCTGCGTTGTAACTGCAACAGTTGCCGACGATGACCGGAATTCCCACTTGCTCGCACAGTTCGCTTAGAACCAATCCCTTGGCGCTCTTCGACACGTGCGTGGCGGTGGTCACGGTAGACTGCACGACCAGTATGTCGAGTCCGGCATCGAGGGCTATTGGCACGAGGCGCTTGGTGTTGGCGGGGGTAAGTGAGACAGCGCAGACGACGCCGCCCTGCTTGATCGCTCGTACACGCTCGGCGACCAGTTCCTCTCTTATGGGTGCTGCGTAAAGCTTCTGTAGAAGAGCCGTCACCTCTGTCTGTGGTGTGGCGGCGATCTTCTGAAGTATCTCTTCAGGATTCTCGTAGCGTGTCTGGACTCCCTCAAGATTCAACACCGCCAGGCCACCCAGCTTTCCGTATGTGACGGCATTGGCGGGGCTGACGACGGCGTCCATAGCTGACGCGAGGATGGGAAACTGGAATTCGTGAGGGCCGATACAGAACCCTACATCGGTCTGATCGGGATTTACCGTGATGTCTCCTGGAACAAGAGCAACTTCATCGAAGCCGTAGGCACGTTCCATTTCCTTGAATTTGGGATACTGCATGGACCCTCCAGCGGTAGAAGTGAAAGAGAATATAACCCGCTCAATTGTCGGAGTCAAGAACACGGGTGGAACAGCTCCAGTCCGTAAGCTATAATCGAGAGTCACCTCCGTAGATCGGAGTGTGTTCGCGGCCTACCCTCGTCCGACTATACCGCATGGCCTTGAGGAGGCGAACTTGTTTGAGCGCATTCATGTTGGTGTTGCGTGGCCTTACGCGAACGGTCGTCTGCACCTGGGACACATAGCTGGCGCCTATCTCCCGGCAGATATCTTCGCCCGGTTCAACCGCTTGATTGGGAATGAAGTGATCATGGTTTCGGGGAGTGACCAGCATGGCGCACCCATTACCATCAGGGCAGAGAAGGAGAACACCACGCCGGATGCGATAGCGCAGAAATACCATTCGCAGTTTGTTGAGTGTTGGGAGAAACTGGGTATTTCGTGGGATCTCTACACAACGACCGGTACAGCGAACCATGCCGAGGTAACGCAGGATATCTTCCTCACTTTGCTGAGCAAGGGGTATCTGTACAAGGATTCAGTTCTGCAAGCATACTGCCCCAGTTGCCAGCGCTTCTTGCCTGATCGATATGTGCTGGGCTCTTGTCCGAATTGCGCCTCAGTCAATGCCCGGGGGGATGAGTGCGAATCCTGTGGCAAGCCGCTTGATCCTGTAGAACTTGGCGATCCTCGCTGCGTCCTCTGTGGAGGCCCGCCGCGATTCGAGATGTCGGAGCACTTCTTTCTGAGGTTGAGTGCATTTCAGGACAGATTGACTGCATGGGTAAATGGAATGACTCATTGGCGTCAGAACGTTATTGGTGCAACAAGGCGGTTCCTTAATGAAGGTCTGCGCGATCGAGCAATCACACGTGACATTAATTGGGGAGTCCCGGTTCCACTCCCTGGATATGAAGGGAAGCGTATATACGTATGGTTTGAAGCGGTTATCGGATATCTCTCCGCGACCAAAGAATGGGCCAAACTTCAGGGCGATCCTTCGTTGTGGGAGCGGTACTGGAAACAGGATGCACGCATCTATAATTTCATCGGCAAAGACAACATCTTCTTCCACACCTTGAGTTGGCCGGCCACGCTCATGGCGTACGGCGACCTAAATCTTCCATATGATGTGCCGTCAAATGAGTTCCTGAATATCGAGGGGCAGAAACTATCGACGAGCCGCAATTGGGCTGTATGGGTTGACGATTACCTCGAGAGATATGATCCCGACCCTCTTCGCTATTTCCTGGCGGCTGCTATGCCTGAGACACAGGACAGCGACTTCTCCTGGGAGAAGTTCGTTCACCGCAACAACGATGAACTGGTGGCGACTTATGGTAATCTCGCGCACCGGGTATTGACATTCACTCATCGGCACTTCGGTGCGGTTGTACCCGATCCGGGTGAGCTTGACGGGCAATCACAGCAGTTGCTGGCAGACGCCGAACGGACCCTCCGAGACGTACGTGATGCTCTGGAAAGATGCAGTTTCAAAGAAGGTCTGAGACATGTGATGGCACTGGCGCAGAAGGCGAACCGTTATCTTGACGATCAGGCACCATGGAAGTCCATCAAACAGTCCAGGGAAGTGGCTGGAAGGTCGGTATACACGGTTATGTGTGTACTGTCGACCCTCAGTACGGTGTTAAGTCCGTACCTTCCCTTCAGCTCTGAAGTTCTGCATCGTTCGTTGGGATTCGGGGGAACGCTGCAGGAACGCGGTTGGAAGGTGGTTACTCCGCGTCCGGGGCAGGCTCTTGGTGAGGCCAAACCGCTGTTCGTTAAGCTCGATGATACGGTAATTGCAGAAGAAACCGCGCGCCTCGGGACCTAGTCGCGCGGTTTCACAGATTACTTGGAGTGACGGAGAACCTCAATCAAGTCGCTGTAGGTTGTGGCGAAGAAACTTCAAATATCGATGCGAGGTCTTCTTCCACGATCGTCTCCTTCTCTATCAGCAGATCGGCAACCTGCTGGAGCTTAGCGAAGTTCTCCTCGAGGATCTGCTTCGCCGCAGCGTAAGAGCGCTGGATCCGGCTATGAACCTCTTCATCGATTTGCTGCGCGATGAGGTCACTGTAGTCGCGATGCTCACTGATCTCTTTACCCAGAAACACCATCTCCTGACGCTGACCGAAGGTTCGAGGGCCGAGCTTATCACTCATACCCCACTCGGTCACCATGCGACGGGCCACTGTAGTTGCTGTCTTGAGGTCACTCTGGGCTCCCGTTGTGATATCGCCGAATTGGAGCTCTTCAGCAGCTCGTCCTCCGAGCATCATCGCGATCTGGTCGTTTAACTGCGAGCGTGACCAGTAATGGCGGTCTTCGGTCGGCAGGACCTGGGTGTAGCCACCTGCCATCCCACGCGCGACAATGGATACCTTATGAACCGGATCCGTATTGGGCAGCAGACGCGCAACGACTGCATGCCCACCTTCGTGGTAAGCGGTAATCAGCTTCTCATGTTGGCTCATGACGCGACTCTTTCTCTCGGGGCCCATTCGCACCCTGTCGGTCGCATCTTCGAGTTCCTGAGCGCCGATGACCTTCAGGCCACGCCGTGCCGCCAACAGCGCAGCCTCGTTGGTAACGTTCGCCAGATCCGCGCCACTGAGGCCTGGTGTCTGGCGGGCAATTGCTTCAAGGTCGACACTTTCAGCGAGTGGCTTGTCCTTCACATGCACCTTGAGGATTGCAAGGCGCTCTTTGATATCGGGCAGGTCAATGATGATAGTGCGGTCGAATCTGCCTGGCCTGAGCAGGGCAGGGTCGAGAATGTCTGGACGGTTAGTGGCGGCGACCACAATTACCTTCGCGTCTGTGTCGAATCCATCCATCTCTGTGAGGATCTGATTGAGGGTCTGTTCCCGCTCGTCATGCCCTCCGCCCACTCCGGCTCCGCGATGGCGTCCCACGGCGTCGATTTCGTCCACGAATATGATGCAGGGCGAGTTGCGCTTAGCCTGCTCAAACAGGTCACGCACCCTGGAAGCGCCGACGCCAACGAACATTTCCACGAACTCGCTTCCGCTGATGGAATAAAACGGCACTTGCGCCTCGCCGGCAATAGCCTTTGCCAACAGCGTCTTTCCGGTTCCGGGGGAGCCAACGAGAAGCACCCCACGAGGAATCCGCCCACCAAGAGAGCGAAAGCGTTCGGGTGCTTTGAGGAAGTCAACTACTTCCTCAACCTCCTCCTTTGCCTCCTCGCTTCCGGCGACATCGGCGAATGTTGTCTGAGGGCGGTCTGGAGTATTGAGACGTGCACGACTCTTGCCAAAGCTGAACGCCTGTGAACCTGCGCCCCGGGCGGACCTGAAGAAGAATATGAACAGTGCGGCAAGAAGTCCGATAGGCAGAAATACCTGAAGTGCGATCAGTCCCCAATCGTGTCCCGATGCCTTTACCTCGAGTGCGATTCCCTCGTCACCCACTGCCACACCACCGGCTCGAAGAATGTCTATAAGGTCGTTTGTGCTTCCATAATAATCGGCAGTGAACCTGCTCTCGTCGTTAGAATAACCCGTGAGTGTGTTGTCCTGCTGAACGATACGATCGATGTCTCCCTGTCGCGCGTGGGCCACGAATTGCGTAATGCCCACGTTCTCGGGACCGCTGCCTTCCGGCATGAACAATACGAGCAATGCGAGTGCGGCCACAAAGAAAAGAAGATAATAGATACTACTCTGCCATCGTCTAGGTGTTAAGTTCTGCACGTTTTCATTATAGCAGGGACTCGTGTACCGAAGAAACGTGCAGGATGGTTTGACGGTAAGTCGTGCACCGAATGCTGAGGCGCTGACAGGTACATATCATGGAGTGCGACGCGTACATGCGACTACGCGCATTCGTGGTGAAGTGATATAATGAGCACCAGGAGGTATACTGCTGGAACCAGCCGAAATAGCGCGTCTTGCGACGGAAGTCGCCTCTGAGAAGCAGGCGAAGGATGTAGTCGTGCTTGACGTGCGATCCTCCTGTTCCTTTGCCGATTACTTCGTGGTGTGCAGCGGAGAGAGCGAGCGACAACTCGATGCCATATGGGAAGCTGTGCTGGAGGCCCTCAAGGTTCGAGCAGGTTTACCCTTGCACAAAGAGGGGACCTCTGATTCCGGTTGGCTGTTGGCAGACTTCGGTTCAGTCGTGATCCACATCTTCGGTTCTCCTGAGAGAGAGTTTTATCAACTGGAGCAGCTTTGGAAAGACGCCACACCAATACTACGTATTCAGTAACCTCCGCTTAGGAGGCTCCGAGCCAACAGTCGATATTGCGCTGGTAAGCAAGTCGATCCGCATCACAGAAGAACAAGGCGATTTCGCGGCGTGCACTCTCTATGGAATCTGACCCATGAACCAGATTGTTCTGTATATCCATTGCCAGGTCGCCTCGAATGGTGCCCGGTGCAGCCTTGGCAGGGTCAGTTGAACCCATGGCCAGTCGTACCACTTCGATGGCATTTCGTCCGTCAACGACCATGGCGATGATGGGACAGGACGTTATAAATTGGACAAGGCTCTCGAAGAATGGCTTCTCCGAGTGGGCTTCGTAGTGTTGTTTCGCCAACACATCATCCACTTTCAGAAGTTTCATCGCGACAATCTTCAACCCTTTACGCTCAAGGCGTGATATCACCTGCCCCGCAAGTCCACGATTCATGGCATCTGGCTTGATGAGAACTAGAGTTTGCTGACTTTCACTGGCACTGAATCCCATATTATTCGTGTCTCCTTTATCGGCTATATCCACCGTATGAGTTGGATCAGGTCGATCTCTTCAAGCGAGGCCACTACCCGATCTGCACGTTGGAGGGCAACGGCAGGGTGGCTGTTCGAAATGGCCACGCATTTCATACCGGCGGCCTTAGCGGCATCAACCCCGTGCGGTGAGTCTTCGAATACAATGCAATTCGGAGGATTGACGCCAAGTTTCCCGGCAGCTTGAAGGTAGATATCAGGGCTTGGTTTCCCCTCATGCGCGTCCTGTCCACTGACGGTGGCATCGAAGTATTCGGACAGCCCGAGTTGTGTCAGTACTGCCTCAACGTTCTCAGGTGGTGCCGATGTGCCAAGGGCAACGCGGAATCCAGCCTTTTTCAACGCATTGAGCAGAGGCATCACCCCGGGAAACACGTCCAAATGTTCTTTGATAAGTTTTCTATAGCGCCTCTCCTTCTCCCCGGCAATCTCCTCAACCTCATCGTGCGGCAGTGGTCCCAACACGTTATTGATGATGAAGTCATCCCTCGTGCCAAACAACGATTTGAATTCTTCTTCAGTGTACGTTACCCCGCGGGCGCTGAATGCTGCGCGCCATGATTCGTAATGTGGTGCAGCCGAATCCACAATAACGCCATCCATGTCCCAGATGAAAGCCTTGTCAGCGCGGCTGCCCGGGATGAATGCGGAATCGGTCTCGGCTATCAGTTCGCCGTTCTCCAGTTCGAGGACCCCGCGTACTTCGATGAGCCTTGGCGTCACCTTGGTGGCCCAGGCCGTCGCGATCAGCGTCCGGTCAGTTGGTGCGACTTGTTTGAATCGGACGGTACTCCGTGCTGTTACTCCGAAGCTGTATCCCGAACAAAGCACCGCATACGCCGTAACCTCGTCGAGAACGCTGTACAGTATCCCTCCATGAGTCACGTTGTGCCACCCCTGGTGGTCCAGTCCCGGTGTGAATCTGGCGTTAACCTTGTCTCCGTCGTACACCGGTTTCAGATGCAAGCCGATGCGGTTCAGTTCACCGCATCCGAAGCAATGTCTAGGATATCCCTCACCATCACGTATTGCGAGTACGGGTAACTCCATTCATTGCCTCCTGTTTCGTGGGGTCGTGATGTGCGGCGGACGTGCATAGACTGGCTGTAATGCTGCAGCCGAAGATGTATCACCAGCAGAGTAGCGACACCAACCCATGCAAGCAAGCAGTTGAAGCCGAGACAGAACAATGCCTGTCGCGCGAAGGATAGGCCTGTGGTTGCCTGGCACTGATGTTCCAGGATCCTCGGTGTCGTCGCAGCAATGTATGGCCTCGCCGGAAGACTGTACATAAGCCACGTCGGCAATATAATGCTCGTCCTCCACCTGGTGCCAGGATCCTTCGCGCCAGGTGAAAAGGGCAGTGATGAAGCCTGTGCGCCCGGCACGGAGTATGGGGCGGACCGTACCGACGGATGGTGGGCAGCGGTTCACCTCGGCGAGCATTGTACGGATACCAACGAGTGCTGCTCCAGTCCCGGTCACGATTCCCTTGGCTGTCGCCGCCGCAACGCGCAGGCCATTGAAGGGCCCAGGTCCAAGTGCGACTACAACGAGTGCAATGTCTCCGAATCCCGTTAATGTCTCGTCCAATCCGCGCAGAATTTCCGGTAGCAGTTGACGGGTATGCTGCTTCGGAACCAGGTGACTCGAATCCCACACGAGAGTCCCCCGCGATGCGAGCCCCACTCTCGGAGATGCTGATGACGCATCCAGTATCAGTTCCATTCGCCCGCTTCCTTTGCCGTCAATTTCTGCAGCAGTCTCTCATAATGTTCGCCGCATGCGTATACCTGCACTTGTCTCGATTGGTCAGCGTTGGGTACATACTGCAGTTCGATGTGCAGATGCTTTTCAGGGAGAAGACCCACGCCTCGGTCTGCCCATTCGACAGCGCAGACACCGTCACCATAGAGGTAGTCGTCGATACCAAGGTCTGCCACCTCTTCAACACTCTCCATCCGGTAGAAATCCATATGGTATAGCACGAGGCGCCCCTGATATTCCCTCACGAGCACGAATGAGGGGCTGAAGGTGTATTCACCCACATCGAGCCCAGAGGCTACTCCCTGGATGAGGCTCGTCTTGCCCGCTCCAAGCTCTCCAAACAAAAGTAAGACGTCACCCGCTTCACACAGCCTGCCCAGTTGAGTGCCAAGTGACACTGTCTCTTCCCTGCTGGTGGTGAGGAATGTAGCCGACTTCATGGTGTGAAGTGTCTCCACCCAGTGTGACGTATTTCGATGGGAAGGCCATCTCGTCCCAGTACGGTGACTCCCGGGGATTCTGTGCGGGTCCCGATTTCTCCTATCACGGTTACCGGACAATTGAGCCGGTCAGCCACACGCGGGAACATCGATGGCCTGCAGGTGAACAGCAGCTCATAAGCTTCGCCCCCCGTGAGAGCCAGCGGTAGCGGGTCTTCAACGAGTGTGTGACATTCGGTGGAAATCGGGAGCAAGTGTGAGCGTACCGTTGCTGAAACGAGGCTGGATTCGCAAATATGGTTCAGATCACTGAGCAGGCCGTCACTGATGTCGATGGCGCATTCCACCCCCTCCTCGTTCAGTGCCTGTCCTTCAGCAAGTCGTGCATGCGGGCGCACGAGCGCGCACATAAGTGGTTCAGGAACTTCGGTGCGTGGCAAAGCTGCATCCCGAGTCAGAAGATGCAACGCTGCAGCTGCTGCGCCCAGTGTACCCGTGACAGCCACCACGTCGCCCCGCCGTGCGCACGATCGTTGTAGCACCGCACCTGTGGTTGACTCGCCCATAACTACGACGGTGGACGTGACGAGAGGTGATGTTGTGAGATTGCCGCCTATAATGACCACTCCATGTTCTACAGCAAGGTGCGTCATGCCACGGTAGTAGTCAAGAATGGCCTCTGATTGGACGTTTCCCGGACAGGACAGTGAGACAAGAGCGTAGTGAGGCTGGCCGCCCATGGCCGCGATGTCACTCAGATTCACGGCGAGCGATTTGTAGCCCAGGTCTTCCCAGGAACACCATGAAAAGGCGAAATGGACGTTCTCGATCATTGCGTCAGTTGTACAGAGTTGCAGCAAGTCGGAGCCGACCCATACAGCTGCATCGTCGCCTATTCCGATGCGCATGCGCTGCGCGGCCTCGGATGGTTGCTCTTGTGTGTGTTGTACGGCATCCTTGATGAGTGCGATCAGATTGAACTCACCAAGGGTGGATAGGTTCATCGCCGAGATTATACCATTGAGCCACACGCCCTCGAACTCGGCTCGGGCACCACATGATATAGTCGACTAACATGGAACGCTGTCTGATTATGGCCGACGTGCATTCCAACCTTAGAGCACTCACGGCTGTAATGGATGATGCGTGGCGGCTTGGCGGATTCGATTCAATCTGGATACTTGGAGATGTAGTGGGCTATGGGCCCGAACCGAACGAATGTATTGCTTTGCTCCAGACGCAATCTCTTGTGTGTATTGCCGGAAACCACGACCTGGGAGTTGTTGGCCGCATCGATCTTTCCCAATTCAATTCTTTGGCGGCGGAGGCTTGTCTTTGGACTCGAAGTCGCTTGTCAGCGTCCTCAAGGCAGTTTCTCGACGAACTGACAGAGAGAGAGACTCACGAGTCGCTTGTTCTGGTGCATGGTTCGCCTCGGGATCCCATATGGGAATATGTAACCTCTTCTGTGCAGGCGAGGCAGTTGGTTGCATATTGTGAGAACACTCACTGTCTTGTAGGACACTCGCATATCCCGTTGGTCCTCAGCATGCTCAAAGAGGAAGGTCCGTTCCAGGACGGGTTGCTACAGTCTGGAAATGTACCCCTCCGGGGACGACTCATCATCAATCCTGGTGCAGTCGGGCAGCCGCGGGATGGAGATCCGCGAGCGGCGTATGGCGTTCTGGATGTGAGAGCCGGCACATTCAGTTTTCATCGCGTGGAATATGACGTGACCGGGACCGTACGTGCTATGTTCCAGGCGGGTCTGCCACTTTCACTGGCCAGGCGATTACACACGGGCTACTGACGTGATATAATGTCGGCCATGTGCGACTACGAACTTGTAGCTATTGTGAGCCCAGAAACAAGCGACGAGAGTGTCGCGGGAAAGCTTGAAGACGTTAGCCAGGTTATCACCGGACGCCAGGGCGTTGTTGATGAAACGCAGCGCTGGGGTAAGAAGAGATTGGCGTACCCAATCAAGAAGTACATTGAGGGAAACTACAGCCTGATGCGGTTCAAGCTGGACTCCGAACACATTCGTGAGATTCGGGAGAAGCTTGAGAGCGACGTAGATGTGCTTCGGTATCTTGTAATCAAGAGGAGCAAGTAGAGTTTGGCGACGCTGAACAAGATCATCCTGATCGGGCATCTTGGTGCTGATCCGGAGATGCGATACACACCCGACGGTAAATCGGTAACATCGTTTCGGTTGGCCACGAGTCATCGTTACACTACATCAAAAGGCGAGACGCGGGAGGAAACCGACTGGTTTCGCGTGACGGTGTGGGGTAGACAGGCAGAACAGTGCAACCAGTATCTTAAGAAGGGTCAACAGGCGTACGTTGAGGGGCGCCTCCACGCGCGTGAGTGGCAGACGCAGGATGGGCAGTCTCGAACGAGTCTGGAGGTTAATTCAAGTCAAGTTGTATTTCTCGGCAGACCATCGGGAGGTGCGGCACTTCCCGAAGAGGGCGACATTGTGCCCGATGATATGTCTTTCGACCAGAATTGAGGAGTGAGTTAATGGCGAATTACCGATTCTCGAGTCCGACGAGACGAAGATCTAAGTTCCGCAGCAGCCGGCCCAGGGTCTGTCCTTTCTGTGCCGACAGAATACCGATTGACTACAAGGATTCAGGTTTGCTGGCACGGTACATACAGGGTGGCGGCAAGATAGCCTCCCGCCACAAGTCCAGGGCGTGCTCAAAGCACCAGCGCCGCCTGTCAGAGGCGATCAAGCGTGCACGTTTTCTTGCTCTCCTGCCGTACAACCCGAGTCACATCTGGCAGACAGGGTGGACCGCATCGGCACCGTCAAGTTCATAGGAGAGAGCAATGCCGAAACGAACGTATCAGCCGAAAAGAATACCCCGCGCAAGGAAGCTCGGGTTCCGTGCGAAGATGTCCACCAAGGGGGGCATTCGAGTGTTGAAATCGCGGAGACTCAAGGGTCGCTGGAGATTGACTCCCGACTAGTCGTTGGATGAGGAGGCTGTGGTCGCTTACGAATCGAGAGCAATTCACAGCGGTGTTTCGGCAGGGGAAGAGGTGTTCCGGCTCCCTGGTTGTGGTGAGGGTGCTTCCAAACGGACTGGATCGGAGCCGGCTTGGTGTTGTGGTTACAAAGAAGGTCGGGGGAGCTGTGGACCGCAATCGCGCGAAGCGGCGGATCCGCGAAGCAGTGAATATCCGGGCGATACTGCCAGGTTGGGATGTGGTGGTAATCGCCCGAACGAGCATACAGAGTGCAGAGTACCGGGATTTGGAACGAGAACTTCAGCAGCTATTGGTCCGCGCAGGCGTTATCCGTTAGAGTAGCTTCAGCCGCGATCGCCGTGGTTCGGTTATATCAGAGGACCGTCTCCGAGATCATACCGCATCGCTGTCGCTTCCAACCCACATGTTCAGAGTACATGATCGAGGCGGTACAACGCCGCGGCTTGTGGCAAGGCATGTGGCTCGGGGGACGTCGAGTCCTGCGGTGTCATCCATTGACAGCATCGCGTTACGATCCGGTACCTTAGCATCACTGATTGAGAGAAAAGGTAGGAAGCAGTACAGCAATTGTCATTGATTAAGTCGATTCGTATCCCCCTGGTTCTACTTGTGGTTGCACTGGTAGTCGCTCCTCTGGTGGGGTGTGTTGGACAACCGGCATCGCAGGGTTTCTCAGGAATCGTCAGCGATGGCGAGTTGCTGTATCTTGGCTCTGCCGATGGTGGAGTCCTCGCCGTGAACCCATCAGCGCGGGCCGGCCGGGAGCCATTCCCCTCCACCGGTGAGTGGGTGTACGCCGTCACCACTACTGTTCGAGGTACCTTCGGCTGTGGAACTTCTCAGGTGCCATCCACGCTTTATGGCACTCCGGCCCTGAGCGATGGCCGCGTCGCTATTGGGACGTACGACGGAAAGGTACTGATGATTGACTCTCAATCGCGGACTGCAAACCTGGTCTTTCCTCAGGTACGAGCGGGCGAATGGCAGTATCCGAGGACGGAAGACAGTATAGGGCCCGTTGTCGGAAGTCCGGCAGTGGTAAATGATACCGTCTTTGTATCTAGTTCAATGTCTGAAGGTAATCGAACCGTCGGTGTGGTCTATGCTCTCGACAAAGCGTTCGGTGACGAGCTTTGGGTTTCCGAAGCCCTTGACGGCAAGCTGTGGATCACCCCCGTTGTCGTAGATGGTGTCGTCTATGTGAGCACTTTCGACGGCCGCATTTATTCTCTTGATGCTGAGACTGGCACTGCGTTGCCGTGGATGTACCAAGGGGAGTTTGGCTTCGTCTCGTCTCCTGTGATCGCTGATGACGTACTATATGTAGGCTCCTTCGATCGCAACCTTCACGCTATACCGCTTGGTGGAACAGCGCCAATCTGGCGACTCGAGGCAGATAACTGGTTCTGGGGTACCCCTCTTGTCGTCAATGGTCAAGTGTATGCCGCATCACTTGACGGAAAGCTCTATGCAGTTGATGGCGCAACAGGAATGCCACTGTGGGTGGAACCCTATGACGCTGATGATGGAATAGCGGCTGCGCCGGTGCAGGCAGGCGAAAGCGTTGTGGTGGTAACAATGAGCGGTAATGTGCATGTTATAGATATGTCTACCGGCATGGGTGCCAGGGTACCGCACCCTACGAACGAGAGAGCTTCGACGTGCAATGCTGAAGTTGTTGCCTCGCCGTATTACCTCGATGGAATGGTGTACGTTCGCTCACAGAATAATGTTCTTTGCGCAATAGATCCCGTGTCCAGAGTCGTGGCATATACCTTTTCGCTTGATATGGAGTGATGCTCTAGATGATTGAAGTGTGGAATACCATCATCCTTCGGCCCGCCATGAACGGGCTTATTGCCATATCCGGTTTTCTGCCCGAATCCGTTGAGTTCGGACTCGCCATCATCCTGTTTACTCTTGTTGTCCGCCTGGTACTTACACCTGTCACCATCAAACAGACGCAATCCACCAAAGCGATGCAGGAACTGCAGCCGAAAATGAAAGAGCTGCAGAAGAAGTACGCAAAGAACAAACAGAAGCTTCAGCAAGAGACGATGAAGCTTTACAAGGAAGCCGGTATCAACCCGGTTGGTTGCATGTGGCCTATGCTCATCCAGTTTCCGGTCTGGATTGCACTGTACCAGTCAATTATGAAGACGCTGGCAACTACTCCAGAAAACCTGTTGGACCTAGCTCAACACCTGTATCCCTCGGAGGTTATAGCGAGGGCAATTCCTGTCAACAGTAGTTTCCTGTGGCTTGATTTAGGCCAACCTGACACCACGATGATCCTGGCAATTCTCGTTGGCGGCACCATGTGGGTGCAACAGAAGATGACAACAGCTCCTTCACCGGACCCCCGACAGGCGTCGACGAATCAGATGATGCTCATGATGATGCCCCTGATGTTCGGTTTGTTCACGATCATGTTCCCAAGCGGATTGCCGGTCTTTTGGCTGGTTTCGAACGTTATTGGCATCGGGACGCAGTACGTGGTGGGTGGTGGTTGGGGCTACTTGAGACGCGGTGGCATGCCCGGTAGTGCTGTCACTAAGACTAGTTAGAGCGTTCCGCACGCACGGAGCGGAGCCGAGCGAGGTGCATTCGATGAACGAATCCGAACCTGGTGCAAACGGTCGCAATAAAGGAGAGTTCTCACAGATATCAACAGAGGCGTCCGGAATCGACGGCGAGGGTGATGAGGGGGTGCAGTCCATCGACTCTGAACAGGCTGAGTTGAGTGTTTCGGACTTAGGTGACCCTTCTGATGTCGCACCGTCATGTGAACTCTCTTTTCCAACCGCTCAGATCGGCAGTGAGGTGCTGGAGAAACTGCTTGAGTTGTTGGGTCTCGATGGCGACGTCCTGTGTGAACGGGAGGGCGAGTCCTTCGTTCTCAATATCGAAGGTGATGATCTGGGTGTTCTTATTGGACGCCGCGGAATGACACTTTCAGCATTGCAGTATCTGGTTCGCCTTATGATCGCCTCACGGGAATCTGAATGGCCGTCAGTTATGGTTGACGTGTGCGGCTACAAGAAGCGTCGCCATAGTGCATTGGAAAGCCTCGCTCGTAAGCTGGCTGACCAGGCGAAATATCGACGTAGACCAATGACTCTGGAGCCGATGCCGCCCGACGAGCGTCGTGTCGTTCACCTGGCTCTTGCGAACCACCCTGATGTATACACAGAGAGTGTCGGTATGGAGGTGGAACGTAAGGTGGTCATTCATCCGAAGGGACGCTAGGCATGTTCAAGAGCGTTGATTCCAAGGCACGCTTCCCCGATATGGAAGTGGAGGTTCTTCGTTTCTGGAATGAGAACTCCATATTCAGGAAGAGTGTAGAACAAAGGCACGGGCAGCCACTTTTCAGCTTCAATGATGGTCCTCCGACCACGAATGGCAGCCCCGGCATCCACCATGTGTTGTCCCGTCTGTTCAAGGACATTCCGTGTCGCTATAAAACGATGCGTGGGTACTGGGCGCCTCGAAAGGCTGGATGGGATACTCATGGATTGCCGGTGGAGCTTGAAGTTGAACACAGCCTCGGTCTCAAGACTAAGAAAGAGATTGAGGACTACGGGGTTGCCGCATTTAACCAGCACTGTAAAGAAAGTGCATTCAAGTACATCCGCCGATGGGAAGCGATGGTGGAGCGGATCGGACACTGGATCGATATGGATGATCCCTACATCACGCTGAAAGATGATTACATTGAGTCAGGTTGGTGGGCTATCAAGCAACTTTGGGACCAGGGTTTCATCTATCGTGGATATAGGACTACCCCCCATTGTCCACGGTGCGGCACATCACTAAGCTCCCACGAAGTGGCTCTCGGATATGAAGAAGATACCGAGGATCCATCTGTCTACATAAAGTTTCGCATCGCGTGCGATGCAATCGCTTCTGCACCTTCCGGGTTGAGAGATCTGGTGGCCGGTGGCGGAAGAAGTGTCTATCTATTGGCGTGGACCACTACTCCGTGGACGCTTCCTGGCAATACATCACTCGCTGTCGCTCCGGATGCGGACTATGCGATTCTCGCCGGAGATACGGACTACCTTATTATGGCGGCCGCACTGGTAGCGGCGGTTGGTGTGCCCGGCTATCAGCAAGTGGGAGCAATCACTGGAGCTATGCTTGCTGGACTGCGTTATGAACCACTCTTCAATCCGCATGATTACGGTGTCCCGCGCCTGTCAATGCCAGAATTCGAGGCTCAGTCCAGGCCGGAGATGCTCACGTATCCTGTGATCACGGCTGACTTCGTTTCGCTTGAGGATGGTACCGGCATCGTGCACGTAGCTCCCTCTTTCGGTGAAGTTGACTTCGAAGCAGGTATGCGTGAGCAGCTTGACTTTGTGCAACAGGTTGATCTGGAAGGCAAGGTCACGGGCACCTACCCGTTCGCTGGCAAGTTTGTCAAGGATGCGGATCCTGACATAGTCGATGACCTGGAGAAACGCGGCTTATTGTTTCGTAGCGAGACGATCAAGCACACATACCCTTTCTGCTGGCGCTGCGCGACTCCGTTGCTCTACTACGTCAAACGGTCGTGGTATATCAAGACAACAGCCAAGAAGGACAGACTGGTCTCTGCAAATCTCGAAATCACCTGGTTCCCGGAGTACATCAAGTACGGCAGGTTCGGTGATTGGCTGGAGAACAATGTAGACTGGGCCGTTTCGCGCGAGCGGTACTGGGGCACTCCACTGCCTGTTTGGGAGTGCTCTGTCTGCGGTGAATTCGAATGTATCGGGAGTCGCGCACAACTCGCATGCAAGCCCGGCGTTGAGGGATACCGGGATGACATCGAATTGCATCGCCCTTACGTGGATGAGGTCACATTCGCCTGTGCCAACTGCGGCGGCAGGACTCGGCGTGCACCTGAAGTTCTGGATTGTTGGTTCGACTCCGGCGCGATGACTTGGGCCCAATGGCACTACCCATTCGAGAATCAGGAGCTGTTCTCTAAGATGTTCCCGGTTGATTACATCACGGAAGCGATCGACCAGACCAGGGGATGGTTCTACAGTCTTCACGCACTATCGACCATGGTATTCGACGGTCCGTGCTTCAAGAACGTCCACTGTCTGGGACACGTCGTGGATGCCAACGGCGAGAAGATGAGCAAGTCCAAGGGAAACATCATCGACCCGTGGACGGTGATTAACGAGTACGGGGCGGATGCGGTGCGCTGGTATATGCTCTCCTCAGTTCCTCCCGAGAATACGCACCGTTTCTCGATTCAGGCACTTTCTGAGACCATGAGGCGTCACCTTCTGACCCTCTGGAATACGTACTCCTTCTTCGTCCTGTACGCGAACATCGACGAGTTCGTGCCCGGGCGGCGGCAGCCGACCAGTCTCGCCGAGCTCGATCGCTGGATCTTGTCCGAACTGAATCAGGTAGTGTTGGATGTTACAAGGGCGATGGATGGATACAGCTTCACTCAGGCCATCCGCCGCGTGGAGGAGTTCATCGATTTACTCTCTAATTGGTATGTGCGGCGCAGCAGGCGACGGTTCTGGAAGAGCGAGAGCGACGACGATAAGCTGGCGGCTCATGAGACGCTGTACCACTGCCTGACGACGGTCATCAAGCTGCTCGCTCCCGTTGCACCGTTTATTGCTGAGGAGATCTACCAGAACCTCGCGCGATCGATAGATGATGCCGCTGTCGAGAGCGTGCATTTGACCGATTTCCCCATAGCGGACATGGGTGAGATTGACCAGAGCCTGAACAGCCACATGGAGCTTGTGATGAACCTGGCAAGTCTGGGACGTGCGGCACGGGCTAAGGCTGGCATCAAGGTGAGGCAGCCACTGGCGACCGCTATCGTGGCAATTCCGGGACAAGACGAAAGAGCAGCTGTCGCAACTCTAAGCGAACACCTCAAGGATGAACTCAATGTGAAGTCTGTGGAGTTCGTTGATGGTTTGGAGATTGAGAAATCAGGCCTGACAGCAGTTGCCGGAGATGACCGCTATCGTGTAAGTGTGGTGACGGAACTATCCGATGAACTCGTTGCCGAGGGGCTTGCCCGGGAGATAGTGCGCAGGCTCCAGATGATGCGCCGGACAGCGCAGCTCGAGATAGCTGATCACATAGTTGTGTTCTACGTGGGGAGCACGGTTCTTCAGGATGTGTTCAAGACGTTCGATGATTACATCAGACAGGAGACACTGAGCATCCGCTTGGAGAATGTAATGCCCCCAGATGGTGTGTATGTGCAAGCCCTGAAGCTCGACGGCCACGAACTTACGGTTGGACTCAGGCAGGCAGCATAGGCCGGATTGCGGCTCCCGTTGTTGGCGACCGAGGTGCTGACATCCAGGCTTGATGCAGTTGCGTCGCTGGCTGCTAGTCCCAGGGTGCGGGGCTCTCCCGAAGCTGCACCGTCGTAGTCAGGCGGTCCTGCTGTCGCACGTAAACGATCTCTACCACGTCGCCGACATCACTGTCGATTATGGCCTGTAACACCTGATCAGTGTTCCTGATTGTCCGGCCATCGAACTCCACAATCACATCACCCCGCTCCAGACCCCCGTCACTAGCCGGGCTATTCTCGCTGACTTCGACGATGAGCGCGCCTTCATCTACCGATAGCTGGTTGATCCTCGCTGTGAAGCGGTCCACTGTGTAGAGTGATACGCCCAGCCAGGGCCGTGTGACGTAACCCTGGGTGATGAGCGACTGCACAACCGGGCGAGCTCCGTCGATCGCTATAGCGTAGCTCATTCCCTCAACGCCTATGGATGCAACTTTAACGCTATTGATACCAATCACTTCTCCGGCCATGTTGACGAGAGGCCCGCCGCTGTTCCCGGGATTAATGGCCGCAGTAGTCTGAATCAGGTCTCGAAGCGTGTTGCCGCCCACCCGGACAGATACGTCCAACCTGCTCACGATACCCTCCGTCGCAGAAATGCCCTCCCCAAGCGCATTGCCGATTGCCACGACCCATTCGCCCACAGCCAGATCGTCCGAGACGCCGAGGGCGGCATAGGGCAACCCGTCTGCCTCTATCCGTATGACTGCGAGGTCAGTCAAAGCATCGGTACCTACAATGCTGGCTCCGTACGTAGTTCCATCCACCATTTCCACCTGTATGTCCTGTGCGCGTTCAACGACATGGTTGTTGGTGACTATATAGCCCGTGGAATCGATAATGATTCCGGAGCCAGCGGCCTCCTGGGTATAGGCCTGACTGAACAGGTCGAATCCCACCATTTCGGTCATGACCGAGACAACTGCCGGTCGTACTTCACGTACGACATCTACTATTGATGGAAGTGTCTCCCGCGGCACATCCGGCGCAGCGGGGAAACGCCAGGCGGGGTCGACATGCTCGCTCGGCACCGGGGTCTGTGTCGAAGGAGGTGTAGCGTTGGGAGGTGAGTCCGGAGGTGCAATAGTGCATCCCGCGAGCAGACTCACCGACATTATTATGAGCAGCGCTATGTGTGTGCGAAGGCTTCGGAGTCTCATGGCAAATCATTATAGCATTGGTTTTGACCCCAACCGATTCTGCGAGCGGATGTTTCTGGGGTGTTGTGGCGGGATGATAGAATCCTAATTGATGAGAGACACTCGAGTCAGGTCATATGTGAAGCAACTACTTCGTGGTGTTGTCGATCCTTTGGTGCTGATCGTCATCAGTGAGTTGCCAATGCATGGATACAGCATTGCCAGGGAGATAGAGCGCAGAAGCAGTGGCTACTTCTGCTTGGCTGCCAGCACAGTGTATTCGTCGCTGCGCAGGCTCGAGAAGGAGGGGCTTGTCCGAAGCCACTGGCAGAAAGTCTCCGGCATTCCACTACGCCGGCCATATTGCCTCACCGACAAAGGGTGGTATGCTCTTGATCTCAAGCTCCGTGAGTGGGAGCAATTCTGCGTAGCGGCGGAAAGAGTGATGACCCGAGGTTGAAACTGCTCCGGGAAGTCGTGACGGCTTCTCGAATAGTTCTGGTTGGCTCACTTCCCGTATCCGGTCTTGCGGCCTTCGCATGACAGCCCGGTTGCCGCTGGCATTCCGTTGGGGTGGCCCACGATGTTCATACTTAGTGTGCGAATGCTAAAATCGTTTGATTCCGGATTCGAGTTGCTCTGGATCCGGATAGTGTGCGATGCAGTATGTTCTTGTGATTGATCAGGGTACTACCGGAAGCCGCGCGGTGTTATATGGCTCCGACGGTACTCAAATCGCGTCCGCCTATCATGAGTTTCCCCAGCGCTTCCCAAGGCCCGGATGGGTCGAGCACGATCCCATTGAAATATGGGATAGCGTCGTTGCCTGTATCGCAGAAGCCGTGTCTATTGTGCCCGGCGGGTCAATAGCGTGTATCGGCATTGCCAATCAGAGAGAAACGATTGTTGCGTGGGATTCTTCGAGTGGAGAACCTCTTCATAACGCTATTGTCTGGCAATGTAGGCGCTCTGCTGCAAGATGCGCTGAGATCAATCAGGACAGTTATGCTCGAGAGAAGATTAGAGGGATCACCGGACTGCCCGTGGATGCCTACTTCTCTGCGACCAAAGTTGAATGGCTCCTGAATACTGTCCCCGACGTACTGAATTGTGCACAGAGGGGAACCCTTCGATTTGGGACAGTGGACTCATGGCTGTTGTGGAAATTGTCCGGCGGAGCGGCCTACGCGACGGATTACACCAACGCAGCGCGCACTATGCTGTTCGATATTGAGCGCCTCGTATGGAGTGAAGAGATGCTCTCGCTGTTTGGCGTACCACGGTCGGCCTTGCCTGTGGTGCAACCATCGTCGGGCGTATTTGGCAGTACAGTCTCAGGATTCGGTCTTCCTGCAGGAATACCCATAACAGGTATCGCAGGTGATCAGCAGGCAGCACTTTTCGGGCAAGCCTGCTTCGGTCGCGGCACGGCGAAGAACACGTATGGGACTGGCGCTTTCGTGCTTATGAACACGGGTGCGGAGCGACCGGTTGCAGACCGTCGTCTGATCACCACACTCGGTTGTGAACCTTCTGGAGCGCCTGTCTATGTTTTGGAGGGCGCAATATTTACCGCGGGTGCAGTCATACAGTGGCTGCGCGATGGGCTTGGCCTGCTTGGGTCTGCGGAAGCCTCCCAGCAAATGGCTCAGGCTGCTCCGGACAATGGGGGAGTGTACTTCGTGCCCGCTCTCGTGGGTTTGGGTGCACCGTACTGGGATGCCGCTGCACGAGGAGCCATTATTGGAATCACTCGAGGTGTCACCAGGAATCACATAGTGCGCGCAGCCCTTGAGGCTATGTGCTACAGGACGAAGGATGTCATCGACACTATGTCAGAGAATACGGGACTTGTTCTTCAGGACCTCAAAGTTGATGGTGGGGCAAGTGCCAACGACTTTGTGTGTCAGTTTCAGGCAGATATGCTTGGTGCGAGAATTGTCAGACCACGAGATGTTGAGACGACCGCCCGAGGCGCGGCCTATCTTGCGGGACTTGGTTGCGGGTACTGGTCAGGTGTGCAACAGCTTGAAGGTGCCCTTGTGGTTGATCGCATATTCACGCCCCTGATGGGTGAACAACGAAGGCAGCAACTCTACAATGAATGGCTGGACGCTGTGCAACGGGTTTGCAATCAGGGGGGCGGTACCAATCAGGAAATCAATGTATGACGTAGCGATCATTGGCGGTGGTGTGGTTGGTGCAGCGGTTGCCTATGAGCTTTCTCACTACAGCCTCCACGTCGCTCTGGTCGAACGAGAGGAGGAATTATCATTCGGTGTCTCGAAGGCGAATAGCGGCATTGTTCATCCCGGCACCCAGAATCCTCCGGACTCGCTCAAAGCCCGGTTGTGCGTCCTCGGCAACCGTCTGATACGCGAAATGGCAGGAACACTCGACCTGGATTTCAAGGAAGTCGGGGAACTCATCGTCGCATTTAATGAAACTGAGATTGCGCATCTTTGGCAACTGAAGCAGGAAGCTGAAGACTGCGATGTGTCCGGACTCGAGGTGGTTTCCCGACAGTGGCTCAGGGATAACGAACCAAATTTGAGCCCCGACGCTGTGGCAGCTCTTCTTGCACCTACGGCAGGCATCATAAGTCCTTACCGGTTGGTGTATGCGCTTTCTGGTGAAGCTGAGTTGAACGGTGTAGAAGTGCGTACGTCTACCCGGGTTGACTCGATCATCTGTCAGGAAGGGTCCGGATTCGTACTTTCTACTACACACGGGGAAATATGCACCAGGTACGTAGTCAATTGCGCGGGACTGTATGCGGATGTTGTGTCCGGGATGGTGGGTTTGGACGACCTTAGGATCAGTCCGCGCAAGGGAGAGGAGTACATACTGGACAAGAAGCGCCGCTATCTCACGCGCCACTTGCTGTTTCCAGTACCGACACCAGACTCAAAGGGTATCCTCGTGACCAGAACGTCGGATGGCAATCCGATGATCGGTCCAACTGCGTACGAAATTGAGGATAAGGAAGACCTGTCGACAACTGACGAGGGGCTGTGCCAGGTGTTACGGGTAGCTCAGAGGCTTGTACCATCAATTGACCCTGCTGACATAATCGCCTATTTTGCGGGATTGCGCCCGACTGCGGGGGACGATTTCGTAATCCGACATGAGAAGAAAGTGCCGGGTTTTGTAAACGTCGCGGGAATACAGTCTCCCGGGCTCACCGCAGCGCCTGCGATAGGCAAGTATGTGGCTTGGCTGCTGGAGTGCGCAGGTCTGGGGATGAGGCCAAAGACTCAGCGTCACGGCAGAAAACAACGTGCTGTCCATCTTCTCGCGATGCCCCTCGAGGATGCCAAGCGGGTGGTGCGGGAGGATCCCGAGTGCGCCGAGATTGTGTGCCGCTGCGAGACTGTGTCGCTGCGCGAGGTTAAGCAGGCCATCGCCGTAGGAGCAACAACCCTTGACGGGGTCAAGTTCCGGACTCGAGCAGGCGCGGGGCGTTGTCATGGCAGTTTCTGCACCTGCCGTATCATGCGGATATTGTCAGAGAAAACTGACAGGCCTATCACGTCGATTTCCAAGAGGGGCAAAGGTTCCGAAATCGTGGTCGCGGATCGAAGCGATGAATGAGCGTGAACTGGTAGTCGTAGGGGGTGGTCCGGCCGGCATGGCTGCAGTTCTGGCTGCGCGGGCTAGTGGAGTAACGGACATCCTTCTGCTGGAGCGGGATCAGTACCTGGGGGGAATTCTGAATCAGTGCGTGCATCCCGGCTTTGGGCTCGTACATTTCGGAGAAGTTCTTACGGGTCCGGAGTACGCAGATCGGTTCATTCGTAGTGTGTGTGAGTCTCCCGAGGTCGAGGTTAGCACGGGATCATTCGTTGCTGAACTGAAGCCTGGCAAGATTCTGACGTACCTCAAACCAGGCGAGATCCAGACCGTGAAGGCCAGAGCGCTCATAATGGCCACCGGGTGCCGCGAGCGGACCCGGGAGATGATTCAGATTCCGGGTACCAGGCCGGCTGGTGTGTTTTCGGCAGGACTTGCGCAGAAGATGATTAATATCGAAGGACTGCTGCCTGGCACGAAGGTGGTTATTGTCGGTTCCGGCGACATAGGACTCATCATGGCGAGGCGTTTCATGCTCGAGGGTGCGAGAGTCGAAGCCGTAGTTGAGATTCAGAGGCACCCGACGGGCCTACTACGTAATGTAGTTCAGTGCCTTGATGATTTCGGAATACCCCTTTACCTTGGGCATCGGGTATGTCGCATCCATGGGAGGGATCGCGTTGAGGGCGTAGACATGGTGCCGGTTGATGAAGTTGGACGGGAGATGGTCGAGTCAAGGTTTTCGCTCGCTTGTGATACGGTGCTGGTGTCAGTCGGTCTCATCCCGGAAAACGAACTGATAGAGATGGCGGGAGTGGAAATGAACAGACAGACCAACACACCTATATCGAGTGACCTTAACTACACATCAATCCCTGGTTTGTTCGTCTGTGGCAACGCTTTCCGGGTCTATGACATCGTGGACTCGGTTACTCGTGATAGTGCACTTGCCGGCCGGCAGGCGGCAGCTTATCTGTCCGCGGGTGGAGGTGCGCTGGGCAATGTTTAGAAATCTCACGTGTATTGAGTGCCCGACCGGTTGCACGGTGACTGTAACCGTTGAAGGAGGCAAGGCTGTACTGATTGAGGGTTATGGATGTCGTAGGGGACACGACTATGTATTGGCTGAAGTTGAACAGCCCGAACGGATTCTCACCACTACTGTCCCGTCAGGTAACCTCTCGGTACGAATGGTTCCCGTGCGAACTGCCAGACCCATTCCGAAAGCACTGATTGATGATGCACTGAGGGAAATCAGGAAACTGCGGGTGAGTCAGCCTGTCACGGTCGGTGACATCGTACTATCTGATGTTCTAGGCTCGGGTGTTGATGTCATAGTGACTCGCGACGTCTCATGAGGTCGTTGTGTGGTGGTGTTCCGGAGGACGGATGGGTTTCCATTCGAAGCGTTTACGATGATCGAAGCGGTTTGTCGTGGCAATCCGGGCATCGTATAATGCGTAGTGTACTCTTGACATTGCGGCACCTGGCTTGATGACGTTAGGAGGAAGTATCATGCGAAGCAAACTCATAATTACTGTTATCAGAAAACTGTCTACTCATGACCTCTTCGGAGATAGTCCGCCTGTCCATGCGACTTTTGAGGAGTCCTGTCCCCGTTGTAACGTAGGAGATGTGTACATAGTACCCGAGGACGGCTCTTGTCCCGAAGGCTTCTGTTCCTGGGCTTATGCCGACATTCAACGTGACATAACGCACCTCCGGTTCGGTGGTGACTATCCATTCTGTGAAGAAAAAGGGACCGCTGTTCAGTGTTGTACTGACGGTTTGCGACCTGTCTTCTTCAAGATCGAGCGATTCAGCGATGAGCAACTACCCCAGCCTGTCGGTGAGTGACGACTCATGTGGTGGGAAGCACCTGCATGAAACCCTGGGAGCTCTTCTCCAATTTGTATCTGGAATAGCAGGCATGATGGCCTGTACGGTGTTCGGCTTGCGTGCGAAGCGCGCGTGAGTTGTAACCGGATGACTCGTTCCTTCCATCCTGAGAGCCCATGAGTAAGAATGGCTGTCAGCGTGATTGTGTGTCGTCTTGCCGTGAGAATACCACCGTTCACTGTGGAATCGTCTGCTTTGCTTCCATTCATGTCTCGAAGCGACGTAGCCTGACTGGTTGCAGTGGCTTGATGATGCCGTGGCCCGCCTGGCGGGACACTGACAGGCGGTCAAGTTTGCGTTCGCGCCCGGAGGTAATACTCCTGGTGATATCTACGAAAGGAAAGGGTCTTCTACGTCGGCAACATCGGAGAAGCCGCGCTGTTCCCAGTAACCTTCGTGGAATACATCGTCCGACACTTCGACAGAGGTGATCCACTTGATCCATTTGTAGCCCCACTTACTCTCGGCGACAAGCTGGAATGGGAAGCCGAGTTCAGCCGGCAGTGTCACGTCGTTCATGCTGTGTGCCATGATAATGTCGTTCTCGTAGAGATAGTCTATGAACAGTGACGTACTATAGCCGTCCGCAGCGCGGAATATGACTATCTCAGCTTCGGGAGTCATCGCTGCATCCTCCAGCAGATCCTGGACGAGCACGCCCTCCCAGAGTACAGTGACATCCCACCCTTCGATACACTGCAGTCTTGCCAGCTTCTTCGTGCTCGCATATCTGGTGAGAATGGCGTCATAAGTCAGGATTAGTTCGTTCTCGACAAGTCCGGTGACGCGGAGGGAGTAGCGATCTGGGTCGATGTGGCGAGGTCCTGCGATGGAGTTCTCGCGGAAGTCTTCCACGGACGAGAGTGCCTGTCCCTCATACACGCGAGTCTGCATCTCGACCGCCTCGTCAAAGGGAGAGAGACTCGGGGGAGGCGGAGCGCAGGCCAGCGCCATGCCGCTCAGAATAACTGACATGGTGCACAACAGGAAGAAATACACTGCACTTCGAGGTCGACGCATCAATGGAAGAGTAGTGTCATACTTCGGAAGCGTCAAACCGGCCCCGCGTAAGAAACACTCTTCCGGTGCCTCGGAGAGTGTGCGACAGGTTGAAGTCACTGCAGAACGGGAAATGCGCCTGCTGCGATAAGTGTTGTCGGTGATGTCTGCTATCTGGCGATGCTCATCTAATTCTGCGAAATTTGTGAATAGTATCTGCACCTCTGTCCGTGCCCGCGTGCGTCTTCGATACCTCACCCACGTAGACATCTCCATGTGAGTCGATGGCGACAGTATGCGGTGCCAGGAAGAGCGCCTGATCCCTGTCGGTACTAGAATTGCCCCAGCGAACCAGCAGCTCGCCATCCGGGTTGAACACGCTTATGCGTAAACAAAGTTCGGAGACGTATATGAGCCCATCGGCGTCAATGCCGATACCGGTCGGGCGAATCACATCGTGCCATATTCCCAGAAGCATGCCTGTGTGGTCGAAAAGCTGTATACGGCTGTTCTCACGGTCGGCGACCAGAAGACGACCCATACGATCAAGCGCGATATCATGGGGTAATCGGAAGTGCCCTGGCTCTCCTCCCGGTGCACCCCAGGAATGCTGCAGCGTACCTGCCGCATCGAATCTATGTATCCTGCAGTTTCCGTAGCCGTCAGAAATGAAGATGTCGCCGTTCGATGTAATCGCTGCCCCGGTGGGGCGGTTGAAAGGTGGGCCTGCATAAGCGATGGTTGAGGTGCTCTGAAAGACGTCCCAAGTATGCCGATATCCCGTGTCGGACGGCATCCCACTTGTTCCCAACGTCATAATGTGTTCGCCCTTCGGACTGAACTGTGCGACGAAATGGTCGCCATCATCCGTGCAGAATAGGGAGCCGTCGGGCGCAAGGCGGGCTCCATGGGCCCGGCGGAAGAACTCCTCCCCCCAGTGGCGCAGCATCCTGCCATCACTGTTGAACACCAGTACCGGATACTCGCTGCGACTGAGCACGTAGACATTGTCCTCTCCATCGATGGCAATGCCTCCTATGTCGACAAAAGACCAACCGTCTGGTACCTGCGCCCAACCGGGGACCAACTCATATTGGAACCTGCCTGACCCGTATCGCATCGTGGTTTCTCCTTACGTGCCCGTAGTCTGTTCCTGTCGTCAGACGCCAATGGTATCAGAGCAGAGGTATTGTCGTCTGGGTCCGGTCTATCCATCCATCGGCCTGCTATACTGCGCTCCACTGTGCAGAAGGCATGGTTCAGAGTCGACAGGCGACGCGTCATGAGGCACGAGGAGACAGTTCGATGAAGATTTCCGGATTTGAAACTACAGCACCGCGGGTCCCTGTAAGGGATTCCTTTGTTGGATCGGTGCGGTTCGAGTGCTTCAATCCGGTAGTTATGGAGTTGTTCACTGATGAGGGACTTCGCGCGCACGGTGTGGCTGGTCTATTCTGCACAAGGACGGTTACAACCTCTTTGCGGGGTATGGCGTACTGACCGATGAGCCCCAAGCAGAAACGGACGGTCCTGTCTGTACTGCTAAGAGGAGTATCCGGTGACTCAGAAACGAAATGTAACCTGGTTCGTGATACTTACTGTCGCCTTTTCGTGGCCCCTGTTCCTGCTTCCCCTCGCAGTTCCGGGCTCAGCGGGCGTGGCATGGATGCTGGCGATGTTCGGGCCTGGATTAGCGGCGATTGTCGTCATTCGCTTCATTGCACGCGAGAGCCTTTCTTCATTGAACTTGAAGCGACTTGGGCCGCGGCGGTTCTATGCCTGGGCCTGGTTGCTGCCTCCGGCACTGTCTGTGGCCGCACTCGGCTTCACGCTCCTGTTCGGAGTGGGCATATTCGATACTACATTCGCCATAGTAAGGGAAGCTCTACCTGACGAGGCAACAGCAGTGCCTGTCACGCTCATAGTGTTCGTGCAGATACTATCTGCACTCACGTTCGCCCCGCTGATCAATGTGGTGCTTGGCGCTATGGGAGAGGAGCTAGGCTGGCGTGGCTTCCTGTTGCCTCGGCTTGAGGAACTCGGTAAGTGCCGCGCCATACTGATCAGCAGCGTGATATGGGGGCTATGGCACGCTCCGATCATCCTGCAGGGGCACAACTACCCCGGGCGGCCGGTACTTGGAATATTCCTGATGGTAGGATGGTGTGTGCTGCTGGGAGTTGTTCTCAGCTGGCTCTATTTCGCAACGAGGAGTCCGTGGGCGCCCGCTCTCGCGCACGGATCCGTCAATGCCACAGCAGGGCTTCCGATGCTGTTCCTCGTACCGGGCGTCGACATGGTGTGGGGTGGCACGCTTGCCAGTGTCAGTGGCTGGATCGGACTTGCATTGTTTGCGGTATGGCTGGTTGCGACCGGGAGACTGCCCATACCCTGGCGAGAATAGTATAGCTTGAACTCGTGTTGGGACTGCCGCCGCATCGCCGGAGTCTTCTCATTCCCTCCCTTGGAGCCCCGGTATTCGTAGATGTCTCCAAGCAGGCATAACCCTATGCAATTATCCATGTGTTGACCTCATGGCTACCGTGGCAGGCATAAGGCGTCGCTCCGCCGTATCGTCCCACACGAATGTGGTTGCGGGCCTCCAAGACTTCTGCGAGGTATGGGTTCGATGGAATAGAAGTGTCCAGGCGAACGTCAAGAATAGACTGACAGCGGCGTGCCATTGCATGCAGACTGCATGCTCCCTTTCCTCGGCCTTGGGATCCGTCCCGGACTGCACAGATAATAACGTTAGTCACTGTTCCTCCTGTTGCTCCTCAAGTGTAGTCTCATGGTGCTATAGCAGTGATTGCGGTTGCGGCGGTCGCAGCGAATGCAGGCCTCCGCGGTTTCTATCCGCAACAACAACGCTGCCCTGGATAGCGCGTCCTGCGACAATCCAGGGTCACGTGGTGGCTAATCTATCCGGCCTGAACGAGTCCTGCTAGACTATTCTCAACGCCGTTGCGTGCTATCCGAGCTTAATCGGATAGTGCATCGCGCTTCGTAAAGAAGGAGGCCTGGTGCAGGTGGACAAAGAAGAGCTGCAGACTGAAACCGTGCGGGCCACGAGAGCCGTCATCGATCTTGGGGCTATTCGGCACAACATCTCGGGGATCAGGAAGAGGATCGGAGATTCCCGGAGACTGATGGCGGTGGTCAAGGCGGATGGCTATGGCCACGGCGCGCTGGAGGTTAGCCACGCTGCGCTCAACAGTGGAGCGGACTCCCTTGCAGTGGCGATTCCGGAAGAGGGGCAGGATTTAAGAGCTGGAGGGATAGCGTGTCCAGTACTGGTGTTCGGATTGATCCAGCCGCGCGAGGCATGGAAGACTGTCACCGCTGATCTGGAACAGACGGTATGCTCGGTCGAATTGCTGGAGGCGCTTGACCAGGAATCACGGAAGCGTTCCGTTAAAACCAGTGTGCACATCAAGGTGGATACGGGCATGGGGAGGATTGGGCTTGCGCCTGATGACGTCGTGGCCTTTGCGCGCCGTGTGGTCGCGTGCCCCAACATCATTTTGAATGGCGTGTACAGCCACTTCTCGTGTTCCGATGAGGCTGACAAATCCTTCTCGTACACACAGATCAGGCGTTTTGAGGAGGTGCTTCGTGCTCTCATGGCCGCAGGTATCTCTGTCCCCATACGACACATGGCAAACAGTGGAGCAGTGCTTGATATTCCTGAAGGGCATTTCGACATGGTACGGCCGGGGATCATGATCTATGGACTGTATCCCTCGACAGACGTCAGTCACAGCGTGCTGCTTCGACCGGCCATGCGTTTCGTGACTCAGATCAGTCAGGTGAAAACCGTGACTCCAGGTACCCCTGTCGGCTATGGCCGAACCTTTGTGGCTGACAGAGATACGATCGTTGCGACTTTTCCTGCCGGATATGCAGATGGGTATCGACGCAATCTTTCCAACAAAGCCCACGTGCTGGTTAGAGGGCAGCGGGTTCCTCTCTTAGGACGGGTTGCTATGGATATGTGCATGATTGATGTTTCATCCATAGGGGATGTGCAGCCGGGAGAGGATGTCATTCTGTTCGGACCCAACCTGCCTGTTGAAGAACTCGCCTCTATCATCGGTACCATTAATTATGAGGTTGTAACGGGAATCGGGAAACGCGTGCCGAGAGTATATGAGTGATCGTAATTCGGTTCCAGATGGTCCCTATGCAGGTGCGTGAGTGGAACCGGACGCCAGACCAATGTGCATAGTCGGCCGGCGGGCAGTGTGAGATATCAGAATCGCGTGTGCGTGCCGTCTGGTGGTATTGCGGATTTTCAGTCCTGAGCAGAGCAAGCTTCACGTTGGCTCGATATCCGGGGTTGACTCGGGGTGGGTCTGACTAGCTGGTCCATTGAGGTGCTTGTGCTGACGAGTCACTCTTACAGGTTCGACCTCCATATTATAGCGGGCGCCCGTATTCCTCCGGATAGTCTCGATGTTGCGTGTCCCACCACGTTAGTTGATATGAATTTCGAAGCTGAAAGGTAGGCTCTTTGTCAAAGTGTGTGGAAAGCGGCAGGGAGTGGGGTAAAGGCCAGGAGCATCTTTCTTCGGTACACCTCCACGTTTCTGAGCCCGTATGAAGTCCTCTTGAGCATCTTGATCTTG
>SKVJ01000018.1 GCA_007129495.1 Dehalococcoidia bacterium | reverse complement strand
GTTGGTATTCACCGGCGGGACAAGAAGCAGGAGCGGGGGTACTGCGACCATACGATTGCAGAAGGGCCAGCAGGTGCTTGGCGGCGTGTACGAGATCGATGCCGCCTGCCTGCGTGCACTCGATCGGTATGAGGGATACGCGACGGAGTATGACCGGATGAACGTGATTGTGTTCAACGATCTTGGAGACGCTATTGAGGCGGTTACCTACTACAAGAAGAGGCGGGATCCTGAGAACCCGCCGTCGCAGGAGTACTTGGCTTTGATGAGGGAGGGATACCGCGATTGGGGCCTGGTGTAGGAAGCGCACAATGTAATGGACGGGGCGGCAACCTCATGAGGTTGCCGCCCCGTTTTTCGTCCGTCCTGAAGTAGAATCTAGGTTGCCGGCACTCTGCGCCAGATGTCCTGCGCGCAGGTATAGCCCAGAATCTCGCTCTGTACCTTGCGGCCATTAGCAACCTCAATCATGAATTTGAACAGATCCTCAGCCACGGCATCGATGTTGAGAATAGCATCATCGACGTCGACGAGGTAGTCGAGCGTGTCGGGGAACTTCCGGAAGTGATCCTTGCGTGCAGTCATCTTGATGACGGGGACCCATGGGAATCCGTACGGGCAGGCTCCTTCCGTGGAGTACGTGATGATGTTGCAGCCTCCGGCTGCCAGTCCGGTGACGGACATCAGGTCGTTCCCTGGAGTATTCATGAACCACATTCCCTTGCCCTCGGGAACCTCGGCATAGTCGACGACCTCGGTAAGCGGAGTGGTGCCGCCCTTGTGCATGCCTCCAAGAGCCTTCTCTTCGATGGAGCTGATACCGTCCTCGACGTTCTGGCCATCCGGGTTGGCCTTGAGGAAGTCCAGTCCGGCCCTCATCAGCCATGCTTCGAAGTCGTGCACAACCTTAAGCATCTTCTGGCCGACTTCATTGTTGATAGCCCGTGCGGCGATCAGGTGCTCGGCACCTATGATCTCAGGGGTCTCGCTGAAGCCACCGTTCCCGCCGTGCTTGATGACGAGATCGAGCGCATGTCCCTGCGCCGCGTTCGTTACCGCCCCTGACAGGGGCGTCGAACCGCCACACTCAACACCGTGGCGCAGCTTCGACAGGGGCATAGGCTCCCTGCGCATGCGAGATGCATCGGCTGCCATCTTTCGGACGGTATCGATACCTCGCTGGACGGCGACCATAACGCCGCCCTCGGTATGTGCCTTGCACACGTCAACGGGTTTGCCTGCCTGAGCGATACGCCCTGCGATGCTGTCGGGATCGGAGTCTGCGCAGTCGGGTCCGACGATGAGCACACCATAGAGGTTGGGGTTCCTTCCAAGATTGACGAGTGTTCTTTCGACGACTTCCTTATCTGGAGATATGAGGCCGCACGCCTGTTTGTGAGTGAAAAGCTTCGCATCATCGACCGCGTTCGCTATCCATGTTGCCGGGTCATTCAAGCACGCGGCGGCTGAAATGACGCCTATATAGTTCCTCGTACCTGCGCTGCCATTCTGTCGAGGAAAGCCCCAGAATTCCATTTTCGCTGCTCCTTTCACGCCTTGCCGGCAGCCTTGATTCGCAGGCCTGCCATGTTGTGGATGTGTACGTGTTCGCCAGACTTGATGTCGGCTGTTGCCTCGCCTATCACCTGGCCGTACTTTAGAACCTTGTCGCCCTTGCCGATGGGCATCGTGCTGAACTTGTGCTGGTACGTGATGGGTTCGATGAGGGTAACCTCTCTTGTCTCGCCGCCCGCAGTGAGCTTGAGCGTCTTACCCTCAGGAAGGTCCGTGAGGGCAACCGCGGTGTTGTCGGCGGCGTCGAACATGATCGCCTCTAGTGCCATTCTCCTTCTCCTTTCTTCGTTCCGCTTCAGGATATGCGGAACCTGTCTACCGTATCTTCATCAAGGTCGATGCCCAGTCCTGGTCCTTCGGGTACCTGCACATATCCCTCGCTATCGATCTTCATCTTCTGTTTGGTCACGTCCCAGCGCATCGGCGTCTCCTCGACGCAGTACTCCAGGATGAAGGTGGACTTGCGTGCGGCGAGGAAGTGCAGTCCTGCAGCGAGGTTGATGCCGGTGGTGTAGAAGTGGTTGACGACGCGCAGACTCTTGTCTTCGATGTAGTCCGCAATGCGCATCGAATCGGTGAACCCGTTTCGTGCAAGATCGATCTGGGCAATATGAATGCCACCACGATCGACGAGGTCTTTCCATGCGAACCTGCCTGCGTCTCCCTCACCCGCGGCGATTGGGATCCGCGACATGCTGCTAAGCTGCATATACCCCTCCAGGTTGTCCTGCTGCAGGGGCTCCTCAAGCCACATGATGCCGAATTCCTCGAACTGGCGTGCCCGCCTGATTGCCGTGAGCGTATCCCAGCAACAGCCGGCGTCGATGAGCACATCGTTGTCCGGACCTACCCCGCGTCGTGCACCATCAACAAGATCGATATCTATCTTCTCCCCCTGTCCCATCGGCGCCCAGCCGAACTTGACCGCTGTATACCCCTCGCTAACCCACCTTCGGCCTATCTCGGCCGTCTCGTTCCCGTCCCTGCCGAAGAGGATGCTGGCGTAGGCACGTATCTTCCTGTGAAATGTCCCCCCAAGAAGCTGATGAATCGGCTTTCCGTAGTACTTGCCCGCAAGATCCCACAGAGCCATATCGATGCCACCCATCGCATGAATCACCACGCCGCGCCGTCCGTAGTAGAAGGTCGCCTGATACATCTTCTCCTGAAGCACGCGCATGTCCAGAGGATTCTCGCCGATGAGCAGCCGGGCCAATCCAGAGGTTACACTATGACTGAAGGGCGCTTCTATTGCCGCTTTGGCCACACGAGACGACGAGTCAATCTCCCCGATCCCGGTGAGACCTTCGTCCGTGTGTATCTTCACTATCAGTGCATCCTGACCGGATGAACACTTGTCCTCGATCTGATCCTCGGGTAGCCGTAGTTCAATTGCCTCAACCTTGGTGATCTTCACGGTCTTCCTCCTTAAGTGCCTAGACTTCTGGAATACCTTGCACCACGGGCATTATGATGCCTACAGGACACCATATTTCCTGAAGACATCTCCGAGTAGCGCGCCTTTGAGAAGTTCTTCCCGCACGGTGTCTTCAGCGCCTGCTTTCTCAAGAGACAGCGCGATTGCCTCTTCCTCGATTTGGCGTGGTATCACCACAACCCCATCGATGTCCGCCAGCACGATATCTCCTTCGTGCACTAATACGTCGCCACACATCACCGGGCGCCCATATTCCAGCACGATGCTTCTACCCTTCGAGTCGAGAGGCCTGGTGCCCGTAGCAAATACCGGGAATTTCATTTCGGAAATAAACGCGACGTCACGCGTGTAGCCGTCGATAATCGCCCCTCGTGCGCCCCGACCACGGGAGGCGGTTGACAGTAATTCACCCCACAAAGCAGTGCGGGTGGAGCAGTTCGTGCCTGCGATCAGTACGTCATTCGGTTTGAGGGAGTCGACTGCCGCAATCTCCTGTTCATAAGGATTATCTTTCACTTCGTAGATATCGGCACTTAGAAGTGTGTGTGCCCTGCCGGCGACCACAGCCCCCGGCCAGACCGGATTGATATCGGCACGCATGGCCTGATTTCGGTAACCAAGCTGGTCGAGTATGTCCGACACCACTGAGGAGTAGAGCTTCTGCTCAATAGTGTCGAAGAGTTGTGTATCGTTCTTGAACTCCATTTGTAATCACTCCTTTTGCTTCTCGAAATCGGTTTCGAGGCTGCTATGAGAAGACTGCGGAAGAATCGGCAGAGTATCAAGGTGCCGGACTGCAAAGGATAGTGTAGGTAGGACTTATTCTTCCGTCAACGGGCCATCAGGAGTTGTCGCTACGCGTGTCAGGACGCACTTCGGCTGCGACCCAGGAGAGATAGTCCTCGCTGCCCCCCATGACTGGCAACGCAATGACCTCAGCTACCTCATAACTGTGGTGCTGCATTATACAGTCTTTGAGACTGGGGAGGGCGTCGGTAGTTGACTTGAGAATGAGGAGCGATTCCTCGGAGTCCTCATTGAGGCCTTGCCATCGGAAGATTGAGCGCACACTGGGGGCTATGTTGGCGCAGGCAATAAGATGGCGGTCCAGAAGAAGGCGCGCGATGCGCTGCGACTCTTCTTCCCCAGAGGTCGTTACCATGACTACGATAACCTGAGGTGACTGCACCTAGAGCCTCCCAACGGGAAGCAGGTATAGAGGCACTTCGGTCTCGGGCAACCCGAGCAATTCAGCGACGGTTCGGGTGCGGAAAGCACCAACGGGCACTGCCCCGAGTCCGAGGGCGGTGGATTGCAGCAGCACATTCTGCGCTGCGTGCCCGACATCCATGTGGACGTACATCCTTCCGCGTTCCCCGTAACTCCCGGTAGTTCGTTCGTAGATGGCGGAGAAGATGATTACGAGGGCCGCATCACGCACAAACGACTGATTGAGAGATGCTTCGGACAGGTCGCTTCGCAGTTCTCCCTCCTTGACAATGGACAATGAATGGTTCCCCGGGTTGTAGCGATATACCCCGGGCTCAAGTGCGACTACATCTCCTACACACACGTAAGTCTCCAAGGGATAGGTGGCTCCAGCCGAGGGAGCAACGCGCACATGGTCCTGACCGGTTATGCCCTGACCGGCCCACACCAGTTGCGCCATCTCGTTGAGCGTCAGAGGACCTGACTTGTAGGCTCGTACAGACCGGCGCCTGGAGATCGCTTCCTCAAGCGATATGTCGCTCCTGTCTCGTGGCTCTGGCAGCTTCATAAATCCTCCTTGTACTTGTGGGGCCGCCCGGACCCATGCGGATGAACCATTGAACGCGACTCCACGGAAGAGGTTACTCCCGAATAAGGATATCAGAACGACGACCTTGCACGCGCGGGCGGAATTGTTTGACGAGTGCTCCAGTGATCGGTCGGCTTATGATGAGCGGACGAAGTGAATTCCTTTCGGGTGAGAAGGTAGTCGTTCGCCAATGTGTAGCAGGACTCCTTGCATATTTGCGGCCGTCGAGCAGATTTCAACTGTCCCTCTGGTCGAAGAGCAGGTTCAGGTTCCGTCACTTCGTGTGTCTGCAGTGAGCCGGGTCGTGGTCATAGTCTCATGACGGAACGTCATGAGCCGAGTTGACACTTCGACGATGGCGGGAGGTGACTCCGCCCGTGGTGTGACACCAAACCGAGGACAATATGTTCCCTGGACAGGGCTGTGACAGATTTGCGGGCGCGTCGTACAAGTTGCTAGTATCAAACTGACGTAGGGAGGCTGCGTTGCTCAGTCGAATGGAGGGGAAAAATGAGGCAGAAGAGAGCGATGTTGCTGATGTCCGTTCCCGTGGTGGCGACACTTCTGATTGCGGCATGTGTGCCGGATGATCCCGGGCCAGAACAGTGGTTTCTGGATGCGGAGGAGGCTTTAGAAGCTGCGCTGTTCTGGTTGCAGGAGAACTATCCTGAAGAAGCTCCCGATCCCGGAATCATCTGGACGGTTGAAGATATCGAAGTCCTGGAAGAGGAGGGGACTCCGCTGCTCGGGGTTGCCCGAAAGTATTTCAGCTCAGATGATTGGAACGCGGGAGTATCCTGGGCAATTGTGGAGCCCGACAGTGTTTCGTACGACGTCACAATGAGCAGTCCCACGCTTGGATGGTACTGGGAAGGTAGTGTGAGAGGTGTTGGGGGCATCGTGGCTGAGGACACCAGTCTTCAGCAGATGACTCCCGAACTGGCATCTGACCTTGCTGTCCAGTTCGTTCGCAACTCTCCTACCTTTAGATTCGATGGAATAGAGGAAACCCTTACGGTGATTGATGTCAGGGAGGCAGAGCCTCCATACAGCTGGGTCATCGAGATTGAGTTTGACAGTCGATATGCCGGGTACGGTGATCGGACGGGCGAACCGCTCCTAACTGTCATCACACCTCATACGGCGCTTATCACTGTCGAGCAGATGCAGGTAACAGAGGCAATAATGGACGGCCGCTGGGACATGATGGCACAGGCATTTGTCGTCACCGAAGTGGGCGCACAGCAGGCAGCCGAGACCTTCATCCAAAGTAGCCCCACATTCGTGTTTGATGGCATTCCCGAAACCCTCGAAATGGTAGAAGTGCGCCCAGCGGAAGAGACATATACATGGACTTTCGTGTTCCGATTCCAGAGTAGACATTCGGGATATGGCGACCGTACCGGACAGGCGGTGCTGCCGGTCATCACTTCACACGAAGCGCACATCACCGTTGCGAACAATGTGGTCGTGAATGCGGTGCTGAATGAGGAGTGGGACATGATTGAGCAGGAGATGGTCTAGTAGTCGTCGTGCAACGATGCACTCCTTTTCCGGTGTGCTTGTGAAGAGAGAAGTCCGGAATCTACATAGGAGTGGAAGGCCCGCAGCAATGCGGGCCTTTCTTATGTATGCGAGGTCTGCATGATGCGCTTCCGAGGTCAGGTTGGAGTGTCGTTCCGCTCTATCGTCAGTTCGTTGGCGCCTGCATCGCGGTAAAGCTGTCGCGTGCTGTCGTGGCAGGTCATGACGATGACCTGTCTGTCTCTGGCGAAATCCGCGAGCGCCTGTACGGCGAGAGGCCCACGAGTGTCATCGAAGTTCACGATGATGTCGTCCATGATGACCGGCAGCGGCTCCGCGCTCTGCTCGTACTGCTCAATAAGCCCTAGGCGCATCGCCAGGTACAGTTGTTCGCGTGTCCCACGGCTCAGACTGCCGACAGTCCTCTGCGTTCCGCTCACGTCGCGCAACTGCAGTTCGTCACTGTCGAGCGGTTTGAGCAGCTTTTCGTAACGGCTGTTCGTCATGGTCGTGAACGTGGTCTGCGCAAGCCGGATCACCGCGGGTTGTCGCTCTTCCTCATAGCGCGACACTGCCGCATCGATCACTTTCAGGGCGATGCGCGCCGTGAGCCATTCGCGGTACGCGTCCTGAAGCTGCTGTTTCAGCGTCTCAAGTTCGGTCTCGTTCAGGACCAGGTCGTCAGTCGACACCAGCGTTTGCAGTTTCGTGTCAAGGGCGCCCATCTCGCTCGCCATGCTGGTGATCTCCTCCTGCATGTGGTGTACCTTCTGTTCCAGTTCGGCTCGCGCGAGTCGAATGTTATCGAGCGTGGTCGCGGCGAGCGACCGCAAGAATTCGTCACAGTTCTCGCCAGTCCCGACCTCATCCTCTATCAGCTTCAGGTTCTCACCTCTGACTCTGCGCAGCTCCCGCTGCCGCACGCTACGTGCATATCTCTCCCTGAACTCCTCCTCGGAAGCGACGTGCCAGGCGTGCAGATAATCCGCGAGGCGGGATGATTCCGCGACCTTGTGTTCCTCGAGCAGCCGGATCTCGTCGGCTCGTTGCTGTATGTCCTCCTCGAGAGTATCCTTCCTGACCTTCTCTGCTGCGGTGTTCTCAAGCCGATCGGACAGCTCCTCTATCTGAGACGCCATGTCGCCACTCGTCGGCGATTCCCGCAGTGCCGCTGCAACTTGAGCGTATCGTTCCTCCACCGCTCCCTTCGACTGGCGCAGTCTGTCTGCTTGCGACTCAAGGCTGTTGATGTGCCGGAGTTCCACACCCAGCCTGTCAATCCGCCGTAGGAATTCGTCTTTCGCCGCAGAAGAGAGTGACGCGGGGAGAGCCGCGGACTCGAGAGCAGCGCGCCAGCCGGCCGTTGACTGCTCAAGGGCTTCCTGCCGAAGCTTCACCTCGGATTCAATCTCGAGGGTTGCCGGATCATTCAGGTCCGATGTTGCTGTGGGTATTCGCAGAGATGCGACCGCGATAAGAGCGGCGGTCACTCCGGTGAGTACGGCGATGGGAACGTGGCCGTCGAGCAGCGCGAGAACGCACGCAACACCTGCCAGCACCGCCAGGCCGAGGCCGACGATCCGGAAGCTGCCGGAAAACCCCGGCCGCCTCTGCGACGCCCGGACATGATCCCTGTGCATCTCGAGTTTCTGTTGCCATGTACTCAGCGAAGAACTGCATTCCCCGAGGCGGGCTGCCGCCTGCTCAAGAGCGTCATTCTTTGCAGTGGTTAGTGAGAAGGCACGTACCTGGTCCGCCGTCCATCCTTCTCCCAGGATGGCGACCTCTCTGGCAGACAGCGTTGTTGCCTCCAGCAGCTCTCTCTCCACCAGTGGCAGGTCTCGAAGGGTGGCACGATAGCCCGCCAGATTCTGCGACAGCCATCGCACCTCGGGACCGCACTGGATGATGGCCGGATCGTACCTGACGCGGTCGTATGCCGCCTGCCTGAGGCGAAGCTGTTCGCGGTCCTGCTCCAGACGTGATTCGAGGCTCTCGACTGCTCGCAGTCGCTCATCGAGTTCCATGAGAGCAGCGTCGGGGATGTCCGGCAGGTCGCCCATCTGTCGGGACTCTCTTTCGGCCTCCTGCATTCTGCTGAACGTAGGGAAGAGGTGTTGTCGAGTCTTAAGATTCTCCAGTTCCGCCTGCATCCGGGGAAGTCGTGCTGACAGCGCATCGGCATCCTGCTGCAACTGGTCGCGGTGCACCTTCATCCCGTCGTACTGTGCCAGTTGACCGCGCTGCACCTGGAGGGTCCGATTCAGTCCGCCGATATCTGCTGCAAGCTGCTTTATACGCTGTTTCTGGCCGCCCTTTGTGTAGCGTTCGCCGGCGCGCTTCTCGAAGCGCTCATGCAACGCGGACACGGAGACCCCGCCGAGGCCCGCACCGTAGACGCGGTTCTTGACCTCGTCAAGGTTCATCACGTCGACCTCGTACAGCTCCTGCAGCCCGATCGAGAAGACGTTCTGGTAGAGGTTGGACGAGACGTACCCCAGTGACGCGGCGAACTCAGCCTCTCCAACTGTTTCACCATGTTGCGTCGCCACGGTAAGGGTACCGCCGCCTTTGCCGGCAGTCCGGGTTACGGTGAGAAGTCGCCCGTCTGCCATTTCGCAGACCAGTTGGCCGCCGTATCTGTCAGAGTAGAGAGATGGATATGGGTTCGCCTTTGTCGTCCTGGGTGGAAAGCCGAACAGCAGACGTCGCACGAACTCGAGCAGCGTGGTCTTTCCGTATTCATTAGGTCCGTGAAGCACGTTGAGTCCAGTGGAGAGCCCTCGCATGCGTACGTTCGCGAGTGCCCCGAAACCCCAGATCTGGATCTCCCTCAGTTGCATGTCAGTCTTCGTCCACCGTGAGGTCGAGTGTCTCGTGCATCGCCCTTTCGGCCAGGCTGCGTAGCTCGTCGTTCGACGGTTCCGTGAGTAGTCTGTATCCTGGCCAGGTCCGCAGGTCCGACTCAATCTCTGTCTTGAGGCTTGTCAGAGCATCTGTGCCGCCCTCGAGAAGGGACGTGTACTCACGCACGATGTCGCCAGTGAAGTCCTGCTGTCCGTGGAGGGACTGGACGTCGTAGGAACCCCTCGTCTCAAGAGACAGTCGTTCCAGCCATATCCACGGTGCGCGTGTCAACAGGTCTTCACGGAGACGTTCCTCCAGCCCGGCATGCGTGTCACTGTGCAGCAACTCGCGCTGGAGAGGTGTCCTGCCCGCGAGAGCGAGTCGCAGGATCAGGTACCGCCCGTCCGCTTCCTTCGCGAGCGTGTCGCACGCCTCTGTGAAGGTACGCTGGATCCCGTCGACGGTGGCGCACAGTGAGACATCAACGCGCTCCTGGCGGTATCGAACCACGTCCGTTGGTACGAAACGTACGTCCGGATTGGCCGAATCGCTCAGAGTAACGAGACAGCAACCCTTTGGTCCGGTCTCGTTTGGGTGCCTGCTCTGAGAACAGCCGGGATAGACAATGCATGGGCCGTTGGCCCTGAGGACGTGGTGACTGTGTACGTGGCCCAGAGCCCAGTACTCGAAACCTTTCTCCGTCAGGTTCGATACTGTGGTTGGTGAGTAGGGAGCGTGGCCGGTGTTGCTGCCGACGTTTGCGTGAAGGACAGCGATCGAGGGCATGCCATGCGGTGGTGTTCCGAATCGTGCCGAGAGGTCTTCCTCCACTGTCTCCTTCGGGAAGCTGATACCGTGTATTGAGGCTATGACGGTGTCCTCACGAGCAAGTTGTCGTACGTCAACATTCCTCGTTTCAAACCGGTGAACCAGTTCGGGCCATTCTAGCGTGTTACTCCATCCGCTGACCGGGTCGTGATTGCCGAAGGCGACGAATGATGGGATGCCACTGTTCGCGAGCCGGCTCAGCCCGTCTCTGAATGCGAATTGCGCCCGTAGACTCCTGTCCGAGCTGTCATACACATCGCCTGCGACAACCACGAAGTCGACGCGCTCGTGCAGGGCGAGATCGACGATGTTCTTAAACGAGGAGAAGGTTGCGTCACGGAGGGTTTCGCCGATTTCCGGTGTTACGTGAGACAGACCCTTGAATGGTGTATCGAGATGAAGGTCTGCGCAGTGAATGAATCTTACGGTTGTCATAACGCCCGTATACGTGGAAGAGGGAGCCTGAGCGATTATAACCCATCGGCAGGTCAGGATGACAGGGATCTTTCGGAATGCGGGCAGGCAGTGGCCATGCATTCTCGAGGATGTGCGCCCGGGATCCGGGTCCGTCCGGCAGAATCTTCTTCTACGAGTTCTCGAGCGAGGTCAGCCGTCGCCCGTACTGCCAGAGGCAGGACATGACCTGCCCCACGTCCTCTGCGCTGCGATATACCGGAATGATGCGAGTCATCGACTGCACGACGTCCATGCCCTCAGGTCGTGAGAAGTAGCATATTGACATCGGCTTGCCCGTCTCATGCTGTATCTCCTCAAGCCGACGCAGCAGTCGCTCATCCGGCGGGAAAGGGCGGGAATGGAGTCCGATGATCGCGCCATCGATCATGTCCAGGTTGAGGACTGTCTCGGCACACTTCAGCAGCGGGTCGACGCGCAAGTCTGCAGCGAGATCGATCGGGTTCTTGAGCGATGCAAACGGAAGTGCATCGGCTTCCTCACGGAGCTTTCGTTGCAGCATGAAGTCGATCTCCGGCACCTTAAGTCCTTGCTCTGCGAGAAAGTCAGTGGTGGCGACACCGAATCCCCCGCTCGGCCCGACAATGGCTATGCGGTTGCCTCGCAGAGGAGGCTGCATGTCGAAAGCCATCGCGACGTTCAGAAGGTCATGAGTTCGTGTAACCGCGATAACGCCGCACTGCTTGAACAGAGCGTCATAGATAATGTTAGAGCCGGCGAGTGCACCCGTGTGCGAGGCTGCCGCACGGGTACCATCGTCGGTGCGCCCGAACTTCATTACCACAATGGGTTTCCTCCTGCTCACATCCCTGGCGACACGCATGAATTTCTGTCCGTCACGCAAACTCTCGATGTACCCCATTATGACGTGCGTCTCGTTGTCCTGCCCGAGATACTCAAGGTAATCGGAGAAACGGGTCACAGCTTCATTGCCGCTGCTGATGAAGGCATTGAATGGCAGATGGAGGTGTAGTCCGTAGTTAAGCGTGGTGACGCCGTACGTGCCACTCTGGGAGATGAAGGAGAGATGGCCCGCATCGCTCTTCAGCGGCTCCATAGTGCCGACAAGCTTGACGGGGAAGCTGCAGATTCCCATGCAGTTGGGCCCGGCTGCGGGGATTCCTGCTCCTCTGCACAGTGACTGTACCTCCGCCTCACGTTTCTTTCCCTCTGCACCGGTCTCGCCGAATCCTGCGGTGATGATGATGAGACTGCGAACGCCCGTAGCAACGGCCTCTCTTACTGCACCTACGACGAGGGGGGAGGGTATGACGATGAATGCAAGATCAAGACGTTCCGGTATTTCCCTGAGTGACTTGTAGGCCCGGTGGCCAAGAATCGTCTCGGCATTCGGGTTGACCGGGTACACTCGCCCTTGGAATCCTCCACGAGTGATATTGTTCAGCACGCCGAAACCCCACTTGGCCGGGTCTTCCGAGGCGCCGACTATCGCCACCGATTCAGGTCGGAACATATGATTCAATTCATGCACAGATGGGTCCTCCCCGCGTGGCATCAAGTCGCTGACGGTCTGAATACGCGTATAATGGTGCGCCAGGCGATGCACTCCTGCCACGTACGAAGCTGCCACTTGTTACGAGGCTTCCGATACAAGGGCAATTGTGAAGCAGAACCAGTTCGGGGTCAAGGTTGGGAGAGATGCGATCGTAGAACCTCGTTGTTGTGTGAAGCATGGGTTCACCAATGCCATGCGACGTACTGGTCTCCATACTGGCACAGGCGGACCGTAACCGGATCGATATCGTCCGTAGCTGCGATATGCAGCAATGAGTCAGATCATCGATTGGATGAAGTCTTTATCCTCCCGGCGTGATCAGCAACAGTTTGGTGCACGTTGCAAGACTCAGGCTGCATTTGCCCGTTCTACACGTTCTCCAGCATCGTCATGCTCCGAGAGATGGTGGGTCTGCACCCCTGCAGAATCTGTCTCTTCTCTGAGAGAGCAGTCATGTGTGTGCGTCTCTGTCATCAGGCTGTGTTCTGTTGGACCGGGCAAAGGGTATTCGGCATTCTCAGGCGGGGAAGGTAGCCGTCTGCCGTCGATAATCGGCGTACCAGGCCATGCATCCCATCACCGTCGATACCTCCTCCGGAGTGCCGTATACTGGAAGAGAAGTCATGCTCTGGACCAGTTCCGCTCCCCTGCGGCTGGCGTAATAGCAGAGCAGAAGCGGCTTGCCACTTTGCCTTTGCAGTCGTTCGAGGGTGCGGAGGCTCTCCTGTGCCGGGGGCAGCGGCCACGACCAGAGCCCGATTATGAGCGCATCAATCGACGGATCGTGGATGGTCATCTCGGCACATCTCAGTAGAAACTCGGGGCGGTATTCGGCTGTGAGGTCTATGGGGTTCTTCAGGATGGCAAATGCCGGAACGTTCACTTCGCTCCGCATCCGGTCTTGCAGGTCCTGGCTCAGCGCAGGTAGTTCCAGTTCCAGGTCCGCAAGATAGTCGGCGGCAGCTACTGCGAAGCCGCCGCTGATACCGGCAACTGCGATGCGCCTGCCTCTGGGCAGTGGCTGGGACCGGAATGCCGTTGCTACGTTGAGAAGGTCCTGAGTGCGCATCACTTCTATGACGCCGCACTGCTTGAAGGCCGCGCTGTAGACATCATGCGAGCCGGCAAGTGCTCCCGTGTGCGATGCTGCGGCGCGCGTGCCTGCAGCAGTTCTGCCGAATTTCATTACCACCACTGGCTTCTTCTTCGTGACCTTTTTGGCCACGGATGTGAATCGCTCACCATCCTTGAGACTCTCGATGTAACCGATAATCACGTTCGTTTCCGGATCATTCCCGAGGTATTCCAGGTAATCGGAGAACTTCGTAACCGCCTCATTGCCGCTGCTCACGAACTTGCTGAAGCCCACCCCGCTGGTAAGTCCCTGGTTGAGCGTGCTGACGCCATAGGTGCCACTCTGAGAGATGAAGGAGGTGTCGCCGGGCTCTCCCTTCAGGCGGTCCATGGTCATCGTGCCGACAACGTGCGACGAGAAGCATATGACGCCCATACAGTTCGGTCCGACTGCCGGAATGCTCGCCTCGCGACACAGCCTGCCAATCTCAGCCTCGGCAGCAAGTCCTTCATCGCCGATTTCGCCAAATCCTGCACTGATGATGACAAGCCCCTTGACGCCCGATGCGATACAGTCGCGAACGGCTGCAACCACGGATTTTGCCGGAATGACGATGAAGGCGAGTTCAGCAGGCTCGGGAAGCTCGCGGGCGGATGCATATGCCGTGTGGCCGAGTACCGTGGAGACGTTGGGGTTAATGGGATAGACGGGACCAGCATATCCAGACTCAATTATGCTCTGCATCACCCGGTTCCCATACTTTCCCGGGTCGTCCGATGCGCCCACGACAGCGATGGACTTGGGTTTGAACAGACAGGTTAGCTCGCTCATATCGCCACAGTTCTTAGTTCGCCTGCGTCCCGCGCGACTCTTCAAACGGCCGAGTTCATGGGATGGGAATCGGTTGCCTGGAAGCTGTTATACCGGCGCTTATGCTACTACAAGAGGTGATGCAAACAGAAAACAGTATCGCACACGACCATTCCTCCTGTATCATTATTCTGCTTTTTGTCCATGGACAATCTGCTGCAATTGCGCCATGACTGCCTGAGGATGCGCCGGATGGCATGCCGGGACGTTGCAGGAGTACAGGCATCTTGCCGTTCCTTCGCTCTCGTTGCGCCTGCCTAAGCAGTGTGGGAAGCGCACCCCGGTAACGGTGCTGTCCCTATTGCTGCAATCTATCCAGCAGAAGTGCTTACGTGTAAACCATAAGAGATACGCGCCACGCAGTGACAAAATGGCGCTCCGACCGCTTCGATACTCGAGGAGGAGTTCGTGTCTCACAAGGCGGATGGCAACAACCGTACAATACTTGTCTTCAACGTGGGGAGTGCTTCTCTCACGTTCAAGCTCTATCGTGACTCCAATGTACTGATGAGAGGCAAATGCTATCGAGTGGGCATCACAGGCGCCTCGCAGGCATTTGTGGAGGTCCAGAATGATGAAGTGCAGGTCCATGACGAAGTCGATCTGCCGGACCACCTGGTTGCAGCGCGATACGTACTGGACTACTGCGCAGATTCGGGATATACGTTCGAGGAAGTCGGACACCGTTTCGCCGGTGGAGGCGGCTACTTCGGCAGCGCCGTCGTAGTAGATGACGGAACAAGACCACTGCTGGATAGATGTCTTCCTCTCGCCCCGCTGCATAACGCAGCTGCGCTCCACATGATCGATCTGGTGGCGGACCGGCATCCGGGAGTGCCGCAGTATGTGGTGTTCGATTTGACCTTTCACGCTTGTATGCCCGATGTGGCAAGAACCTATGCCCTGTCTGGGGATCTGGTTCAGAAGTATCAGAAACACGGGTTTCACGGACTCTCCTACGCGGATGTCAGAGAGAAAGCAAGCTGGTATCTCGGTGAAAGCCGATTCCGGGCGGTGGCACTGCACCTGGGCACCGGCGGTTCGAGTGCATGTGCTATCAGCGATGGTTGTTCGCGGATACCTCAATGGGCTATTCTCCACTGCAGGGACTGGTGATGAACACGCGGTGCGGCGATCTCGATCCCGGGATCATAATCGACCTGATACGCACCGGTTATTCTGCTGACGACCTCACACGCCTGCTTCATAAGGGGGAGGTGGCCTTCTGGGCCTGAGCGGCGGTGCATCGAGCGATATCAGAGACTTGAGTGGATTGATTGCTACAGATCCACGTGCCAGACTGGCTCTCACACACACCGGCTCTATCCTGGGTGGCCCAATGGTCCTTGCCCGCCTCGTCAGTGTCCTTCTGATGTCGGTAGTGGTCCGGACAGTAATGGCCTACGCATTTCGAAGAGAAGAAACTAACCGTGTGTCGATATTTGAGAAGATGGGCGGACCTCTCATAGAGAGGACGAGCCTCATTCTGCTGCTTCTGCTGGTGGTCTGGCTGTTGTCCCCGAACTATCTCGTTATCGGCGGACCATACTGGCAGAAGCTCGTAATCCGGGCAACAGGCCTTGCCGTTGTGGCAGTGTACGTAATGAGAAGATTACAGCCGGGAGCGAATCAGCCACTGGCTGCGCGAAACATGGTGGTTTGTTCGCCAGATATTTCCGTTGTTGCTCCCGGGAGTGTTCATCGTCGGTTTTGTTGGTACCGTGCTGCGTCCGGAGTGGATCGAGGTTTCTCTCGGGGGGTAAAGGCCTCCGCCAGTCCTTCGATTTCTCCATGATTCACTCAGGACACTTCGGCACGGAATTCCGGTTCTGGAAGGCAGCCCTCACGCTTCTCATCACGGCTGTGTGTACGGTAATCAGCTTCGCCCACCGCTACAGCTTTCGGCGGAAGAGATTGTAATCGTAACCACGGACGGAATGGTATCATCGGACTCGGGATTAAGGGCGATGGAAACCTGGAAGTCGCACCCAGTAGCAGTCTGCCTTTCGAGGGACTGGTGAGTACGACTTCGAAGGCTGATGTCTTGTAGCAGGGCAACATGGCCAAGATCCCGATCATCTCGCGCGTGGATGTGATGAGCTTCCATACATGGGATGCGTACATGCCCATGGCTGTAACTGTTGGAGTCGTTGACTTCTGAAGCCTGTGGGCATAGCATTGGCTGGGCACGGGAAGGCGGATAGTTCAGAATCCCTGGTGCCGGATAGGAGAGCAGTGGAACAACTAGAGTTCGATCGGCCGTTGGTCTTCTTCGACCTGGAGACTACAGGCATCAGCGCGGTACATGACCGCATCGTGGAAATGACTGCAATCCGGCTGAGGCCGGATGGGCGTCGTGACATCTGGACCCGGAGGATGAATCCGGGCATGCCGATACCCAAGAGCGCCACAGAGGTTCATGGCATAAGCGATGCGGATGTGGACGGGTTGCCGCCCTTTTCATACTATGCGGTCGAATTGAAGACATTCATAGGAGATGCGGACCTCGCCGGTTTCGGCATCAGTCGCCTTGATATTCCCCTTCTTGAGGCTGAGTTTCGTCGTGCCGGAGTCGAGTTCTCCAGGAGGGGGCGACGCATCGTTGATGCACAGATACTGTTCCACATGCTGGAGCCCCGGGATCTTGCCGCGGCGTACAAGAAATACTGCGGAACTGAATTGGCCACCGCGCACACATCGGAGGGTGATGTCGAGGCTTCGATGGCGGTAGTGGAAGGAATGCTCGAGAAGAATCCCAGCCTGCCGCGCAATGTCGAAGGTTTGAATGTGCTCTGCAACAGGGAACAGGACAACTGGATTGATTCCCAAGGTAAATTCGGTTGGTCGTCCGGGGTGGCAGTTGTAGGCTTCGGCAAGTACAAGGGAGTGCCCGTCAAGTCGGTAATGCAAACGGACCCAGGATACTTCGACTGGATGTTGAAGAGCGACTTTGCGGAAGATACTAAGCTGGTCGCGGCCCAGATATTGAGGGGTGACTATCCGGTGCTGCCGGAGCAGGAGTCCTGAATGTCTCACCCACCGCGACTGGTACAAATGCGGCCATAGCGGCAGGCACGGCATTTTGCTGCACTGCTGGTCGGTTCCGCCTCGCGTTCGCCTTTCCAGAATCGGAGAGCCCAGTTCAGGTTTCCTGATACCATCTCACGGTTGAACGAGAAGATCTGGCTTGTGCATGCGCCCGTCTCGCAAGAGAAAACAGTGCTGTCCCCAGAATGCACCGGGCAAGCTCCAGAAATCAGCCTGCCGCAATCGTAGCACTCACGCGAGAACACACTGATGCGATAGGACGTATTGTCAGTGCTAAAGCCCATGGCTCCGAGCCCCAGGCAGTAGAGTCCTGCCTGGACGTGATACGGGGCGTGGATGCCAGGATTGCTGCTGAACTTTCGTTCTGCCACAAGCTCGACGTGTCCGGCCCTGAACCAGGCCTCATCCACGAAGCCGAGCAGCGTTACTCCCTCATGTTGCCAGCCTATGCGGAATTCGTACACGCAGAGAGGCTGCTCTCGTGTCAAGACTGCTGCGGCAACCGCTTCCTCCTGTGTCATCGTCACTCCAAGTGCGGCGACCGCCTCGTGACCCGCAGCTCCATTCCGCATGCTCCGGCTGGGAGCGAGGGGTTGTTCTATCGAAAGCGCAACCGCCTTCTCACAATAGAACTGCTGAGCAACCGTGCTCACAGCGAGAGTGCGGCGCCCGTATCGCAGCGAAGGATCCGCTTCGCGGGATGTCCGGTACGCCTGCCTATAGCGGTCCAGAATCCGACTGGCAAGCACGGAGGAATCTGCTGATTGGTCCTGAAACATATGGTGCATGTGTAACCCGCGAAGAATGCCATGAATCCAGATGGAGGCAACAGAGTCCGACTGTCAGAGAGGCGATGCCAACCAGTACCACGTCATGTATTCGGGCGATACGATGACGCGGACATCGGACGGTATTTGGATGTGACTGCCCCGGAAGCCTCCAAGATCACGTGAACCAGTTTCGTAGACCCACTCTCCCAGCTCGGGGGAAGCCTCGAGGTCATATACGCCATCTCCGACATCAATCTGTTCGACGAATAGACTATCTACCGGGTCTGCTTCGCCAATGCTGTGATACCAGGTGAGCTTCATACGATCGATCTTGCCCTGATCTGCAAGACTCAGAAGCACATCCAATGCCGTTATGGTACCGGGCTGCAGCACATCAGGGCGCACATTGTGTGCGCTCACAGGAACATTCGTGTGCACTGTGGTGCCGATACGAACTTCGGGGATAACTACTCTCCCGAGATTAATGGACTGGCGCAGGAGTTCCTCAGCGAAGCTGTTGTAGATGCGTCCCACGTATGCTTCGGTGTGAGTACTCAATCTGATGGTAGTTCCGTCCTTGTAGGGAAACATATCCATGCGAAATGCATTGATTTCCTGCCAACCACCGGGGTAGTATGCCTGGTACCACCAATTCATTCGTCCATCCAGTTCGCCAATGACATGGGTGTCGAGGCGCGAATCGTAGTGGTGAGTCATAGAGAACCAATCTCTATCTGCCAAGTGTGCCACTACATCGAAGATGGAGAAGTGACCGGGGCGGAAGATGTCAGGTCGCAAGGTCTCGACCTCACGAGGGTCGAAACCAAACAGCCCCAGGTTCTCAATTTCGATGGAACCTTGCTCGGAAGGAACCCTGCCGCTCGGAATATCGTCGGGAAGGTCCCACGAACCTCTCACGGGAAGGTAGTATGACTGAGGTGGGTCTGTGACGGGTGCGGAGTTAGGATCCGGGGGTGTGGGAGTAGGGGGATGTGGAACTTCTGGGGCACAGGCCACGAATGTGAAGAGCACCACAGCGAGCGCTGTGGACAGTGCGGCTAATCTGTCGACAACCTCGCAACGACTCATGAAGACCTCCTCAGCGAATGCACTCTCAGTATGGCAGAATGCGGCTATTTCAACCAGTGCAGGTGTTTCAACACATCCGTAACGTAGCCGAATAACGGTATGTCCTCGCGACCATCCCACCATTGTGCGGCACTCAGTTCCTTCTGATCGATACGCAGAATGCCCTCAGCCTGCACCTTGAAGACCAGGTAGGTATTGAAGATATCGGACGTCCGGCACTGTGGTAGAGCAGTGACCGATACCGCCCGAAGGCCGGTCTCCTCCGCGAGTTCACGGCTGACTGCCTCCTCAGCGGTCTCTCCTCTTTGGAGTCCCCCACCCGGCAGTGAGAACTGATGAAAGCCGTGATCACGTACTAGGAGCAGTAATCCACTCCTCAGGACAACGGCAGTCGCTCTATCTCTCATTCCGTAGGCATGGTCGTACATGTCTATTCTTTCATATTCATCCATGTGGAGGGACTCCTGCCGGGTACGCGACGGCATTATAGCGTCCCATACTTGCAGCAGCGAAACCCTGCTTAAGCAGAATGGACCAGGTACTCGCAAGGGACGCGGAAACTGAGAGAGCCTTCGACGATCTATCAGAACAACGATTGGGGCAAGGAAGGGGTGCAGCAGAGCCTGATGATCGATGAACCTCAGTCGGATGATGCCTGTGTCCCGGGAAAGACGTATCAATGCGGGCAATAACCATCGGGTTATCAAGGCGATCATCGTTCCAGTTCCAGCCCCGGATGCAGAAATCCGTCGAGGGCCAGAAGGTCAGGGCTGGTCCAGGCGGCTTCCGATATCAGACTCATGGGCTCGCGGAAGAACAGGCTGACTCCAATTGATCGCTGCGGTAGTGTTAGAATAGCTCTGCTTCCGGGGTCGTCGCGGAATAGCCTGATGGTTGCTGCGTGATGATTTTCTCGCAATGACGTTGGGGAGTCTATCTAGAACGGAGGGAAGGGTGATGCCAAGGTTCAGCGCAAATCTTTCTATGCTCTTCAAGGAGGTTGAGTTTCTCGACCGATTTGAGCGAGCTGCACAATTTGGCTTCAGAGGAGTGGAGTTCCTATTTCCCTACGAGTGGGATAAGGAAGAGATTCTCGAACCGATGCAGAAGCATGGACTGGAGCTGGTTCTGCATAACCTGCCTGCCGGCCATTGGGCTGCTGGGGAGCGGGGTCTTGCCTGTCTGCCCGACAGAGTGACTGAGTTTCGAGAAGGTGTTGGCCTTGCCCTGGAGTATGCGACAGCACTGAAGTGCACGAGACTGAACTGTCTCGCTGGAATACCATCAGTGACTGTGTCGAGGGAACAGCAAATGGAAACGCTCGTGTCCAATGTGCGATACGCGGGAGAGGAAGCGCAGAAGGCCGGAATTATGCTGCTTGTAGAGGCGTTGAATGCGGAGGACATGCCCGGTTTCTACTTGAGCAGCACTGCGCAGATGCTCGAGCTACTGGAGTTGGTGGATCATCCAAATCTGTACATGCAATACGACATCTATCACATGCAGATTATGGAAGGTAATCTCACGAAGACCATCGGCCACAACGTCGACAGAATAGGGCACATGCAACTTGCAGATGTGCCAGGACGCCACGAACCCGGTACCGGTGAGATCAACTTCGATCACCTGTTCAAGGCCATCGATGAGTCGGGGTACCAAGGGTGGCTAGGCTGCGAGTACAATCCAACAACTACAACCGAGGAGAGCCTTGCCTGGGTTAAGAAATACTTGTAGTGCAGAGGAGGTGTTAGATGGCACAATTGGGATTTATCGGCCTTGGAATTATGGGCAAGCCTATGGCTGAACACCTGCTTGCGGCCGACAACACGGTCCACGTATATGACCGAAGCGCCGAAGCAGTGAATGAGTTGACGGCCAAAGGAGCGGCGGAGTGTGATAGCAGCAAGCAAGTCGCATCATTGTCCGACATCATCATCGTAATGGTACCCGATACTCCTGACGTAGAGGATGTGTTATTCGGCAAGGCAGGAGTTGCAGAGGGCGTTAAGCCAGGCTCGGTGGTGGTGGACATGAGTTCAATCTCACCGATTGCGACGAAGGACTTTGCAGGGAGACTGGCCAGCATTGGTGTTGAGATGCTGGATGCGCCGGTATCCGGCGGCCAGATAGGGGCTGAGAAGGCCATCCTGTCCATTATGGTTGGAGGCAAGCAACAGGTATTCGAGAAGGTTAAGCCTTACTTCGAATTGATGGGCAAGAACATTGTGTTGATTGGAGACAACGGAGCCGGACAGACCTGCAAGGTGGCGAATCAGATAGCTGTGGCAGTCACGATTGCTGCAACCTCGGAGGCGCTCACTTTTGCTGCGAAGGCTGGCGCTGATCCTGCGAAAGTTCGAGAGGCGCTAATGGGTGGACTGGCTAGCAGTCGCATCATGGAGTTGCATGGCGAACGAATGATCAAGAGGACATTCCAGCCCGGGTTCCGTATTCGCCTGCATCAGAAAGACCTGAATCTTGCATTGCAGTCGGCAAGAAGCCTTCATATGAGTATCCCAAGTACTGCGCTTGCACAGGAGATGTTCAATGCAGTAGCAGCGCATGACGGCTTCGATCTGGACCACTCCGCGATGGTGCTTGCACTCGAGCAACTGGCGAATCACACGGTGGCATAGGCCGCTGTCTTCGAGATGATGAGTATTGTTCGCTGCGGGCGCCCGTAACGGGCGCCCGCAGTTCGGTCGCAGGGATTCATCTGCCCATGACAATTCGGTCTCTGAATACAGTCCAGTTCACGAATCCGCCTGGTGCAGCTATCCAAGCCAATTTCGCTGCTCGGACAGGTCAGCCCATGTAACCACGTACTGTCGGCGCTTAGCCATTCAACCTTTCCGACGACTCACGTAATCCGGCCGTGTGTGTTGGATGACAGCCTGCACTAGTGTTGCCCCTATGCCTCCCGCGCCGGCATAGCGATAGTCGTATTCCAGTCTAATAGCCTTGAAGCGGAGCGCCTGAACTGTTGTGACTGATTGGAGGAACCTGTAGGACGCTGCAGAAGGACGGAACGGAGCGTCTTGTCTCAGGCGGCTTGCCGCTCTCCGGTTCGCCGCTCGACATCAGGAGTGTATGGTCCAGTGGCGGCCGGATACTTATTCTGCGGCAGCAGCGAACGTAAACGGGATGGTTCAGGGTACTAGGAGAGCATTGCATACCGAGAGGAAGAAGGCCTGAAGAGATCGAAGCAATCGTAATGCGGCGTGGACTTGCAAAGTTGTCAGGAGTCACTCTGAGCGAACTCATGCAAGGGGTGCGGAGGAGACAGCCATTCGAACCACCTTGCTTGAAGGATCACAGTTCTCCCAGGATGAGTTCCTCGAGTGACCGCTTAGGCACATGGTGTATGCCATTATCGTCATGCCAGTAGGCAGTGTTCCCATCAGGGCCAACTGAATCCAGCACTACAGTCTCACTGGGTCTCCCCAGTGCGACAGCGAGGAGGGGTTCGTATCTATCACTCAACCCGAGAGTGTTAGACATCTTCTTCTTGCTAAACGCTCCGATCAGGCAGCCACCGAGTCCCAGTTCCGCTGCCCCCAAAAGGATAGCTGTGCCTGCCACAACATGGTCGGAGGGGAACACTTTGCTGATTTCTTTGTCGCCGACGATGATGATATATGCGGAGGGACGTTCGCCCTCGGCTGGACCCGGCCAGTCCGGCATGCGGGCTGCCCAGAAGAGATGTTGAAAGATCTCGGCATTCCTCTCAGGCCGATTACAGAGCAGGAATTTCGCCGCCTGCTGATTCCAGGGCGACTGTGCAATACGAGCGAGTTCAACTAACTCGCGCAACACTTCAATCGAAACCGGCTCATGCTGATGGAAACGACGGTAGCTACGGTTCTTGAGGATAAGTTCGCGAGCGTTCATGGGACCTCCGCGTTATGGTATCGCTGATACTACCAGAGGCGTATAGAAGCTGCAAAGCGAAATCACGTGGTGTGACCTTAAGGCGGTCGAATGCTAATTGCACGAGGTGTCTCCAGAGTGGCAACCCACAGGACTCCCTCGCTCCGGGCTCAAGACCACAGGTTGGTGTTTACCAGTTGGGCGTGCATAGTCAGACCATGCTACTAGAGAGAGGCATTGAATTTCAGGAACCCATATCACGACTGGCTCAGTGGCCTGGTTTCGAACTATCCTGCTCCTGGCCGGTCATCTCTATGTGCGAGGCTGCCGTGCTTGCCCATGCAACTTCGTGCTTGACCTCCTGAAGAACGCGGAGCCAGAGTTTGGTCATCGCATTTCGGAGTTGTTCCCTTTCGGTGTCGGATAGTACGGACATCACATCGTGGAAGGTCTGGCGTTGAAGCGACTGCTGATATGCCGTGCGGCCTTTCTCGGTCATTACGACTCGTACGGTATTCCTTTTTCTCAGGTCGCGATAGCGGCGGATAAGTCCGTCTTTCTCCATGCGGTCGAGCAATGCAGATATAGTGTGCGGCTCACGAAGCAGCCACTGGGATATCTCGGTAGGTGTCGCATTGCTATCACGGGTCTGCAGGACCAGCAGAACAGCCGCTCGCATCATGCTTAGCCCGTACTTGCTTAATTCCCTTGTACGGGCCAAGCTAAAAGCGTGGCCGGTCTGGTTAATCAGTGCGATGACATTGTAGTCGTCATCATTGTTAATAGAGTCAAGCTTGAAGTCGTAGACCTGAGTCGAGTCCTCGTTCATGTAATGTCCTCCAGAAGACGGATGTGCCGGCCTTTTGATGTCGATTGTACCACGCGAGTAGTTGAGGATAGTTCGTATTGGGCGGGGGATTACTGGTGGGACACACATCTATCTTATGAGAGCGATATGTGCATTGTGGCGGCAAACGGGGCGTGGAGTCGTATACGATGAATGCTATGAACCCGGCACTGATTCGATCTTCTGGGCTTGTTTTCCAGTTCCACAAAATATGCGAGGGAGAGTTGTACGTGGGGGCTTGACAAAGGTCCATGCTCTTCGGCAAACTATTTATGTCGGATGCGACAAATTACACTCGCGTTTCTGGATTGCCAGAATTATCAGTCGCAAACGACATAAGGCACCTTAGGAATCCCAATAGTGTAGAAGCAGGAGAGACGGTACACACTCCTTTTGCATTCCTTCACCAGCCACTTCATGGATGACACCTGGTGTACTGCTTGACTGTTTTCTCTCCTCTTTTCCATACGGGCCCCGGCACCCAGGCCTCCTCCGGGGTCCGCTTTCTTTGCTTTGTGAAGCCGCCAATGAGCAATGCCTGACCTGTGCGGTCAAATGCCTGTCCGCTCTTGAAGGCCGGTGGAGCGTGGTATTGTTATGTGTGTGGGTGACGCGAGTTCACGTAGGAGGCCTCTCGCCTCTTTGTCGGCATATGATTCGTTTGCGCATGCGTATAACGCACACTGGGGCAACTACAGCCTGAACTGGTTAGGGTGGTGTGCGCTGATGCTGTTTCCCCGATTGCATTCGAGTGCGCGATTATTGGACCTTTGCTGTGGCACCGGCCAATTGACAGGGACGCTTTCCCGGCGAGGGTTTCGCGTGGTTGGCTTGGACGGGTCAGCAATGATGCTCCAATACGCGAGGATGAACGCTCCAGAGGTACCGGTGTTCCAGGCTGATGTGCGCCAATTCGGTGTACGGCCAGTTTTTGACGCTGTGCTAAGTGTTTTTGACAGTCTCAATCATCTGCTCAGTGCCGACGATCTCGTCCGCTGCTTGTGCTCGGCGTTTGAATCTCTGCGTCCTGGCGGATTTCTGTTCTTCGACCTCAACACCGAGAGCGGCTATCAACTGCATTGGAACGGGGACTATCGTTCGGAATCTGATGACCACGGCGTTCACGCATGGTGGCAGTATGACCCGGAGACTCGATTCGCTCATTTTTATGCCATGATCGCACGCTATGACGCATCTGATCGTACGCCAGATGAAGTCGTACTGTGGCAGCGATGCCATAGTCAGTTAGAGACTCGAATGGCACTTGAGCGGGCAGGGTTCACTATCGTTGAGATCTACGGGCTGCAGGGAGATGGCGTTATGTCCGGGTGCCTTGAGGGAGCCGAGCGCGCTTTCTATCTGTGCCGGCGGCCTCCTTCCGCCGTACGCTGAAGTTGACGCAATGAACGCGGGCCAGAGGGGCATCGTTGGTGGCGCAGCAACTCAATATGAAACTGGTTTGACCAGCATGAGCGGCACCGTGGACTTGTGTAATACCCGTTCGGCTATGCTGCCAAGGAAGAGCCTGTTAAACCCCGAATGTCCATGAGTAGACATCGCGATCAGATTTGCTCCGACCTGCACCGAAACCGCAAGTATCATCTTTGCTACGTCGCCTTCCCCCACTCTTATCTCTACCTTCCTGCCGCTGACGCGCAGTTTTCTCGCGACTTCTTCCAGGTACCGTGAGGCTTGAGCACGCAACTCCTCTGATTCGGGCCTGCTGTAGGGCACTCTTTTTGCGATATGCGGCCCTGAGGCGTAGTGTTCCGTGGGGATGATGTGAGTGAGCCACACCGTACTGGATTCAAAAACCCATTCCTTGTCAAGTATCGCTTCAACGTGCGGAAGCACATCCCTGCTGGGTTTTGAACCATCGAGGGGTACCAGAACGCGGTTCAATAGAGGTTCAGAGGGTGTGGGATCGGGCGTTTCAAGCGGAACTAGAAGGACGGGCTTACTTGTCTCGCGGATCACCTTGTCTGCTGTCCGTCCAATCGTCCAATGACCGTCGCTGGTTTGACTATGAGGTGCGGCAGCGATAAGGCTGATGTCTTCCCTGGCCGCATAATCGGCTATTTGTCGGTTAGGCGTGCCTTCGAGGGCGACAGGGTCTACCTGCACATTTGTGCGCTCGATCCGCGACCGTACTTGTGACGCCAATGTCTGGATATACTGAAGGTGGAAGTCGCGTTGGGGGCGAAGAGTTGGCGGATATACGTGGAGTAGAGTTACATGCGCACCAATTCGATTACTGAGTTCCTCCACGAACGGAAGAACGACCTCCGCACGGTCACAACCGTCAAGCGGCGCCAGAATCCTTGTAATCATGTCCCACCTTCCTTGTCCCTGGAGGACACTGCTTCTGAGTCCATCCCTGAGTGTGAAAAGAAACTGGCTTGTCGTGTACTGTTGTTGTAGCACCTGATGCAAGGTGTGAAAGGAGACCTAGAACGGCGGGTCAGCCGCGGGGATCGATCGTAATGGAAGTCCCGGTTGGCCTCGCTCCAGACTACTGCGGAGACCATCTTCTGACTTCAACCCGAATTGAGTCTTGGCCTTCTGGGCCAGAACCGTACTCGTTATGAGCCCCGTGGGTCTCCGATGCATCTTGCTTGGTCGACCGGGACAATTACAACATAGCACGGCACACACCGATTTTCAAGTTGCGCAT
>SKVJ01000058.1 GCA_007129495.1 Dehalococcoidia bacterium | reverse complement strand
GTGGTGGTCGCGGGCCGGGGTATGGTGTCGGAGCCGTTGCTCCGGGCGCTGGAGGGTGAGGGCCAGGAGTACATCGTTGGCATTCCCCTGCACAAGTGGAAGGCGGCGGGCACGGTGCTGGCCCGGCCGGGCAGGTATCACGAGGTGGCGGAGAACCTCCGGGTGAAGGAGGTGCGGCTGGAAGGCAGGCGTTACATCGTGTGCCATAACCCCGAGCGGGAGCCCGAGGATGCGCGGCGCCGGGAGGAGATCGTGGCGGCGCTGGAGGAGGAGCCGACCGGGGGCGACCTCGTGCAGCTGGCGAAGAAGAAGGGGTACGGGCGCTACATTAAGATAGAGGAGAAGGGCAGAGCCGGCATCAACTGGCGGCGGGTGCAGCGGGACGCCCGCTGCGACGGCAAGTACCTCCTGCGCACGGCCACGGAGCTGTCGCCGACGGAGGTGGCGCTGGCGTACAAGGAGCTGTGGCGAGTGGAGGCGGCCTTTCGCACCCTGAAGAGCGGGCTTGAGCTGCGTCCCATGTACCACTGGACCCCGACGCGGGTGCGGGGCCACATTGCGGTGTGCTTCCTGGCCCTGGTGCTGGAATCAGCGCTGGCAAGGTTGCTGCGGAACCACGGCTGTGAGGACAGCGTCAGCACGGTGGTGGAGGCGCTGCAGCAGGTCAGGGCGGTCAGAGTCGAGCTGGAGGACCAGGTGTTCCTGGCGCGGACGGACCTGTCTCCCCTGGCCCAGAAAGCGTTCGCCGCCGCCGGGCTCCGTCCGCCGCCCCGGGTTCAATCCCTGCCGGCGTAACCGGCTGCCGCCGGCCTACCCGCAGGGGAACCAACACCTGTAGTGGAAAACGCCCCATTTCAGCTACAAAACTGTCAAAGTCGGGTCATACGGCTCGGGGACATAGAGCAACGTCCCTTCGCGTGCGGGAAACAGCGCGTGCGCTTTCGCAAGATCGGAGATCGACATCTCAATAGACTCACATTCAGCAACGGGGACGACCTCCCGTGGGAACCCGCGGTGTCCGATATCTCGTACTCCTCGTTCGTTCTTGGATCTCACCGTTCCATCTCTTCTGTAGGCGCCGCAAGGTCGAGACCCTCTTTGCCGGATCGGAGGACTTCGTTCATCGAGCCGGTCCGATATCCTTCAAGGTCCAAGGTGACATACGTGTATCCCTCCCTCTTGCAGACATCCACGAGCATCTGCCGCGTCTCAGGTACGACGGTTCTGTCGAGTTCATCGTTCGCCACCTCAATGCGCGCAGTATCGCCATGGTCACGAACCCTCACTTCCCTGAACCCGAGTTCGCGGATGTCCCGTTCAGCTCCGGCCACACGTGTGAGCACATCAACAGTGATGCTTCGCCCGTAGGGGATTCGAGATGCAAGGCAGGCGCCAGCAGGCGCGTCCCAATTTGGTAGACCTCTCCAACGAGCCATCGCACGCACAAGGCTCTTGTTGAGGCCCAGTTCGGCGAGTGGCGACCTGACACCAAACTCGCTAGCAGCTATCCGCCCCGGTCGGGTGTCTGTGTAATCATCCCGGTTCGTGCCGTCGAGCACCGCATGGGCGCCCTCCCGGGCAGCGATGCCGGACAGTTCGCTGAACAACTCCCGCTTGCAGTAGTAGCAGCGGTTGTATGGGTTCGCCTGGTATTCCGGGTCATCCATTTCACGTGAGTCGACGAGTTCGTGTCGCGCTCCCAGAAGCTTCGCCACAGCGATGGCATGCTCCTTCTCCTCACGCGAGTAGGTAGCGGAAACTGCCGTCACTGCGAGACAGTTCTCACCAAGGGCATCGCGTGCCGCAGCCACAAGCAGGCTGCTGTCCACCCCACCCGAGAACGCCACCACCACACTGCCTATTTCGGCGAGGGTCGACTTGAGAAAGTCGAATGCGGCTCGGGCATTGTCCTGGCTGACGTTCGACGATTCAGTTGCCCCGTGTTCATTGTGTGCAGCTGTCACGTGTTACCTCCATCTTGACGTATGTCCTGTCGTACGCCTAGGGATTGGCAATTTACATCCCTCATACTTGTGCATTGGTCCTTGATGCTCGGGCTCGACGGCCGGTTGTGTGGCGGTTAACGACCCTGCTCTGCGGCGCCACTAGTGGAGAACCGATCCGCCATCGAAGAGAATCGGGGCTCTCCGCGGGAATGGCGCGAGCACCCAACACAGAGGGAAGGTCTACAAGGGGAGGCGAGAGGTACTTGACAAACGGCCACAGGTTGATTCCGTCGGTGCCTTGGCCGACCTCTGGCGCAGCTGTGAGCATATCCTGCTCCGGCCGCCTGACCTCGAATGAGATCCAAGGAGCCGATGCACGGTGACTCACGCACAGCAGATACATGACTAAGGTTATCATCATTGTGAAGTATTCGAAATCGTCCCGAGCCAGTCAAATCTCGATTGCAGCACCTTTGGTTTCCTTGGCCTTATGCGCTGTGCCAGTGTCGGCAATAGCATGACTCCCGTCACCAGTTGACAGCGCACGTTGAATGGAACGTGCCGAAGACAGCAGTCGCGCTCGTCATCACCACACCTATGTGTGACCTTACTCCGTCGCTGTTGCCGATAGCAGATGGAGGCTTGCCGTACTAACTGCCAAATGCCGTTGCGCCGAACTGTAAGCGCAAAGAGCAGTAACAGGTCAGGTATGCACACAAGAAGAGCGAGTGCGTTCTCATACAGGATGGTGCCGTGCGTAACGGATCGTTAGATACGCACCTGCCCGCATTGCCTCACATAAGTGCGCTTACGCAAATCGACATGCCTGAATTCATGTTCAGCCATAGGTTCCGCACGTATTGCAGGCCCCTATTCCCTCTGCGTTGAGTACTGCTGTGTAGCTCTAGTTAACCTACGTCAGTCCATGAGAGAAATCCAACTCATGCTGGTACTGTTCCTGAGGAGGAGGCGGGTGATAGCCTCACGCGCCACTCTACTACACCTCAGCGGATTGTGACGAGTCTTGGTTCCATTCGGGCCTCCATCCTCGTTCATTCACAACCCCTCTCAGTGACTGGCAATGCCATCAGTCCGTCCATGAACACTTTTGGCGAGTATCCCTCTACCCACCGCTGCACGAAGTAGCTATCTACGGCCGTAAGCCCCAATCCTCCGACGAAGCCAGCTTCGGGGCCCGCGGCGACGCCTAGCAATGTACTTGCCAGTCCCACACTGCAGGCGCGGACAATCCTCATCGGCAATCTCCATGCCCTTGATCTTCTCCCAACCACTTCCACAGACAGCTGCGCAAGTTCTCGCGGATCACACGTCTCAAGGGTTGCAAGCCACATGCGGAACTGCTTCGCGCTTCTCTTCGTGCGCATTATCCAGATATCGGGTAGCATTACATCGCCTGCTTCAACGGCATGCCCGATATCCAGCACACGGGCCAGCTCGCTGATCGACATGAACCCTGGTTTGAGACTCGGCCGCAGTCCAGCCCTCATGATCTTCCCTTTCAGCAAGCGATCAGCCCCCGCGGACGTCTGAATATCCGCGTTTCCAGCCAATGAAGCGGTCACGACCTCGGCATTGATTTCCGCAACACGTATTAACAAGTCAATCCCGTCACGCACGCTTACTCCCGACCCAAGAACACGGTGCTCGTTGGGTGCATTCCCGGGCAGACAACGCAAGTTAATCTGCCCACCAGACGGGGACGGGTCGATCTTCAGCGCGAAATCCCGCAAGTCTTGGATTCCCATTACATCGAGGTAAGTCTCGCGCGCAATATTACAGAGGAAGAACTCCCGGCTGACGCTCTGAATCGAACTGTTGGCCATGACAGCATCAACAAGACGGGTTCTTGCGGTGGACGCCAATTCAGGGCACATATTCTTTAGCTGAAGTTCGATCGCGTCCGACGCACCCGCCCACATCGCCTCAGCGGCCCAAGATGTCCGCCCTCGAGCACGGTCTCTAAGAATGACAATCTCTGAGATTCCCGCCCCCCGCCTTTGTAGGCTAGCAGAGAATCCTTGTGCACAAACGCGAACGCCTTGCTGTCCAGCGCTTCATGCAGGGAGTCAGGACCCATCCACTTGATGAGTACCGGTACGATCCCGTAGCCCTTAGTTGGTATAACGAGAGTGGCATAACACAAGAGCTGGTTGGAAAGGTGTCCCTCGTTGCCGGCCACACCCTGGAAGTGAGAATTTGGCTGAAGCCCCGTCCGAAAGTCCAGACGCACCGACAGACGGTGGTCAACGATTCTACTCTCTGCTGGTCTGGAACCCATGACACTAGGACTCCGTTGATACCATTGCCGAGTGAGCCCTGTAGCAGTCTCTGTGCACTGCTGCTTGGGACCGTCCGCCGAGTAGCAGTACAACTCGTCCCTATTGTACTAGTCCTGCCAGGTCCAAGAACAAGGGGCCTATTGACGGTGTGCCCGACTCAGTCGACACACATAACTGAACGTATGTGATGCTTTAAGCTATGCTGAAGTCGAACAGATGCGCCAGCATTGGGCACAGTGCCGACAGGAGTTCACAGCTTGGTTGGTCTGTAACCGTGACTCGGTTGAGTCCGGGAAGGTCTATCTCAAAGGCGTATCGGGACGGTCGCGGCGCGAAACGGCAGGGCTTGCTCACTACTCCCGCTCGTACAACAACCAGCGTCCACACCAGGGGCTCGCCTATCGGGCTCCGGCGTCGGTGCACAATTCAGGTCGCCAGGACGAACCCGCTGTCGGTCAGAGAGCAAGCGACAACCGAGGCAAGACAGCAAAACTCCACCCTAATCCTGTCCCTGTACTGTCCTAAGCATGGGGTCCACCTCAACATGTCCAGTCCCACCTCCACCAGAGTTGCGCGCTATATCAGGCCGCTGCCCAGACCGGCGGCGAGGCCGATCAGCATGACGCCAATGATGATCTGGATAAACCTGAACGTCACCTTCTTCAGCAGGAGGTTGCCGATGAATGCTCCCGCGAAGGCACACAGCGTGGTGACGGCCAGCAGCGGCAGGTTCTCCCCGATACCGGTCTGGGCGAAATGCGCCCCGTAGACGGCTAGACGTCCCGAGTCGACCAGTGTCGCTATTACCACACCGGTCGCGATGAACGCCTCCTTGTTCAGGCCGGAGTGCAGCAGGAACGCCGAGCGTAGCGCGCCCTGGTGACCGGAAAGCCCTCCGAAGAAACCGCTCAGCATTCCCCCGACGGGCAGGTAACGGCGGTCGAAGGACATCCTGCTGAACCGTGGCAGGAGCTCCAGCATGGCGAAGCCGATCATCAGCATGCCGATTATGAGCTTGACGGGCAGCACCTCCACTGTGCGGTCGCCCAGCGTATAGCTGGTCAGTGGATCCAGCCCGGACAGCCACAGGAGGAGCCGGGCACCCACCAGCGCCATGAGAACGGCGGGAATGCCGAAGCGCAGCACGGCTGAGCGATTGGCATGCCGCCCCAGCAGCACCAGCTTGAATACGTTATTGAGGAAGTGCACCACCGCGGTCATGGCCACTGCCAACTCCACGGGGAAGAATACGGCGAACACGGGCATCAGCACGGTGCCCAGCCCGAACCCGGAGAACAGGGTCAGTCCGGAGATGCCAAGCGCTACCAGAGGTATCAGTATGAATTCCATCTCAGGATGCTCCTCAGTATGAATGGCGGCTGGACGCGCTCACGACTCAGATTCCTCGCAGAGCTCCGAGTGCAGCTCCTGCACGAATCCGCGTACGCGGGACAGCACGGCGCGGCCTTCGTCGGTGAGGAAGTACTCCCGACGACCCTTGGGGCCGGCGGTGGGGTCAGCCTCCGATCTCAACCAGCCGTTACGTTCCATTCGTTTCAGCAGGGGATAGAGCGTTCCCGGGCTCACACGGTAGCAGTGCGATCGTAGTTCCTCCATCATCCACTGCCCCACCAGTGGTCCCTCGGAGGCGTGGTGCAGGATATGTACCTTCCACAGTCCCAGCAGTATCTCACGAGAGAGAGTGGGGTCGTGTGCCAGCATAACGGTTAGCGTAATCGCTAAACGTTATAAAGTCAAACAGATTGAATTCGAGGCAGCATTTCATCTTTACCTCTTCCCGAAATCAGTACCAGCGCAAATTCCATTCTTTGCATCGTTTCAGCATGCCGGTGGGAACAGATGACCCAATTCGTCTGAACGGCTTGCGTGACCGAACGCACACATAACTCCCGTTCTGTGCCGTGTAATCCATTCGATGGTGGCAGCCCGCCTAGTCACGACTTGAGAACGCCGCTGGCGGACGGTTTCTTCTGCAGCCGCTTTTCTTCTCGGCCTTTGACTGTGGGAGCAATCCACGACTATAATCTTAGGCAAGAGAGAGGCAAGAGACACCTTCGTCAGGTACGGCCGAGCAGCAGCAAAAGACCTCTTGCTTCGGGCGGTTGTTTTCCGGATTTCGGGGCGGCGTAGCTTCAATTTCGGGCGGTTAGCTCAGTGGTTAGAGCGCTTGCTTCACACGCAAGAGGTCACTGGTTCAAGTCCAGTACTGCCCACCACCTTCTGCTGCTATTCATTCCGTCACATCCTGATGCCCGAGTGCTCTCCTGACCTCTTGGCAGGAGCCACGTCACACTATCAGGGCACTGTCGCAATGCTAATAACCCCCAGAGTGGCAAGCATGACGATAACGCCTGCACACAGCACACCGATAACAACCGCCACGAACGAGCGCAACCAGCTCATGGCAAGCAGCCAACTCACTATAGTCCCCGTGTAGGCACCAGTGATCGGCAGCGGCACCGCCACCAACAGGATAAGGCCAAACAGCCCGTACTTCTCCACCTTCGGCTGGCCTCTGCTGCGCACCCGCGAGAGGTACGCATCGAAATATGGAATCTTCCTGAAGACAGTCTGATAGAACCAGGTCAGTGCCAGGCGTGTCGGCCAGAATATAGCCATATTGGCGATAACCGCAACAACGAACACCAGTGATGGCTCCAGCCCCAGAGCCACGCCCACCGGAATTCCTCCTCGCAGTTCGCTGACCGGGGCGATGCACAAGAGCACCACAATGAGTATGTCCGACATCATCGGATTTCCTCATTCTTCAGGGCTCCATAGCGGCGGTTTCTGCCGGCGAATTCGGCAAGCGCAGACTCCAGTTCCGGTTCGCCAAAATCGGGCCACAATACTTCAGTGAAGTACAGCTCCGCATAGGCCACCTGCCACATGAGGAAATTGCTGAGGCGAATCTCGCCGCCACAGCGCACCAGCAGGTCCACGTCGGGCATGTCCGCGGTGAAAAGGCATTGCGCGACGGTCTCCTCCGTCATACCGTCAGGTTCGATTCCCCGGAGGATAAGCTCCCGGGCGGCGCGTACGATCTCATCCCTCGATCCGTAGTCGAACGCCAGGCAGAGAGTAAGGCCGGTATTCTCACGCGTGACTTCTATCGCCTCATGCACTTTCTCTTGTAGCGCGGTGTCCAGTCGTTGCACGGTCCCTACCAGTCGAAGCCGCAGATTATCACGCACACAGGTCTCTGCCTCCTCATCCATGAGCGATGAAAGCAGCCGCAACAAGGCCCTAACCTCCTTGCGCGGTCTGCGCCAGTTCTCGGTGGAGAAGGCATAGAGCGTGAGGTATTCTACTCCTCTCCGGGCACAGTCAAGCGCGACCGGATGAATCCGTTCCACACCGTGCCGGTGTCCCTCGACGCGAGGCAGGCCACGTGCACGGGCCCAGCGGCCGTTGCCATCCATAATCATGGCAATGTGCCGAGGGACTCTCGCCGGCACCGCCATTATTCAGCCTCCACGCGCGGGGGCGTTGCACCACTGAGGGCTGCGGGAAGACTCTGCAGCAGAGCCGAGAAGAATGTTCCGCTATGCCGGTCGAATGAGAATGAAGTTGAACCCAGTATTCTGTCGGCCAATCGCGTACGGCCAGCCCAGCCGATAAGACGGTCGACCTGTCCTGGAGACATTCGCGTATAGAGCGACCGCAATAGCGCACCGCGATGCAACTCACGTCCGATAGCGGACCGCCACAATCGCTCATAGGAAGCAAGACTATTCAATGACAGGTCATCCTTTGACAGTGCCTCTCCAAGTACTTCGGTCGCCGCTTGAGCTGCAAGGGCACCGAAGTACAGACCTCCTCCGCTAGTGGGTTTCACCTGACCGGCGGCGTCGCCGATGGACACCAGTCCGTGGGAACAGGTCCAGCGGGAAGGGGCGACAGGTATCGGGCGCTGTGCCACCAGCACTGGATGGGATCGTAATCTTCGCGATACGTCAGGTCTGTCAAGGAAGCGCTCTGTGAGATGCATAGCCGCCCGCATGGAAAGGACACCAACCCGGACCCGGTACGGGCCAACCGGCGTCAACCATGCAAACGCGCCGGGAGCCAGGTCAGGCACCAGATGTACTTCGGTCTCGGGAACATCATCCATCTCAACTTCGACATGCCCTCCCACCAGGTATCGCCGTGGAGAGCCGACTCCAGACTGCCGTGCCAGGCCAGGAGAGACCCCGGCTGCGAGGACAACAGCCCGACTCGCAAACATCTCCCGGCAGCCGTCACGAGAACCCCTGATTACCCAGATATCGGATTCGCGGACCATGCGCGAGATAACTACTCCGTCCAGCACTTCAGCGCCCGCCGTTGCGGCCTTATGACGGAGCCGCTTTTCGAGCAGTGTCCGGTCGAGCACATACGCCTGGACATCGGTCGATGCGACACGCAACCGGCTGCCGGACGGCGACACAACCGTAGCCGCCTTCGCCTCGGCAAGGACCAGGTCCGGTTCCAAATCCATAAGCACAGCATAAGGTCGCCCCACCACACCCGTACATACAGGTGCGATCTCCTCTATGCGCCGCCGGTCGATGAGGAGCACCCGGTAGCCGGCGGTAGCCAGCAGAAACGCTGCATAGCTGCCCGAGGGGCCAGCCCCGATGACTGATATGTCGTACAGATGGTTCACGTGGCAGATGTTGCGCGGCCATACGGCGACCGCCATAAACACATGCTAGTATATCGCTGCGTGCGGGGCAACCTGATACCATCATGCTGATCCTCGGACACGTCGGAATCACGTTCGGAGCCGCGCTGGCTGCGGAGTCGTTTCGTTCGCAACCTCGATCTGCCGCTATCGAGTCGGAGTCACATCTTCTCGACCGACTGCAGTTGAGAGTGGTAACCCTGTCACGGAAGATCGACCTCCGCGTCCTTCTCATCGGTGCACTTCTACCGGATATCATCGATAAGACAGTCGGTATGGTGCTCTTCCCCGGAATCTACGGTGCCGGCAGGTTATTCGCGCACTCACTGCTTTTTGTCATTGTAGTCGCACTTGCGGGAGTATGGCGTTACCGGACCGCTGCGCACACCGGCCTGCTCGTCCTGGCCTATGGGTCGGCCATGCATCTGCTGCTCGACGCAATGTGGCGGACACCTTCGGTCCTCTGGTGGCCATTTGCGGGCCAGCTACCGCGCGGGGGCACGGCGGAGAACTGGCCTTCCAGGATACTTGAAACTTTGCTGACGAATCACGCCGCATATGTCCCCGAAATAGCCGGCGGCATACTGCTCGTGCCACTGCTCTCGATGTTCTTCAGGGGAATCAGCCTGCGCCGATTCCTGCGGGAGGGAACCATACGGGGAGCCTGCACGCAAAGGCCGGCGGACTGACGTTTACCAGCACCGAACTCCCGGAACCAATCCTGCGGCATGCCTCGAGCGATGGAATTCATGATGATCCGCCGCACAGGGCGCACATGGCTGAGGGCCGTGGCAATACATCTTCTCACCATTGTGGATGTCTTCGCGGCAGCGAACACCTGACTGTATGTCTGCCGTCCCTGTACCTCCTTTCGGTCTAGTCCGTAAATCATCCTAATGGCTGTTGACTTGGATTCGATGCGCCTGTAGGATAATTTCCGGTATGTGAGTACCACGCCACGGATCGTGATCGATGGGGGAGCGGGTCGTTGAGATATTCCTCCGCACATCCGGAGCGTGTGTGAGCTCGTGACCGGCACTGAGGCATTCGCACTCTGATGAGTGTTTGCGTAAATATCACGTTATAGTAGTAGGTAGAGGAGGATTACGATGAAAAAGACTTCGAAAGGAAGGGCTCTGGGGCTGAGCCTGCTGGTGGCAATGTTCCTGGCCCTGTCAGTCACGCCTGTAGTAGCTCAAGAGCCGGTGCGACCAGCTGACCTCGGCGTCGCCTATCTCAATATCGACCCCGCACAGGTCCTCCCCAACCAGGAGGTCATCATTTCCGCGAACGTCTGTAATCGCGGCGGGGAGGTGGGCGCCATGACCGTATCCCTCATAGTCAGCGGAGAATTCGTGGAGTCGCAGGCAGTGTCTGTCTCTCCCGGTGCATGCCGGGAAGTCTCCTTCACTGTTTCACGTCTCGTGCCGGGCACCTACCAGGTGAACGTCGAGGGCATGACGGGGCAGTTCTCAGTCCTTGCGTCGCCGACCTACATCCGCGAGGTACCATCGCAGGTTGACACCGGCATCGGCACAGTTGGCATTATCGCCATCATCGCCGTGGTGATTGTGCTTATTGCCGCTCTCGTCATGATTTTCCGCACATCATAGCCACGGGATCTGCTGTTCATTGCATCCACAAGGGGGCAGAAGTTTCCGCCCCCTTTTTCTGTTGCGTCAATCGCACACTATCCTATACTCTGGACATGAGGGATTCGTCGGGCGGGTCGGTGTGGGAACCGAACCGCACATCAGACCACACCAGCAACCGATATCTGAAGAAGGAACGGACCCCCTGCTCACGTTCGCCGTCGTCATGGACATGCTGACGCGGTTCACATCGTTAGAACAGGACAGGGGCATCAGCAGGGCAGGACTCAGCAGCCCTTGAGCGCTGGCTCAAGGGCTGCCATACGCAGTCGTCCCACTGTTCTTGCGTTTTCTGCTATCCGGCGGTATAGTTATGTGTCTGTATTCGTGTGTGAGGAGGAGCGATGGCCGGAAACGGTGACAGGGGCGGATTGCTGAGCGCCGGAGGCATACTCAGCATCATAGTTGGTGTCTGCCAGATAGTGACCGGAGCACTGTTGCTCGCAGTAACGACGTTCTCGATGGGACTGTGGCACTTCAACGTGCCTGGCTTTCCCCGGCTCGAAGGGATGCTTCCGGTTGAGACGGCCGCAACTGCGCTTCTCATCGTGGGAATCGTCGTACTTGTGCTGGGCATTCTTGCCATACTGGGCGGGGCCACAGCCCTGAAGAGGTCAAGCTTCGGAATGGCACTCGTTGGCGCGATCTGCGCGTTCCTGACCCCGAACGTCTTGGGACTGCTGGCGCTGATATTTGTCTCGCTCAGTTCCGGCGAGTTTGAGACGGAGGATACGTAGACGCCGAAGTGGCGGAATGGCAGACGCGCTACGTTCAGGGCGTAGTGTCCTTACGGGCATGAGGGTTCAAGTCCCTCCTTCGGCACCATAGCATTCATGCGCCTGTAGCTCAGCTGGATAGAGCGCAGCCCTGCGGAGGCTGAGGCCGTGGGTTCGAATCCCACCGGGCGTACTTGAATCTCTTTTCCACTACAGAATTTCACGGGCGGTTAGCTCAGTGGTTAGAGCACCTGTCTTACACACAGGGGGTCACTGGTTCAAGTCCAGTACTGCCCACCACACACCTCGGCGGCGCAATGCCTCCTCGCTCCCCTGCCTTCCCATCACAGTGTGAGTGTCGGCATCAGCAGTGTCTGGTACTTCCTCCCGGAAACAGCAGTAACGCCCTCGAGGTGCGCAATTCTGCTATCATTAAAGGTTGCGCCAGGCATGCGTGATTCCATCGAATATCCGTTACCAACACCTGCTATGCCAATGCGCCGTCGCACTGCTGGACACCTTATATGGCAGCAATAACTCAGCACCCGTTCGTGGTTCGCAACGATCGTCCGTTGGAGCTTACGGGGCACGTGTTCGGGCGCTTCACTGTGCTCGCACTGTTTGCCCTGCTGGTCATCGCTGCGTGGTACCGTCAGGCCACCATAGTCACTGTGCTGGGTCTCACCCTGGCAACCATCGGGGTATCACAGGTATGGAGCAGACTCTCATTGCGCAGACTGCGGTGCGAACGCACCCTGTCAACCCGCGCGCTCTTCCCCGGGGAGGAACTCCTTATTACTACCAGGCTTAGCAACCAGAAACTACTGCCGCTACCCTGGGTGGAGATCGTCCAATCGATACCGCCGCGGCTACGGGAAACCGCCGAAGACGAAGCCCTCGGCACAGGAGCCATCACGCGCAGCCTCACCATGCCGTGGTACTCACGCCTGACGTGGAAACAGTCGGTCACTGCACAGCGCCGAGGTTACTACGTCCTTCCACCCCTCACCATCACATCCGGTGATATCCTGGGGCTTTACCCGCGCATTACCGATGCGACCTCATTTGAGCATGTCTCGGTGTATCCCCGCATATACCCCATTCGTCGGCTTCCGCTGCAACGGACGGATGCAACCGGCGACCTGCTTGGACGCACGGCGCTACAGGAAGACCTGACAAGAATGCGGGGCATCAGGGACTATCAGCCTTGGGACGGCTTGCGTCGCGTCCACTGGAAAGCCAGCGCACGCCACCGCATCCTGAAGGTCAAAGTGCACGATCCGTCGGCACTCTCAAGGGTGAATCTCGTACTCGTTGCCGACAGCTTTGACTCATTCGCCGACCGTGAACCATTCGAGCTCGCTGCCAGCACGGCGGCATCCATCGCCCGCTATTGTCTGGAGCACCAGATGCAGATTGGTTTTCTCAGCAACTCCAGGCTGATCGCAGGCCGGGGTCAGGGGCGGCTCGCAGCCGGAAGCGGCAACAACCATCTCATCGCTCTCCTGGAGATCCTCGCACGGGCGACACCGTCGGGCGACAGGTCATTCGATGTGCTGGACCGGGAACTGCGGACTCTTGCCAGAACGGGCGCCGGACTCATCATCATCACGGGGCACCTGCAGGAATCCCATATCTCCTCCTTCGAACGCCTCGCCAGGACGACATGCCCGCTGCTCGTGCTGGAAGTCGGAGCGGCGGCCGGACACCATGTCACATCCTTCCCTCACAGGACCATAGGCACGCCCAATGACCTTCTCGATCTCGGAGGGGTATGAGCATTCGGCCAACCGGACGGCTGCTCCTCCCCGCAATCCTCCTGGGTATGCAGGCATGCTGGCTCTATGCATGGCTCTCGCTCATAGAGGCCAGATTACTCGACAGCCAAGCTCTGGCTCTGATGGTTGTCGCATTCGCACTGGCAGGAGCACTCGTGTACGCGTACCTGCGCGTACTCCCTCTGAATGCCATCGTGCGCATGAGCTGCTTCTGGGTGCTGTGGTTTGTACTGGCCGCTCTCGCAGGAAAACTACTGCTCTACCCTGCGATGCAATGGACCCAACCCGACTGGATACTGGCCCTTCCTCAAGCCCTTGTATTTCTTATCTTCGAATCGCAGCCAGCCGAGCTTATGATTCTCCTCGGCTCAGCCTGTGCCTGGTATCTCGGTGGCCGCACTGTCTGGAGGGGGCTCACTCACGGAACGCTACTCAGTGAGTTTCAGTTCGGACTGGTGCTGCTCCTCGTTGCTTTTCTCGTAGCACGGCCTCTCGAGGTGCCAACAGCTCATCACATCCCCATCGCGCTGTCGTTCTTCGCACTTTCGCTTGCAGGTGTCGCCATCACCCGCAGCCGTCGAGAGGACACAGGAGCCTCGCTGCTCGGCCGATGGCACTTCCTGAGCTCACTGGGTGCCCTCCTTCTCGCTGTGTCCTTTTTGGGACTGCTGGCGACTATCGCCGTCACTCCCGCACTTCTCGCTGCAATCCTCGATGGAGCCCGCTATGGACTGTCTCTCATAGGATCAGCGCTGTCTTTCCTCCTGTCTCTCCTGCCTTCTCAGGAGTTCACGCCGATCGAGGAACCACCTCCACCTGCGGGGGACGATTCGGCACTGCGCGAGTTCTACGGCACCATCCCATTTCCAGCATCGCTGAGGCGCATCATGTTCATCGGCTGGACAGTCATGGTCATAGGTATGGTGCTGTTCTCCCTCTACAGGATATGCGGTATGGTGCTGGACTGGCTCAAGCGGCGCAGCGATAGCAGGGGGATTGAGATAGAATCACTCGATACCGGATTTCTCGCCGACCTTCTCGCATTACTCTTTTGGTGCGGACGGGGCATACGAAAGTCGGCTCAGGCCTTTGTGCGGTTCGTGCGGCATGGGACACAAACGACGGCAGACATGTCTTGGATGTCAATGTACGATGCATTGCTCCGGTGGACCGGAAAAAGACTGCAGGTTCGCGCTTCCTCACAGTCGGTTCACGAATACCAGGCAGCACTCAGCAGATTACTGCCAGCCGCCGCCGCAGATCTCGAGTATGTGACCGATACGTATGCCCGTGCACGTTACGGCGGACACGAACCGGAGCGCGAGGCACTCAATCAGATGTCCGAAGCGGTGCAACGGATACGCAAGGCCCCTCGGGGCCGGAGACCGATAATTACTGATCCACAGATGGAAGGGAATGTATGACAATAAGGCCGGAACAATTACCACCGGAACAGGATATGTTGAGAATCAGGCAAGTAGCCACCAGGTTCAGACAGAACGTTGGAACGGTTATCGTGGGCAGGACCGACATCGTGGAGTTGTGCTTCGCTGCGCTACTCTGCGAGGGGCACATACTGATGGAGGATGTCCCAGGCGTTGGCAAGACATCGCTTGCCCGGGCGATTGCCCGCTCAATAGACGGCAGCTTTCGTCGCATCCAATGCACTCCTGACCTGCTGCCATCGGATGTCACAGGCGTTCACCTGTTCAATCAGAAGACTTGCGAGTTCGAGTTTCGCCCGGGACCCGTGATTGCACACATCGTACTGGTCGACGAGATAAACCGCGCGACGCCAAGAACGCAGTCGTGTTTTCTGGAGTGTATGCAGGAACGTCAGGTAACAGCCGACCTCGAGACAATCGCCCTGCCCCGACCGTTCATGCTCATAGCCACTCAGAACCCTATAGAGCTTGAGGGCACGTTTGTATTGCCCGAGGCGCAGCTCGACCGCTTTCTACTGAAGCTGCCGATGGGATACCCGTCGGAAACTGAGGAGTTCGAACTGCTGCAGCGTTTTCAGGACGCAAAACCGCTCGAGGTGATTGAAAGTATCATCACTGCGGCGGAACTCGAGTCCCTTCAGGCTGCGTGTCGAAGGATCTACATTGAGGATTCAGTGCGGACCTACATCACCGCGATATGCCGGGCAACACGGCAGGATGCCGGTTTGCGGCTGGGCGCAAGCCCTCGTGCATCTCTCGCGCTGCAACAGGCTTCGCAGGCGCTCGCTGCAATCAACGGCCGGGATTTTGTGCTTCCCGACGATGTGAAGAAACTCGCAATTCCGGTACTGGCCCATAGACTAATCATGGAGACTTCGGCTTCAGTTCATGGACTGACAGCAGATGCAGTCATAGAGCGGATTCTTTCGACAGTGCCCGTTCCGGTTAGCTGATGACCATGTCGCTCGACCACCTGTCGGATGTCAGGACTCATCGTACTGAGAGATCGGTTCGATACCCTCCCTCACTACGCGATACAGGTCATGCGCTACAGCCCTGATGCCGGAGGCACTCTCAAGCTGTGCGATCCACGGCTCTGGCAGCACCTCTACACCATGAACCGCTCCCAGAATGGCTCCGGTTATGCAGCCGGTTGAGTCGCTGTCTCCAGAGTGGTTCACCGCGGCAAGAACTGCGGATTCCCAATCACCCCGGCTACTGAGCGAACAGAACAAAGCGATTGCCAAAGCCTCCTCTCCAATCCACCCCTCGCCGAGTTGAGGCAACGCATCTCTCGGGGGAACATCAACTGCGGCGAGATCGAGCGCCGTCTCAATGGCGGCGAGTGTCTCTTCATGACCCGGCCAGTATTGCAGTACGTCGATCGCCAGCGCTATTCCTTCCTCAAGCGGCCTTCCTTCCAGCAGCAACGCGATGAGGCTCGACAGCACGCCCGCGGGAAGATATCCCGACGGGGCCCCGTGAGTGATCGCGGCGAATCGAGCCCCCTGCTCGAACGCCTGGCCGGGAGGGAAAGCAAGGCCCGCCGGCGCAACTCTCATCACACCTCCACAACCTTTCCGGGAGTTCAATGGAGCTTCAATCGTGCCCATATAGCCTGTTCTGAGCGACCAGAGACAGGTAGCCCCCGGGGCGCGATTCATATACGGGATATCCTGGGAACGCAGCCAGGTCAGATAGCGCCGGTACACAGACTGGGCCGGATGCCATTCCTGACCATGCCTCAGCGAGAGATAGGCATCGATGCATCCTCTCGCGGTAGCGATCGACATCTGGGTGTCATCACTGAAGTGGCCAGCGCGAAAGTCTCTCCACGGCTCAAGTCCGCAGATCCCATCGGGACCATATTCCTTGAGTATCTGCTCGAGGTCGAGGAACTCGACCGGTGCCCCGAGCGCATCCCCAAGCGCCAGGCCCAGCATGCAGCCCTCATACTGGCTCACACGCGCGTTGCCGAATCCCCGAGCATCTGCAGACTGTTCCATCATGTGTTCTTAAGACTGTATCATCCCTGCCTCGGATGACCTCGAGTTACCAGCCTTTGACCTCCACTTCGGACATCTTCTCCAGCGCACGAATGAGCGCCTGAGACCCCTTGCCCGTCAATCCCTCCGTCTCAACTGCATGGTAGAGTTGATGCACAATCGAAGTGGACGGAAGGAATGCCTTCAATTCCCGTGCCGCAGCCAGCACCAGAGACAGATCGTACTGCGAGGTGCTCACGGGATAGCCCGTGTTGAATTCCCGCGCCAGAATCAGCGGTCCCATGTTGTCCAATTCCCACGACTGTGCGGATGCAGTCGACGTGACGCTTAATACCTTCTTCAAGTCGATGCCCGCCTTGGCTCCAAGGGTGAACGCTTCACATACACCACAGAGATTGACAAAGCACATCAACTGATTGCACAGCTTCGCCGTGGCTCCCGCACCGGTCTCACCGATGCGTACTATAACCCTGCACAATGGCTCCAGCAGTGGTTCCGCTGCGTCAAACGCCTCCTCAGGTCCTCCCACCATGATAACCAGGTTGCCGGTACGAGCAGCAGCCGCGCCCCCACTCACGGGTGCGTCCAGGTAAGAACTCCCGGCCTCGGCGTACGCGCGGTGGAGTTGGCGAGCGAGTGACGGCGCCAGCGTCGTCATGTCAATCACTATTCGGCCCTCAGAGAGACCCTCCATCACTCCGTGATCGCCAAGATGCCATTTCTCCGCCTCAGCCCCATCGTTTGCGGCAACGATTATCACGTCGGCTTTCGAGGACAATTCTGCAGGTGTCGATGCACGGGCCGCGCCGCCACGCAGGCATTCACTCATAGACTCTTCATCTGTCCCCCATGCCAGTACCGGTTCTCCATACTCAAGAAGTCGTAGACACACGGCCTGCGCCAGCGGCCCCGAACCGACAACTCCCGGTTTCCTCATGATCGGCTACCTCCTGATGCGCTCATTACGACATTGTATGACCCCACGTCACTACTCGCAAACCTGCATCGCTTCAGGTACATTCCCCCAATTACGAACCTTTCCATGGTATGCCGCCATAGCTTCCGGACAGAAATCGCTTCCATGTCCACTGGAGCCATCCGGGCGGCATGACGAGTGCATGGAGAATGGCAGCCCTCGTGGGGGAAGAATCCAACGGGGCTGAACATCATCCTGAACTGCAGCGGTTATCCAGAGCCATAGGCAGCCGAAGTACTGACAGAAGCCGTCATACCGGCGAGCATGGGCTGTTCTCCCGGCCTGGACCTCGCTGTTCACATATCCGTGGAAATGGCATGCCTCTGCTGCCGGACCGCGGCCTGTCACACAACCAGGTCCATACCATCACCGAAAGCAACCAGGCCCGCATCCTTCGGTTGATGCGGGAAGGGTGCGCGGTCACCGATGAGCGGGTACGCGCACCCTGCATCCGGATATTCGCACATCACCTGGTTCACCAACGAGAGCTCGTCAAGCGTCCGGAGTTCCTTCGAGTCTGGCAGTGGTTACCATCGTCTCGTCTCCCCGCCAGAACACGATTTCCACTTCATCGCCAATATCCTTCGCATAGATAGCGCGGATAAAACAGTGAGTGTCGATTATGACCTTGTCGCCAAACTGCACGATCACATCTCCGACTTCAAGTCCCGCTGCCTCCGCAGGACTGTTGGGGACTACCTGATCGATCAGTATGCCTGTATCAACCGCGAGATCGTGCCGTTCCGCCAGGGCAGGAGACACCGGATAGACGCTGACGCCAAGCCAGGCCCGCTCTACTCTGCCATGCTCGATGAGTTTCTCGATGACAGGTATCGCCTGCTGAATGTTGATTGCGTATCCCATGCCTTCGACGGCTTCCAGGGCTATCTTGAGGCTATTTATCCCGATAACCTCACCCGACCCGTTCACCAGCGGACCGCCACTGTTACCGGGATTGATGGCCGCATCCGTCTGCACGAGGTCCAGGAGCGCCTGACTGCCAGTGGTGGAAAGCGATACGCTCAGTGCGCTCACAATGCCCGCTGTGGCGCTTATACCCAGGCCAAGCGGATTACCAATAGCCACCAGGGGATCGCCAATGCGCAGATTTCCAGAATCGCCGACCGGCGCTACCGGCAGGCCTGTGACGTCTATCTTCACCGCCGCGATGTCAGTCCAGCTATCGGCGTACACAGCGGTCGCTTCAAATTCCCTGCCGTCATCAAGCAACACGAACACTGTCTCCGCAGCCTCAACCACGTGACTGTTAGTCACAACGTAACCATCCTCACGGATTATCCAGCCCGAACCAGCAGTCTCCTGCGTCCTCGTCCTGCCAAGGATATCGCGCACAAGGATTTCTGTAGTGATTGCAGTCACCGTTGGCTTGATCCGCTCCACAACATCAGCCAGGCTGTGAAGCTCCTGCCCTTCGCTCGTCGATACTGGAGCTACGTATTCATCATCGCACGTTACTGCTTCCGACGAATTGGATGGGGCGACTATATCTGGTGTTGTCGGAGCACAACTGGAAGCGAACACCAGCACCGCAAGAATCAAGGGGGTGTACCACCATGCCTTCACTGCACCCTTCATCCACTCCTCCTTATTTGCTTGCCGGTGGTCGACCCACCGGAGCAATGATATTCCAGCGACATGGTAGCAAGACAAGAAGGATTCCCATAAAAGATGGCTCGCGGCGTGTCGCAGAATGAACGCAGTTCACAGTCAACAGCGACCGGCTCCAGGAAGGAACGACGACTCACAACGCCCAAACCTGTCCGACACCGGTCGCAAGGAAATACGCACCGAATCCAAGCAGTACGGCCCCACTTGCCACAAGGATGCCCCTGTATATGACCGATGTCCAAAGCCGGCGCGAGGTGAACACGCCCCATGAAAGGAATGACAGCCACCCCAGGTCACACAGCCAGTGCGTCATCGCAAATGCGGCAAGCCCAACCACTCCCCAGGTTCCGGCACTTGCGACAAGTGCCGCCCCGATGGTCGCCCACCACACAAACCAGTACGGGTTTGCGACAGTGGTCGTCAGTCCTGCCAGGATACACCCCCGCGCGACCTCCCGGCGTTCCTCGAATGCCTGTGGTCTGGTTCTTAGTATTCCCACCCCCATCCATACGAGCACCACGCCGCCCAGAATCCCGATAACCGCCTTCACCACCGGGACACCCATAAATGCCGCGAAACCAAACCCGATGAGCAGGATCACCGGCACCTCGACTATTCCATGGCCAACAGCAATCAGTGCGCCCGCCTCTTTGCGCGCCATACCTTTCGTGACGGTCACCGCGGTCACGGGCCCGGGTGCCATCACACCAGTGAGTGAGATTGCGGTAACCGTGAATAGCAGGGCAATCAGAGAACCGGAGCCTTCCATTCCTGCTCAGGACAGTAGCAGCACAAACCCGGTGCGTCAAACAGCAGTTCTGTCAGTCGGCGAGATGCGTCAGATACATACCAGGAAGGGTGTCTCCATACTGTAGAATAGGCGTCAACTGCACGCTGGCTGCTACAACCACCGGCGGAGGAGGATGCAATGGACGGCCTTTTTACCCTAGGGAGCTTACTGTGGCTCATAATAATCCTCAGCCTTCTCGTACCCTTTTTCCAGCGCAGGCTCCTGCAGGTACGTCGCCTGCAGGCGATACGAGCCATGGAGAAGCGCCGCGGCTCACGGGTAATCACCATGATTCACCGCAAGGAATCGATGAGCTTCCTTGGGATTCCGATCAGCCGCTATATTGACATTGAGGATTCTGAGGAGGTGTTGCGAGCCATAAGGCTTACTCCGGACGAAATGCCTCTTGACCTCGTTCTGCACACACCAGGAGGCCTTGTGCTCGCATCAGAACAGATCGCCTGCGCCATCAAGCGCCACCCGGCCAAAGTGACAGTCTTCGTTCCTCACTACACAATGTCAGGAGGCACCCTTGTCTCTCTCGCCGCTGACGAGATAGTTATGGACCCGGATGCGGTTCTTGGTCCGGTGGATCCCCAGTTGGGGGGTCCTGGCACTGGCTTCTATCCGGCGGTATCGATCCTCAAGGCTCTGGAACAGCCAAACCCTAATCGCGAGGACCAGACTCTCATTCTGGGAGATGTCGCGCGCAAGGCGATAGCACAGGTGTATAGTACCGTGTTATGTCTCGTTCAGGCGACCATGCCTGACGAGCAGGCACGGAATGTTGCACAGGCGCTCAGCGACGGCAGATGGACTCACGATTATCCCATCAGCGCGGACCACGCGAAAGAGCTGGGGCTGCCGATAACTCACGAGGTACCATCTGAGGTATACAAGCTGATGAATCTGTATCCACAGTCCGGCCTGCGCAGGCCTTCGGTGGAGTATATCCCGGGTCCGTATTTCCCGACTCCCGGCCATCAGCAGAACTGCCACTTACGCGATTGATGCACATCCGTCATCGAGTTCCCCGCGACTGGGCGGCTCCCGCACACTGTCGGATGTGACATGCCTCATAATGCGGGTATGAGGATCCTATATTCTTCTGCACCGAACTGCCCGCCCGCACACCACAGCACGGTATACTGTGAGCCGTTACCTCAATTTCAGCAGTGTGACGACGGTGCGTAGCATACGAGTGTGTTATCCCTTGTTGCCACATAATCGGATTTCTTCAGCAGGTGTAATGTGATACTCCCAGGACTACTGCGTACATTTCTGTGCAAGATGGCACAGGCAATGGTCGTCGGCTCGGACTTCGAAGCGGGTGGAGTCGGTCAGGCGCGAGGTGACACGGACGACTTGGCGAAAAACAGAAGAGAAGCGTTCGAAGAGATGTACGACACACTTATGCCGAAGGTCTATCGTTACGTCAGTTACAGAACTGGCAATGTAAGTATTGCGGAAGACATCACGGCAGAGGTTTTCGAGAAGGCATTGAAACACTTTGACAGCTACAGGAGTGAAAAGGCTTCTCAGGCGACATGGCTCATGACAATTACAAGAAATACGATTACCGATCATTTCCGAAAAGAGAGCCGGATTCAAGTAGTTCGCGAGGAGGACGCGCCGGAGGAGGCGTCCAGGGAACCGGAGGTTCATGAGCAGGTGGAGCACACAGAGGAGGCACGATATCTGAAGTTGTGCCTTGCAGAACTGCCACAGCTTGATCAGGACATCATCTCACTCAAATTTGGTGCGGGAATGAATAACCGGGAGATTGCCCGCACACTAAAGGTGTCGGAGTCGAACGTGGGCACAAGACTCTACCGCGCCGTGAAACGGCTGCGGGATGCCTTCAAAGGATTGGAACATGACACCTGCAGATAAGAACGAAAAACGCTATACGGAGGACCTTGACCGCCTGTTGCGGGGAGAAGAACCTCTTGAGGACCGGACAGATACCGATCATGCGCAGATGTTGCAGTTCTCACGGAGATTGCAGCAACTGGGTGAGGAGCCCCGTCCCGAATTCGCAGGACAACTCAAACACAGACTGGTGGTTGAACTGGCGGCTCAGGATGCGCAGGCGAAATTTGCCGACTCATGGTTCGTGCGACTGTTCTCCTGGCCCAAACTGCGTCTTGCTGTAGTATCGACTTTCATCGTACTGGCGGCCGTGGGACTGGTCTGGAGGGCAGGAATGTTGTCCCCGACTATGACTGATGAAGATTCCCAACCCGGTATCATGATGCTGCCGGAGGATTCCATGGATCGGGACGCACCACCGCCGCGGGCTCCGGACGCACCTTCCGCAGCACTTCACATTGGACCACTCACAATAGAGGGCCATGCACCGCCGGTCGTGGGCCCCGAGGAAGCAGTCAACATCACGATAGTGTTCAGCTACGATGGACCGGATGCCCTCGTGCTGATGCCCTTCCCACCGGCAATACACATACGGGAGGCGGAGACAGGGAGGATCGTCTACACCTTCGAGCAAGGTACGTCCCGGCACACGCTGGAGCCGATGAGTCCGTTCGAGTACGAATTGGAGCCATGGAACCAGCAGGACAACAGAGGGGTTCAGGTCGGCTTCGGAAGCTATGCGGTGGATGTCGCAATACAGGAAATCACCCCTGATGGCGAGAGTGAGAGGTGGCCTATGGAGATGGTGATTGTCACTACTTTCGACATATCCCCCCAGGACCCCTGTGGCCTTATCCGGGATAGCGGCAACACAGGATAGTACGACTCGAGTCTATCGATACATGATCGCCAAGGGCTGGCCGACCCGAATACGGTCAGGAGGATGACAAGTGCAGAAGAAATACAAAGTTCTGATGATTGGTATGGCGTTCGTTTTGCTTGTTCCAGTGCTCTCCCTTGTAGGCTGTGCAGCGGCGAACCCGGCTTTGGCCGGGCAGATCCCCGAAATCAAGATCGGGGGCCAACAGGAAGGCATCTGGGTCACAGGCATCGGTGAGGTTAAGGCGGTACCCGATGTAGCGACAGTGAACCTCGGTGTACAGGCACAGGCGCCGACCGTTGCCGAGGCACAGGATCAGGCGAGCCGCGCCATGGACAGAGTGATGGCAGCGCTTCGCGACCATGGTATCGCGGAGAGCGATATCCAGACTACCGGTTTCAACATCCGGCAGCAGACGCGCTGGATCTCTGACCGGCAGGAGGAGCAGGTGATCGGGTACCAGGTTTCGAACAATGTCCGGGTCCAGATCAGAGAGATCGCTGACACGGGCATGGTGCTCGACGACGTAGTGGCAGCAGGTGGCGACCTCATACGCGTGCAGGGTATTCACTTCGAGATTGACGACCCGTCGGTGTTCCTTGATGCGGCACGCGCCGAGGCGGTAGCTGATGCCAGGTCGAAGGCTGAGCAGCTGGCCGATCTGGCAGGCGTGAACCTCGGAAGGGCCACTTACATCTCGGAGAGTTCCCACGCGCCCATAATCTACAGGGGTATCGACAGGGCAATGTCGCCGGAAGATGGGCCTGCCCCCACTACTCCAATCGAGCCGGGTGAAACCACCATCACGGCAACCGTACAGATTATCTTCGCAATGGCGTGACAATCCGCCTGATCGGATTCATGCCTCTCAGGGAGAGGGCCGCGAGAGCAGCCCTCTCCTCTCGTTCCCGCCTCCCTCGTCCCTGTCTTGAACGAACTCTTGCCAATAGTAGATACTGTAAGCCGACACTGCATCAAACCGCAGCAGCCGGTCAGTGAGAGGGGGCCTTTCATGAGCGACAACAGAGCATCCATCGGCAGGTACCTGACAGTCCTGGTCTTATGGCTCATTCCCGTGGCTCTGATTCTCTTTCCTCTGCTCTACCCGACTGAGGGATTTGTGCGCGATATGCTGCTACTGCCCGTAATCCTTCTGCTGCTGTACGTCGCCTTCCTGCTGGCTCCTCTGTTCCGTCCACTGAAGAACATCGACTTCTTCGACGATGTGCCCGGTACGATAGAGCGATATGCGACTGCCCACAGGGCGCGCAAGGACGTGCGTGATATTCTCAGACTCTACCAGGGTGGACGCCTCCCGAACGTGTACGAGTTACCTAACCTTACGCCCTTCCAGAAGGACGTGAAGCGCATGTGTGACAGGCTACGAAATGATGCTGACTGGCACGCCAGTAATGCGGAGGTTTCGCGTGACCTGCTCGACCGTATGGAAGCACTCATGCACGCAAGCGAAGAGCATCAGGAGGATGAGCAGCAATCCGAGAAGAAGCCCCCTCGCCCAGCAAAGAAGTCAGGTAAGCGCCGGTAACCCGTCGCTATCCTGCGGGATGGATAATCTCGCGAGCGACAGGGTTTTCGCCCGTGCAATCCCGGCCACATTCATTAGATGCAGTTCGGCCCGAACCGTGAACGCGCGCATCATTATGCCTTCTGCCTGTCCTGCTGCCTTATTGCGACTGCCCGATCACTGTCCATTCCGGCGAACGTCTACTGCGTTTGACACAGATTCGCTGACGGACTACGCTCACAAGCTCAACACCCTCGGACCCGGCAAGACCGAGCTTCACACAGACAGACGAGGTTCGAGAAGTAGCGACTTCCGGAAGCGGACGGGGAGGTATCACTATGGAGACGACGGTTGAGAAGGTAATCTCCAGCGGCGACGTCATGGAAGATGTCCACATCCTGGTCCAACGCATGGGAGGTATCAGGCGCTTCATACAGCCGAACGACCGGGTCCTCATCAAGCCATCCTGCAACAGCCCGTATCCGTTCCCTGCTACGGCTGATCTCCAGGTAATTCGTACCATGGTCGAACTGGTACGGAACGTAACCGACAACGTGACGGTAGGCGACTCTTCAGGCTTCATCCACAAGCCCACACGGAAGGCATTCGACGGCATGGGGCTCACCGGTCTGGCGAAGGAAATGGGGTTTCCACTGCTTGACTTCGACGAACACGCGTGGGTTCATCGGCAGGACGGCCGTGCCTCCTATTTGACTGAAGTTCAACTGACGAGTGTGCTGGATGAGTGTGATCGCCTCATCTTCCTTCCCACAATGAGGACACACGCATGGGCCCGTATCACCATGGCGTTGAAGACCGGAATGGGGCTCATCCCGGTGCCCCACCGAAAGCACATGCATCGTACCGCTCTCGAGGAGATGATCGGCGAACTCAACCTGTACTTCCAGCCCGACCTCGTGATTCTCGACGGACGCAGATGTTTTGTCAGCGGAGGGCCAGACACCGGCGATGAGCAGGAGCCTAATGTGGTACTGGCTTCGACGGGAAGGGTTGCCATCGACACCGAAGCTGTCAGGATACTGCAGCAGTACGATGCCGCCAACTTGGAGATGGCTGCCGAGGACGTGCCCACGATTCACACCGCACAATCACTGGGACTGCCGTAGGCCGCCGACTCAGGACTGAAGCCCCTGCTCTCACTATCTCCATTTTCCCGGGAATCGTGTGTCACATTCTATTGACAAACACTGTACGCCAGAGTACCCTATGTTAGAGTAGTATGCTCTGTTATTTGTTGGCTTTCGCTATTCGTAGATAGCTACCGCATAGGAACGTCCTCTGACACCGTGAGATGCTATGGCCACACTCAGAGAGAGGCAGAGAGAGCGCAGGCATTCCGCGATCATGGATGCGGCCTGGGAGCTCGCCAGCGAAAAGGGCTTCGAGGAGACCTCGGTAGAGGAGATTGCCGAGCGGGCCGAGGTCGGTCCTGCCACCGTCTACGCGTACTTCGGATCCAAGAACGAATTGCTCGCAGCGCTGTTCATCCGATTCGTCGAACAGGAAGCTGACGACGCCGAAATCGTACTGCAGAACCCTCCTGATGAACTCGTTGCCGGGATGACAGCCCTCTTCATGACGTACCTCGAGGGCATGGTCAGGCGCTGTACTCCACGGCTGCGCACTGACGTGTACGCATTGAGCGTCACGAAGCGTTTCGACTATGGCCGTTACACGTACGAGTTGAAGCGGCGTTTCCTCGACCAGAGTCTCAGTCTGGCCACCCATTACAAAGCGAGAGGCCAGATCCGAGAGGATGTATCCGCTGAAGAAGCGTCGGCAGTGTGTCTCTCAGCTTCAGTGTTTCCGATCGTTACGTTCGCCCTCGGGCTTGGTATCGATATCGACACAGCGCACTCGATGCTTCAGCGCTACCTCACACTTACGGTGGCTGGTATCGGACGACAGGACTCCGAACACAATGAGACGTGACACCATGTCCAGCACGCTGCTCGTGACCACGCCACGGACCGATCGTTCAACATCATGGCATCGAAGGTCCAACTCAGTCGCGAGTGCCGGTACTGTGCAGTCGCGTACAAACACGCAGCGTCGTCCGCAGTACGTGTGCGCTCCACGGAACGCCGCGTTCAAAGGAGGCTCTCGGTGGTGAGCGTTTCTCAACAAACCATGCAGCAAACACGCACGCAGGAACCTACCATCCGCCTCGAGCACGTCTCCAAGGTCTACCAGATGGGCAACATAGAGGTGCGCGCGCTCGACGACCTGAGTCTGGACATCTGGCCCGGTG
>SKVJ01000057.1 GCA_007129495.1 Dehalococcoidia bacterium | reverse complement strand
CGATCAACCGCCTGCGACACCAGCATTGAGATGGATACAGGCGCCAAATCCAGCCTGACCTGACCGCTCTCAATAAGCGATAGCTCACCAAGCTCCATGATCATCTGTGCGAGGCGGTCAACCTCGACCTCGATGCGCGCCGAGTAGTTGGCGCGCAGGTCCGCGTCGTCAATCCCTCCGGATGTCAGCGTCTCGGAAAGCAACTTGAGTGTGCTGAGCGGCGTGCGCAGTTCGTGAGAGATGTTGGCCACGAAATCCCTGCGCACCTTCTCAAGGCGACGCAACTCCGTCCTGTCCTGAAACACAATCGCACAGCCCTCGCCGTCTCCGTACGGCGTCGCGGTGACATACACGAAGCGTCGACCATGTTGAGTCTCGATGAGCGATCTCTGGTCCAGACCGGAGGACAGGCATTTCCTGACCAGTTCGTACACCTCGTGATCGCGCGTAACCTCGATAAGGCTTCGGCCCAGTACGTGGTCATCCGCAAGTCCCAACCGATCCAGTTGCGCCCTGTTGGCGAGCCGGATAATACCAGCGGTATCGGTAACAATGATGCCCTCGTTGATCCGTGACAGGATTGAGAGAACCGCCTCGCTCTCTCGCTGGGAACCAGCCGCACGCTCATGAAGGACTTTCATAGCTCGCTCAACCGCTTCCAGTACATCCCGTGGTTCATCAGCGACGTATTCCGGTCCGTACCCCTGCCTCCCGTCCGCAATCCGTTCACGCAGAACTGAGAGAAGCTTCCGGGAACTATCGGCACGACGGCGCAATCGAACAGTCAGAAACACTGATGTGCCCACAGCTATCATCACGACCGCCATCAGCACCGGGACCAGTATCCCATCACTCAGAAGAGACACCAAGCACACCTCAATTCAATTCCAGACACGGGCGAATACACACCCCCGTACCCTAAACAGAGCCCGGTCCAAGACAAACTGTTCAAACCTCCAACTTGTAACCGACACCCCGAACCGTCCTGATAAGAGCGGGCCGGGCCGGATCAGCTTCGACCTTCTGGCGGAGCCAGCGTATGTGTACGTCGACCGTCCGGGTATTACCCCCGTAGTCGTATCCCCATACACGCTCGAGTAGATGGTCGCGATCGAACGCACGCCGCCTGTTTTGCGCAAGATATACGAGAAGGTCGTACTCCTTGGGGCTCAGCCCGATTTCCTCGCCACGCAGCGAGACCACGTGTCGCTCCAGGTCAATGGTCACCTGGCCCAGATCGATCACATCTGCAACAGAATCCACCGCCATTACGGTAGCCTCCTGTGCGATGTTAGAACGGCGCAGCATCGCCTTTACCCGAGCGAGCAGCTCTCTCATGCTGAACGGCTTCGTGAGGTAGTCATCCGCTCCCATCTCGAGACCCACCACCTTATCGACCTCATCGGCCTTAGCCGTCAACATAATTATCGGGACGCTCATCTCCTTGCGAAGTATCCTGCACACCTCAAGGCCATCCAGTCGCGGTAACATTATGTCGAGTATTACCAAGCCAGGCTTGTGCTCGCGGACTACGGACAGCGCCTCCTCACCATCCCGTGCTACCACTACCTCATATCCCTCGCGGACAAGATTGAATCGGACAACATCCAACAGGTTTCGATCGTCCTCAACAAGCGCGATGGTCCTGTTCATCCTGAGGATTCCCTCCCCTACACTGACAGTATACGCGAACAAGCCCACCGGGACAGTATTGCTGAGCGACGTTCACTGACCCGTATCCAAAGCAGACCGCGAAACGCACAATCCCGCTACTTGCCGCTCTGACCGGATTCAGATAGGATGTGACAGCGACATCACCAGACGCAGGGAGGAAACAGATGGACAAGAAGAAGAAGGGCTTGCTTGACTTTCGACGAATGAAGGATGAGGGAGAAAAGGTCACCTGGCTCACCGCCTATGATTACCCCACTGCATGCTTCGAGGAACAGGCCGGAATAGACATGATTCTGGTCGGTGATTCCATGGGCAACACGGTCTACGGCTACCCCTCGGGTACGCTTCCCGTGACGATGGATATGTGCATCGTGCACTGTCAGGCGGTTCGACGGGGGGCTCCCAACACTTTCATCATGGGGGATATGCCCTTCGGGTCCTACCAGACCAATCCTGATGACGCCGTGAGGAACGCAGTACGATTCTTCAAGGAAGCAGAGGTTGATTCCATCAAGCTGGAAGGTGGACGACGGGTTGCCCCGATGATTCGGGCCATAGTAGACGCAGGCATGGTGCTCTGCGGCCACATCGGCCTTACGCCCCAAAGCACCGGACAGTTCGGCGGCTACAAGGCCCAGGGCAGGACAGCCGAGAATGCGCTCGAGGTGATCAAGGATGCACGTGCGGTGCGCGATGCAGGCGCAGCTATGATCCTGCTGGAAGCCGTGACTCCTGAAGTTGGGGGGTTCATCGCCAAAGACCTGGACATCCCCGTCTACAGTATCGGTGCCGGACCACTCTGCGATGGCCAGCTGCTGATCGTGAGCGATGTGTTGGGCATTTGGGAGGCATTCAAACCGAAGTTCATCCGACGCTACGCAGAGCTTGCCGATACGTCGGTGAAGGCAATTGCGGAATACGTGGACGATGTGCGGTCAGGCCGATTCCCGGAGGACACACATTGCTACAAGATGATCGAGGGAGAGGCGGAGAAACTGGAGAAGCTGGCCAAGAACCTCGACTGATCCAGTACGAAGGAGACGTACCGTGAGGCAAGAGGCATCACAACCCTGGAAGACTGACAACTGGTTCGTGAGCCCATGGAACTTCGTTGATGAGGTGACGGCAGGCTTCAATCCTCCCGCGCAACTCCGGATTCATGATGTTACTCTTCGCGACGGAGAGCAGCAGGCAGGCATTGTATTCACCAGGGATGAGAAGATACGAATCGCGGAGAAGCTGGCAGAGTCAGGCATTCACCGCGTCGAGGCCGGAACACCGGCGGTCTCACCCAATGATGAGGCAGCCATCAAGGAGATCGTAAGGCGGAAACTCGGCCCCGAGATATTCGTGCTGAGCAGGTGCATGATCGACGACGTCAAACGCGCCGTCGACTGCGGCGTTGACGGCGTCACTATCGAGATACCGTCATCTGAGCACCTCGTGGAACACTCCTACAAGTGGACCATGGAGAAGGCCACGGACCTTTCCATCAAGGCGACTCAGTTTGCGCATGAACAGGGACTCTACGTCTCCTTCTTTCCGGTGGATGCGACGCGCTCGAATATCGACTGGTTTCTGAAGCTCATAGAGCGGGTCGCTGCCGAAGGCCACATGGATGCGCTCGGACTCGTGGACACATTCGGAGTCCTCTCGCCCCACGGCGCCTCATACTATACGCGCACAATGCGCAAACGAATCAGCAAGCCCCTCGAAATTCACTTCCACAATAACTTCGGCATGGCAGTAGCCAATACCATCATGGCCGTCCTCGAAGGGGGAGAGGTGATTCACTCCACTGTCACCGGCATTGGCGAGGGTGGAGGAAACTGTCCCATGATCGAGGCCGTGATGGCGCTGCGAATCCTGTACGGCGTAGACGCAGGATTGAAGTACGAGATGCTGACAGAACTCTCCGACCTGGTCACCACGCTGGCTGGCCGGGGACCCAATCGCCCGTTCGTAGGCGAGGAGACGTACGACGTCGAATCAGGGATGGTGGTGAGCTGGCACCGCAACAGCAGAAGCGAGTATCCCACCGAGACCGTGCCGATACTACCCTCACTGGTCGGACACCGAGACCCGTGCTATGTCATGGGAAAGAAGAGCGGCATCGACTCCGTTGCCATGTGGGCCGAGAAGCTCAACCTGGACCTCGACAAGGACCAGGGAGCCGAGGTCCTGAAGCGCGTGAAGCTCTTCTCACACGACGTGAAGCGACAGCTCACCGAGGAAGAGTTCAAGGATATCGCACACACGGTGAAGGCCGGGAGATAGTCCATGCTGAAGATCGACTACGAACTACTCGGCAGACCGCTGCGCGTCGATGAACCGATCGAAGAGCTTGGTATAAGCTCGTACGACAGGCTGCGCGAGGCAGTGAAGGCCGGGGACATGGAAAGCGCACTCGCGCTGATTGACTACATACAGCTCGAGGGGAAGGGATTGCATGATCTGTACTGCGACTGGGTGTACGGATTGCTCACGTGGATCGCAGATAACTGCGGCGAAGAACGTCTGCTGGACGTGCTGCAATACTCAAAACAGATGATCTCGGCCGTCTTTCTGAACCAACTGACGAACCTCAAAACGAAGAAACAACTGGTGCAGTGGTACACCGAGCAGATGCGCGCGCATCGCTCGGGTCCCGGCGAGCAGGGAGCACTGACGGTACGCGAAGAGGAGGACAGGTTCGTGATCTCGTGCGACCCCTGTGGAGCAGGTGGACGCATGCGCCGCGGCAGCCCCGTTGACGGCACACCTCCACGAACGGACCCTCCGTTCAACCTTGGGGTAACGAAGAAGGCCTACCCGTGGTCGTGGGGCAAGGAGAACGTCTCGTACTACTGTCTCCACTGTTCAGTATGGCACGAGTTAATGGCGATGAAAGCGTCGGGTGTACCGACGAGGCTCGTCGAAGAGTACGATCCGCACGACCCGAACAAGCCGTGTACACTGCTCTTCTACAAAGATCCCGACAAGATACCTGAGATGTATTATCGGCGCGTAGGCTTGGAGAAGCCTGCCGCGCACGACACGCCAGCAACCGGGACTGTGGCATGATCCACCGTGTGTACCATCTAACACCAGTCTTCATGCTATCGACAATGGAGGTTCGATGACTCGTACCCTGATTACCGGCGGCTTCGGATTCATTGGCAGATACCTCGCTCAGATGTTGGCAGACTCGGGAGGAGAGGTCGTCCTCTTAGACATACTCTCGGACGATGCATTCGTGCAGCAAAGCACAGGACAGGTGACGTCCCTCAAGGGGTCGCTCGCTAATTGGGCGGAAGTCATGGACGCCGTGGTTACCGCCAAGCCTGACCAAGTGGTCCATTCCGGTGCCATGCTCCCGCCAACGAGCGAAGCCACACCACAAGCAGCATTCGAGGTAAACATCACGGGCACCTACAATATCCTTGAGGCAGCCCGCCTCTGCGACATCAAACAGGTGGTTTATGCAAGCAGTGTTGCCTCCTTCGGCCCGGATGCTCCCCGCGACCTGGTGCCCAACGACTTCGCCCAGCACCCAACCAGCATGTATGGTGTGAGCAAGGTCTGCAGTGAACGATTGGGCGAGTACTACCATCGCCGCTTCAATCTCGATTTCCGCGCCGTCCGCTTCCCTCCGATATTCGGACTTGGCCGCGCCGCTTCATCCGGATTGACCGCGTTTACCTCTGTGGCGGTAGAGGAAGCAGCCCTGGGGCGCCCCTTCGCCATGCCCGTGGTTCCCGAGACTCCTACCGGAGTGCTCTATATTCGGGATGCGGCTCGCAGCCTCATGGATATAGCTGCCGCCGATAATGCATCGCTCACGCACCGGTGCTATAATCTCCATGGTTTCGTGGTGACAGCCCAGGAACTAGCTGACGCCATAAGGCGCCATGTTCCTGATGCGCAAGTCAGCTTCGATCCCGATGACCAGATCACGACCTTTATCAGGTCGATTCCGCAGAAACTGGACGACAGACTTGCGCGGACCGACTGGGGGTGGCAGCCCGTTTTCAATCTCGATGAAGCGGTCGCGGACTTTGTGAAGACAACGCGCCACCCAAACATACCGTAACTTCGAGAGCCGCGACGCTGCTGACAGACTATTCTCGATTGGAGGATTCCCGTGCTGATACGCAATATAGGCGAAATACCATCGGTTCCTTATGGACAAGGCGCAGAGAAACGTGTTGTATTCGGCAAGAAGGACGGCGCGCCCACATTTGCCATGCGCATTTTCGATGTTCCCCCCGGAGGCGGCAGTTCCGACCACTGCCATGATTTCGAGCATGAGGTACTCATTCTTAAGGGAGAGGGCGTGCTCAAGAGTGAATCAGGTGAATCGCCCCTGGTGGAGGGCTCTGCACTGTTCGTGCCAGCGAATGAACAACACCAGTTGCTGAATACGGGCAAAGACATTCTCCGCTTCGTATGCATGGTGCCTCTGCGTGGCGAAGACTCCTGCAGTGCTCTGTAGCGACTCCTCTGCACGCCACACAACTCGGAAAGGCACCAGCGTGCCTGAACTACCGACCGATGAGACAGCATGCGTCGATCTTGGCCGGAAGGATAGTCGACGCGCACTGCCACAACACGTCCGTGATACCATTGGCTTATGCTAGTGGGTCCGACAAGCCCATGGCTGTTACATCCACGGCTGAATCATGACGTTGGAACGCCATTTCCTGGGATGGGACGCACCTGTGATTCGGAAGGTGCGGGACTATCTCGTCCCGGAGCATCCCGGTGGTCCTGTTGACCTCCGCAGCATCCTGGTACTGTTGCCAACCCAGCAGGCTGGCAGGCGGCTCCGAGAGGCGCTGACGCTACTCTGCGCCGAATATGGAACCTACCTTCTGGCGCCATCGCTGCGGACGCCCTCGCGTCTTCTGCAGATCGATGATGCCGCCGTATCCATCGCGAGTCCCCTCGATGTTGCTGCCGTGTGGGCTACGCTGCTTCAGCGCATCGACCCGTCCGAGCTTCCGGGTCTTTTTCCTGCCGCCACGCCTGAAGGTGATTTCCGCTGGGCTTTGCGCATCGGGGCAATGCTGCAGTCAGTACGAGAGACCCTCTCCGAACAGGGCTACAGCGTACGTTCTGTGGTCGATCAGTTCGGCGATAGTCTCGAGGAGATCGCGCGCTGGACGGATATCGCAAGAATGGAGGAGCAGGTAGTCTCACATCTGCAGCAACTAGGACTGGCAGATGCCTGCAGCGAAACCCTGCGCCGCGCCCGGCAGCCTGAGCTTCCCGAGACGTTTAACCGAATCATTCTGGCATGTGTGCCGGATCCCGCGCCGCTTTCGCTGCATGCGCTCGAACACCTGTCAGAGATGATACCCGTGGATGTGCTCATCCACGCACCTGAGACTATGGCCGATTACTTCGATCTATGGGGACGCCCCGTGGCAGGAATGTGGACGAACGAAACTGTGGAGTTGACCGATCCCCACAGCACACTGAAACTTGCCAGTTCTCCGGCAGGACAGACAATCCTCGCGCTCGGAATACTGAAACAGGAGGAGTACGGCCCGGGAGACACCGCACTTGGTGTACCCGACAGCTCAGTCGCTCCATACCTGGAGTCGGCCCTCGCAGAACACGGGGTGCGTATATTCAACCCCTCCGGGTCACCACTATCCAGACACCCCCTATTCAGGCTGCTGGCTGCGTTTCACAAGCTCGCCACGGAATGGTCGTACGTAGCGCTGTCTGGCTTTCTGCGCCACCCCGATGCGATGAACTACCTGAAAGACGAACACGGAATCGGCGTCAAGACACTCCTCACAGAGCTTGACACATTCCAGAATACCCACCTGCCGGAAACCGTTCATGACATCATCGAGCGGGTGTCGCCGCATGGAGCAGATCCGCCCGCATGGCCGGCACTGACCAAAATGATTAAGGTAGTCCTTCCGTTGCTTGAACGGGCATCACAGGAGGCACCGGAATCCATGCTCCGGTCATTGCTGCAGACGGTCTATTCCACGAGAATGCTGCTTCCAGAGGTGGACGACGACCAGGAGTTCCGAATTGTTGCCGACGTGATCGACGAAGCACTGACGCTGCTTTCCACCGGCTGTGTGCCCCTGCTCCCGCTCACACCGCACGAATCCACCGATGTGATGCTCGAACATCTGGCGCAGGGCAGATATGTACCCGAACGGCCGCCGGGGTCCATCGACCTTGAAGGCTGGCTTGAGATCGCATGGAACGACGCGCCGCTGCTGATAGTCACCGGCATGAACGACGGCGCAGTTCCCCAGCAGCTCGGCGACGAGGCATTCATGCCGGAGTCGCTCAGGCGCACGCTGGGACTGCGAAGCGAATCCGATCGGCTTGCCCGCGACATTTTCCTCACCCGTACACTGGTCGAGTCAAGACGCAACTCCGGTCGGCTGTACATCATCACAGGCAAGTACGGTCCGGCTGGAGAGCCACTTAAGCCATCCCGAATACTCCTGAGATGCAGTAACCAGGACTTGCCCCAACGTGCACTCCGGCTGTTCGGCGACCCGGATGACACACAGCCCAGCGTCCCTTCCAGCGTCAGCTTCACACTTCAACCGTCAAAACCGCTGGAGCAGGATGTCTCGATAAGGCCGCCCGACCGACTGGCGGTGACTTCGCTCCGAGACTATCTGGCGTGTCCATTCAGGTTCTATCTCAAACACGTGCTGCGCATGGAACCGCTTACAGACACAAAGAGGGAGATGGACATGAGGGACTTTGGCACAGTGGTTCATGAAGCACTGGCTTCAATGGCCGCCGACGTGGAGATGCGATGTTGTGACGACGTACGCGCCCTGCGTGGTTTTCTGCACCGGCAGGTGGACAGATGGACATGGCAGCGCTTCGGGCAACATCCACCCCTTCATCTCTTACTGCAACTGGACGTGGTGCGCGACCGGCTCGAAGCTGCCGCGCGGGTGCAGGCGGATCAGGTGGCCCAGGGCTGGGAGATCATACTCTACGAGGAGCAGGCCGAGATAATCATCGGTGCAGTCCACGTGCGTGGCAGGATAGACAGGGTCGACCGCCACCGCACATCCGGGGTAATCCGTGTTCTCGATTACAAGACCTCCGACAAACCCGAGACGCCTCATGAACAGCACCTATCAAACGAAACAGAGGATGCGCCAGAGTACTCCCGCGTACAGGTCGATGGAAAACCACGGCGGTGGATTGACCTGCAGTTACCGCTTTATGTGATGATGCTTGCCCAGAAACTCGGCAACGACGCTGTGATCACGTCCGGCTACTTCCAGCTACCCAAAGAAACGTCGGCTACGGCGGTCGACACATGGGAAAGTCTTCTCGAACCTCTGCAGCGGTCCGCAAGAGCCTGCGCCGATGGCCTCGTAGCCGATATCCAAGACCGCCGCTTCTGGCCCCCCTCGCCCAGGGTGCGGCATGAAGACTTCGAAAGTCTCTTCCCGGTGGATGCCTCCCGATACGTGGATGGTGATTCCCTCACAAAGTTCATGGAGACCTGGCAGCCATGACGGGGCAACTCGGGCACCAGGCCATCTCCGCCTCCGCTGGATCAGGAAAGACGTTCCAACTCGCACATCGCTATTTACGACTGCTCGCGAGCGGTGCGATGCCCGAGGAGATCGTCGCACTGACATTTTCCCGCAAGGCAGCAGGAGAGATCTTCGACTCCATTGTGGCATACCTGTGTAATGCCGCCTCGTCCGGCGAGGCAGCCTCCAGGCTTGGAACACAACTCAACCGGCCGGGATTGACCCCGGCAGAGGCCACGGAGATACTGCGCAGACTGTTCGACAGCCTGCATCGTCTACGCGTCGGAACGCTCGACAGCTTCACAGCAGCCATTCTTCGCTGTTTCCCTCTCGAGCTCGGGATTCCCCCATCCTTCGAGATGATGGACTCTGAAGGCGCTGCAGCAACAACCGTCCAGCAGAGTATATTGGACAAAATCTTCAGGCTTGGAACCGGTAGTGACAATCGGACGCGACGGGATTTCGTGTCCGCCTTCCAGCAGGCCAGCCTGGGTCGACGCAACAAACAGGTCGAGGAAAACCTCGCGGCATTCATCTCGCGATACCAGGCACATATTCGCGCTCTTCCGGACCCCGGCCTCTGGGGACACAAAGAGGCAATCTGGCCCTGCGGCACACCATGGATGGACGGATCCACAGATGTCGGCCAGTCAGCAACGGAGTTGCGGCGCGCCCTGTCCGAACTGAATCTGGCGGAGGATGCGGCGACCCGTTGGGATGCCTTCATCGCCGCAGCAAAGAACTACGGCATAAACTCTGGATGGACACATGACATCAAGTACCTGTTCGAGAAGCTGTGCCTCTGCATCAGCGACCTGCGAGAGGGCAGCGCCACCGTGAAGCTGAACCGGACGAAGTACAACCTGACCGGTGACGTGGCCCGCCACGTGCTTTCCCTCACCACACACCTCATCAGAACCGATATAGAGGCAGCCCTGGCAAGAACGCAGGGCATATACCGAATGCTTGCGATTTACGAGCAGCAATATGACGAGGCAATGCGACGAGATGGCCGTATCAGCTTCACTGATGCGCAATACCTGCTGACGGGGAGTAACACACTGAGTGGAGGTGCCAGGCTCACCAGCGTGGACGGAGAGGACAATCGCCTGTACATAGACTACCGTCTCGATGCACGTCTTAACCACTGGCTGCTGGATGAGTTCCAGGATACGAGTGACCTGCAGTGGGAGGTGTTGAGCAACCTCGTGGATGAGGTACTGCAGGATGGAAGCGGACACCGCACGTTCTTCTATGTCGGTGATGTCAAGCAAGCCATATATGGGTGGCGCGGCGGCAATCCCCGCCTGTTCGATGTACCGCTCAACCGCTATCCGGGGCAGATAGAGATGGTTCCGCTCACGAAGTCCTTCCGCTCTTGCCAACCGGTAATGGACATGGTGAACAGGATCTTTGACAATCTTGCGGAGTCGAGCATTCCGGACCATACAGTCAACTGGTGGAACAGGTTCTGGCAGACGCACGAATGTGCGCATGGCCACGTGCCGCAGCGAGGCTATGCCGCGGTGATCGAGCCACCCTGTGACAGCGGCAATCTCACTCCCGGAACCGAGGACAGATACCGGGTTGTCGTTCGACTGCTGCAGGAGATAGATCCGCTCAGGAGAGGACTGTCGACTGCCATCCTCGTACGCTCCAACCAGCAGGGAAAGACCCTGGTAAACTACCTGAGGCAGAATCTTCCCGGCAGTGTTATCATCCACGAGGGACGGGCGGCAATCAAGGACAACCCGGTGGTCGCGGTGCTGCTCTCCCTCATCTCGTGCGCAGCACACCCCGGCGACCTGTTCGCATGGCGGCATCTTCAGATGAGTCCGCTTGGCGCAGTACTTCTTGACCTTGGTCTCGACCGGGATTCGCTAACCCTGCTTGTTCTGCGGCAGGTTCAGACAGAAGGTTTTCAATCGACGCTGCGCGACTGGTCAGGGCGTCTTGACAAGGCCCACCCCCTCGACGAATTCGGGCGGCTGCGTGTGGAGCAGTTGCTGACTGCCGCAGGAGAGTACGACCGTGGCGGCAGCTCGGACTGTAACCAGTTTCTCAGCCACATCGACCGGTACGAGTTCCACGACACCGGAGCCAGAGATGTCATACGAGTGATGACCGTGCACCAAGCCAAGGGGCTCGGCTTTGATATCGTGGTCCTTCCGGAGTTGGACAAGCACAACATGCTGCAGACCAGAGATCTCAATTTCATCCTCTCGCGAGACGCGTCCACCCAGGAACCGAGGTGGGCGTTGGAGATTCCGCGGCGGGCTGTAGCGGAGTGTGACGAAACGCTGCGCGCAGAGATCGAGGAAGCGGATGCCAATACCACATTCGAGTCGCTCTGTCTCCTGTACGTGGCTATGACACGCGCGAGGCGCGGACTATACATCGTAACGTCGTTCCCTGGGAAGACCGCGTCGGCCTTTAACCAGGCCACCCTCATCAAGGAACGTCTCGTCGGGAACATGAAGGCGACTGAGAAAGACGGACGGCCACTCAACCTCGGTGGTGAGGTCTTCACCTGTCTCTATCCGGTGACCGGAGTAGATGCAGATGAGCGCTGGTTCGACGAGTTTCCGATCCGTCCAACCCCGGCACCATCCATCGAACCAGCGCCCGCAACGATAGGACTCGCACACCGGCGTTCATACAGGGCCGGTCTTGTTGCGATACGGCCGTCCGACTCCGAGATGATCGAGGAAAGTGCTGCCGAACTCTTCAGCCCCGAACGCAGGCGGCGTCTCGATGCCGGTATCGCAGTACACGAGCTGATGCGAAAGGTCACGTGGGAGGATGAGGTAAACGTCAAGTCGGTTACGACGCAGTGGAGTCGCGAAACGACCGCCGACGAAGACGTGCGACGTAGCGCGCTGGACCATTTTGATCACGCGATGAAGCTCCCCGGACTGCGAAACGTGTTGCGCCATCCCGGCGGTAACGCGACCTTGTGGCGAGAGCGTCGCTTCGACGTTGTGCTGGGCAACCGGTGGATCACGGGCAGCTTCGACCGCGTGGTAATACAGATGGATGCCAACGACACACCACAGTCAGCAACCATCTACGATTTCAAGACCGACGACGTGCCTGCGAAGGCTGTGGCAACACGCGCCGAGCTATACCGCTCGCAGATGGAGATCTACAGGGTCGCACTGCAGCGGATACTATCCCTTGCCGCACCTCTCATACATACAGTACTCGTCTTTACCACGACCGGCATAACGCACGAGCTCTCTGCAGTGCGTACTGCAACCGATCACTGAAATACCGCCGCCACCTCGCGCATCGGGTCCTCAGGAACGGAATTGAGACGTTATGAATCCGGCTGCTATACTGGCTCGGGTCTGCACTCGGTCTGGCATTGCAGCCCCTCGACAGTGAGCCACGGACGGCATCCTGCACCGCAGTGAGCCATCGTCCAGGGCCCCTCGCAAACGAATGACTGGACAGCCGCGCTTCTTCTATGGCTGGGTGATTGTAGTAATCGCCCTGACGTTGATGGCTGTCGGCTACACTCTGCGGAACACCTTCGCGGTATTCTATCCCGTGCTGGTCGACGAGTTCGGGTGGGACCGTGGCGCCACTGCACTCATGTTCTCCATAAATGTCGTCGTGTACGGCATCACGGCACCGTTTGTCGGAAGACTGGTAGACCGCTTCAATCCACGAGTCGTCCTGTCAGCCGGCGTCTGCATCATGGGAGGCGCTATCGCCCTTTGCAGCCTTGCCACAGAGCAGTGGCAGTTCTACCTGTTGTACGGAGTCCTGGCAGCCATGGGGTTGAGCATGGCTGCAGTCACCCCGCTGAGTGCACTCATCGCCAGATGGTTCGTGCGGAGACGTGCGCTCGCTTTCGGACTCTTCAACATGGGCTTCGGTCTCAGCCTGCTTGCATCTCCCATCGTTCAGTCGCTCATCTCCAACCTTGGCCATCGGCAAGCATACGTCACAATAGGGTTGCTGGCCATACTCATCGCTGTGCCGCTCGTTGTCCTATTCGTGCGAAGAACGCCCGAGGAGAAGGGCACAACACCGGACGGCATCCCGGTGCCACCATCGCCATTGGACGGGTCCGTCCGAGCTCGCATGGAGACCATCTGGATGCGCACTGATTGGACGCTAAGGCGGGCGATGGCCACGCGCCAGTTCTGGCTTATGTTCGCATTCAACCTCTGTCTCATGGGACTTGCACAACAGATGGTAATCGCACACAGCGTCTACCTGTTCCGCGACAGTGGCTTCGCGCCGCAGCTTGCCGCGAATTCGTTTAGCTTCTATGGTGTCGGCATCACCATAGGCTACCTCTTCGCCTTTCTTTCCGATCGGTTCGGGCGTGAACGGGTTCTCATCCCCGGTTGTCTCGTAGCTGCGGCGGCTACCTCAATGCTGTTCGTAATCCGTGACCCGTCACATGCGTGGCTGGCATTCACCTCAATGTTCTTCTGCGGTCTGGGAATGGGAGCTGCGGTGACAACATTCTTTGCGACAGTTGCTGACTTATTCCAGGGACGCAACTACGGAACTATCCAAGGGTTCATGGTAATGGGATTCTCAATCGGTGGTGCATTCAGCCCGTGGTTTGCCGGCTATATGCACGACCTGACTGGAAGCTATTCAACGTCAGTGGCCATCGCGGTGTCCGCGCTTGTGCTGGCATCGATACTGGTGGCGCTGATTGCTCCGGGCAAGCTCAGACCCGTAGCGGCATTGAATGCCCTCCGTCCGGAAGGGAGCAGCTAGTCTGATGGGCCGTCCCTCCATCTTCTACGGCTGGATCGTCCTTGCGGGTGGCTTCGCCATCATTCTCGTCGGCTACGCCATGCGCAACACCTTTTCGGTCTTCTATCCGGTCATCGTCTCAGACTTCGGCTGGACCCGGGGCGGCACGGCATTGATGTACTCTCTTACCCTTCTGGCCTACGGCCTGTTCTCCCCCGTTGCGGGACGCCTTGCCGACAGGTTTCATCCGAAGTATGTCCTCGCCGCAGGAGGCCTTGTAATCGGAGGCGGCATTGCCCTATGCAGTCTGGCTACTTCTGTCACGTACTTCTACATTGTTTACGGCGTGGTCGCAGCCATCGGACTCAGCCTCATAGGCATTACGCCCCTGGTTTCCGTGCTCTCACACTGGTTTGGCAGCAAACGAGGGGGTATGGTGTTCGGTCTGCTTGGGGCCGGGTTCGGCGTGAGCCTGGTCTCAGCCCCACTGTTTCAGTGGCTTATATCCGGCTACGGATGGCGCATGGCCTACGCTCAGATAGGCCTGTTCGCTATCGCCGCCATAGTACCAGTGAGTCTCTTTCTCATGCGTCGCAGCCCTCAACAGCAGGAATTGATCGATCAGCACTCCGGGACACCGCAGCGGGATCCGCCTGCTTTGTATGAGATCGTTCACCGACACCAGTGGACAGTTCGCGAGGCTCTCCGTACGCGCTCATTCAAGCTCTTCCTCGCAATCGGATTCTGTAACATGGGATTCGCTCAACAGGTCACCATTGCCCACCAAGTCTATTTCCTGCAGGACATCGGTCTTGAGCCAATGGTTGCGGCGAGCATATTCAGCGTGTACGGAATCGCCTTTGCGTCAGGAAACATCTCAAGCCTGCTCTCCGACAAGTTCGGGAGAGTCCCGTTCTTCGTAGCCGGCTGTCTGGCAACTGCCGCCAGCATCCTGCTGCTCAACATCGCATCAGATCCCGGTTCCTCATTCATACCATACCTGTTCGCAGCAGCGGCCGGTTGGGGACTTGGCGTCACTCCCCCCACGTGCTTTGCAGCCGTCGCCGACCGGTTTCACGGCAGGAACTACGGCGCCATTCACGGCACGATAATACTCGTTATCTCTATCGGTGGTGCCCTGGGCCCCTGGCTTGGGGGCTTGCTGCACGACATCACGGGCAGCTATCAGACAGTGTTTCTGCTCGTACAGGTCTTCCTTGTGATGGCAGCCGTACTGATGCTCTTTGCCACCAGAGCTTCAGCGATGCCGCGATAGCCGCGACTAACCACGAAGCGATGAACGGATTGCTGCTTTGTTGACACCATAACCGCGCATCGATAAGCTTGCGAGTGGAGATCCTTGCCTTTTCTATCTCGAACGAGGAGGAACATACATCTGATGCAATACAGGACACTCGGCAGGACAGGACTCAAAGTTTCGGAAGTATGCCTCGGCACGATGACTTTCGGAGATCAGGTTAGTGAGACCGACGCCATATCCATAACGAGGACCGCGCTCGACCAGGGGGTCAACTTCATCGACACGGCCAACATGTACGTCAAAGGTCGATCTGAGGAGATTGTCGGGAAGGCCATCGCAGGCAGGCGAGATGACGTAGTACTTGCAAGCAAAGTGGGCATCGAAATGAGCGCGAATCCGAATGACGTTGGATTGTCACGCAAGAATATCATGCGGGCCGTCGAGGATAGCCTGCGCAGGCTGGACACTGACTACCTTGATATCTATTATGCACATCGCCCCGATTACACAACTCCGATCGATTCTACACTGCGAGCATTCGATGATCTCGTGCGGCAGGGCAAGGTCCGCTACCTGGCCTGCTCCAATTACCGGGCATTCCAGCTTTCCAAGGCGCTGTGGCTCAGCGACGTGCAGCACCTTGCCCGTTTCGACCTTATTCAGCCACCCTATAATCTGCTGACTCGCGATATTGAATATGAGTTGCTGCCGCTATGTGTAGAAGAAGGGCTGGGGGTGTGTGTATACAACCCTCTTGCCGGAGGACTCCTTACAGGCAAACACGACCCTTCGAAACCTCCAGCCACCGGGACACGCTTTGCCACTGACACTATGGGCAGGATGTATTACGACCGGTACTGGAACGAATCGAATTTTGCCGCCGTTGAACAGGTGAGAGCTATTGCAGCGGAAGCGGGTAAGGATATGGCACAGATGGCGCTTGCCTGGATACTCACTAATCCGGCGGTCACCTCCATCATCATAGGCGCCACCTCTATGAAACACGTCTCCCATAACATGGCAGCCACGGTAGTCACACTGTCGGCGGACGAACGCGCCAAATGCGATGAGGTGTGGTACAAGCTCAGGCCATTGCGATTCTTCTACGGACGATGACTGCTGAGCGACGTCGGACGGGAGTCCGGAAGTCCCTGCGCAGGAGCATGGCGCCACCGACAGCTACATTCGGTACCTGCCGAAAGAAGACTGAAAGCTGCCTCTCCCGTAGACACCCGGTGTGACAGAGTATGGAACGATCTGCCTCACGGCGTTAACCCATTCTCACATTCCATCCCGAGAATCCCGCGCAACCTCCGGTCCAGCTAGAAGCAGAATCCATGGTAATGTACAATGGGCCGTCACAGGATCTACTCGCGGGTTGTCCTGACGCCAGGTCCGTGCGGCACAAGCAAGGAGGAGTTGAGAAGCATGAACGATCTGTTCAACCTTGAAGGCAGAGTATCCGTTGTCACGGGAGGTAACAGTGGCATCGGCAAGGGTATCGCCGATGCCTTGGCGACGAAAGGTAGTGCTATCGTTGTCGCTGCACGCGACGAGGCGAAGACGGCCGTGGCCGTGGAAGACATCACTTCCCGGTTCGGCGTCCGGGCTTCCGGCATATCACTGGACGTGTCTGACAAGGCGAGCATCGACAGCGGGATCGAGAACGTCATGCGGGAATACGGCCGCGTTGACGTTCTCGTGAACAATGCTGGCATGAACATCCGCAAGATGCCGCAGGAGTATGCCCCGGAGGAGTGGGACGCGGTGATGAACACCAACCTCAAGGGCGCTTTTCTCCTGTGTCAGGCAGTGTATCCGGCGATGAAGCAGCAGGGCAAGGGGAAGATCATCAACATCGGTTCGATGACCTCGCTCTTCGGCATCGGCAAAGCCCTGCTGTACGCGTGTAGCAAGGCGGGGCTGCTCTCCATGACTTATTCACTGGCACTGGCGTGGGCACGCGAGGGCATCAATGTAAATTGCATCCTTCCAGGATGGATAGTCACCCCGCTGACAACCGCGGCGCAGCGTGATCTGCCCGGCTTGCAGGAATTCGTCGAAGAACGCACCCCACTGGGACGGTGGGGCCAGCCAAACGATCTGGCTGGAGCGGCGATGTTCCTCGCCAGCGATGCTTCCGACTTCATCACTGGAGAATCTCTCAGGGTTGATGGCGGCTGGGCGCAGCACACCAATACTGTAAGCTTTCCGCGTCCATAAGCGCCTCCTCACAGAGAGTGTACTCGACGAGAAACCATAGAGGGGCGACAGAACACGGTAGTTGCGCCGAAAGGGTAATGAAACCCATGTACGGGCTGCCCTGATGCAATGAAGGTCCGGGGGCACTATGCGTGAGGCCACCGGGTGGTGGATTATATAAGGTATGTCGCAGACAGGCGGGAGTGGTCCTCTGTTCTCGCCGCGCGAGGAGCCGGAGTGCCCACGCGTGAATCAGGCAGTTGTACCGCTCGCGGCACGTATGAGACCACGATCGTTCGACGAGTTCGTCGGACAACAGCACGTGGTCGGCCCGGGCCGGGTGCTTCGACGCAGCATCGAAGCGGATACGATGCCCTCGATCATACTATGGGGGCCGCCGGGCACAGGAAAAACCACTCTCGCCCGCATCATAGCACGGACCACGCGCTCTCATTTCTCACCACTCAGCGCAGTCACGGCCGGCGTCGCCGATCTGCGCCGTGTCATCGACGAATCCCGGAAGCGGCGGTCCTTCTCTGGGCAGCGTACGATACTCTTCATTGATGAAATACACCGGTTCAACAAAGCGCAACAGGATGCCGTCCTGCCCTTTGTTGAGGACGGCACGGTAACGTTCATCGGCGCAACCACCGAAAACCCCTCCTTCGAGGTTATCTCTCCGCTGCTCTCGCGGTCGCGCACGTTCAAGCTGGAGCCCCTTAGTCTGGACGATCTGAAGATGATTCTCACACGAGCATTAGACGACACGGAACACGGACTGGGTGCACAGCACGTGCAGCTATCGGAGGATGCCCTTAAAGAACTCGTTGCGGTTGCGAGCGGCGATGCAAGGATCGCGCTCAACGCTCTGGAAATGGCTGCAGGCTCAACAACGGCAGATGCTGCGGGTAGGAAGAACGTAGGAGTCGATGAGATACGTGATGCGCTGCAGAGTCGAACGCTGCTCTACGACCGCGCCGGGGATCAGCACTACGATCTCATCTCGGCGCTGCATAAGTCGCTGCGCGACTCCGACCCCGATGCAGGTCTCTACTGGCTCGGCCGAATGGTCGAGGCAGGAGAGGATCCGCTGTACATCGCGCGGCGACTGGTTCGATTCGCTTCGGAGGACGTTGGCATGGCGGACCCCCACGCACTTGTGATCACGATGGCGGCACAGCAGGCCGTACATTTTGTCGGGCTGCCTGAAGCAAATCTCGCACTTGCACAAGCAGCGGTCTACCTCGCAACTGCACCCAAGAGCAATGCACTCTATGCCGGTTACTCCGCCGTGCAGGCGGACATACGCAAAGGACCAAACGAACAGGTACCACTACATCTGAGAAATCCTGTGACCGGATTGATGCGCCAGATGGAATACGGCAGAGGATACAAGTACGCGCATGACTATGAGGGACACATCGTGGAGCAGGAACACCTTCCACAAGGTCTGCGGGGCAGACGGTACTACACACCAAGCGATCAAGGGTATGAACGAGAGATCGCTATGAGGCTACGTAGTTGGCGGGTCTTGCGCGAAGAACCCTCGGGGCCAAAGTCCGAGCATCAGGACTCAGTCGATGCCTGATACCCTGCCGTGTTTAAGGAATACCACGCAACGGCATCCGTTTCTTTCAACATGTCGCCGGTCATCTCCGCGAATATCAGGCGTCTATCAATAACCGCCCGCATACAAGTGCCTGATCCTCCAGATGACCTTAGTTTTCGGACAACCGAAATCACGGCTGCAATCGTCTTGTTCGTCCTGATCTTTCGAACGTATAACAGGACTGTGCACCGTACATCGGCAGCGCGTCCGGTATGCCCCAGGGTCCGCCCGGGCTACCGTCCCATCCAGCCACCATCAATCGGCATGACAACCCCGTGAACGTAGCTCGCAGCATCAGAGCAGAGAAACAGTACCGCTCCTTGCATATCGTCCGGTGTGCCCCATCTTCCGGCAGGTATTCGCGCAGTGATGGAAGGGCCACGAACCGGGTCGTTCTGCAGCGCTTCGGTGAACTCTGTCGCCATGTAGCCCGGCGCAATTGCATTGACGTTCACTCCCTTGCTCGCCCACTCGTTTGCAAGCGCCTTGGTGAGCTGTGCGATGCCACCCTTTGAAGCAGCGTATCCAGGTACGGTAAAGCCCCCTTGGAAGGACAGTAATGAAGCCAGGAGAACAATCTTTCCGTATCCACGCGCCAGCATTTCCCGCCCGAATTCCCGGGAGATTATGAACTGGGAATTGAGGTTAAGTTCGATTACCCTGTCCCATTGCTCGTCGGTGTGTTCAGATGCAGGTTTGCGCTCAATCGTACCAGCATTCGCTACTAATATATCCACCACCGGAACGTCTGCTTTTACCTTGCCTATGAATTCATACAGTGCCGTGCGGTCGCACAGGTCACAACGATAGCATTTGCACTGGCGACCGAGTGCAGATACTGCCCTTTCCAGGTCGCTTCCCGACTCCTCCAACGTCGCACTTACTGCTATTATGTCCGCTCCTGCCTCCGCCAGGCCGAGCGCCATGCCCATGCCTAGCCCGCGCTTAGCTCCGGTCACCAGGGCAGTCTTCCCCTCAAGACTGAACTTATCAAGTATTCCCATGTGCATGCCTCCTTATATCATTAGTGGCACACCGCCGTGCCAGCCGCCTGTCCGGCAGCAGTCACGGCGATTATACACGACCCCGGGAACAGACTTGAGTGGCCTTTCGACTACTGATGGCGTAGAATAGCCGCGAGTGCATTTACGATCATCCCGGACACAGGAAGACTACACGCCTCGACCAGCAGGAATGCCAGCAGTTGGCGGCAAACATGTGTTCGGGCCTATGTTCACATTCGGCACTCAATCGGCGTGGCGTGGTTTATCCTGCAGTCCACCGCTGGCAGCAACGACTCCCCGGATACCCATCTGAAGCAATTCTTTGCGCCGCAGGCACAGACGCCTAACGGTATAGACCAGTGTGAGAGCAGAAGGGAGGAGCAGCAAATGAAGAACTACGCAAAACAGAAGCTACAGGCGGGCCAGACTATCATTGGAGCGTTCATATCCTATCCACATCCGGATGTGTGCGAGTGGTTGGCACACTTGGGATTTGACTGGCTAATTCTGGACATGGAACACGGGCCTCTCTCTTTCGAGATGGTCCAACGCATGATGCAGGCAATGAAAGGGACGGAATGCACACCCGTCGTCCGCCCACCGACGAACAACGAAATAGAGTTCAAGCGCATTCTCGATCTTGGTGCGTTCGGAATCGTAGCCCCTATGGTAAGTACCCGAGACGACGCGGAGCGGGTTGTACGTTACTGTCACTATCCGCCACGTGGCGTGAGAGGTTTCGGACCGAGGCGGCCTCTCAAGATCGACCCCGACTACCTCTCGACTGTCGAGGACCAGCTTCTTATCGTGGCGCTCCTGGAAACGGAGAGGGGAATCCAGAACGCAGAGGATATTCTCTCTGTACCAGGCATCGACGCTGGACTGATAGGACCTTTCGATCTCTCCTTCGACATGGGCTTCGGCTCGCCCCTTAGATGGGACGAACCACGATATGTCCGAGCATACGAACGCCTTTCGGAGGCCGCACGAACGACCGGGAAAGCTGCGGGAACGCTCACGAACGAACTTGACCGTATCCCGTGGTTGATCGGACTGGGCCATCGGGCTCTACTCGTGGGCGAATCAGATGCGTTTCTGCTACGCGGTGCCCGCATGGCACTGGATGCTGCACGCACGTAAGCACAGATCCCAAGGCACGCAGCTTCGCAGCAGGCAGCCCAACATACAATGACGATTGCACAACATCCGCGCTGGACTGAGATGATGGCTAAGGCCTACAGCCAGAGGTGGCGAATCTGGTTTGTCGCGGTCCTGTCGCACTCGGTAGGGCTCTTCCACAGGGCGGCTATGGCTCCAATGGCCGACCGTATCATGGCTGATTTCGACCTCACAGCAGCTGCGTTCGGCAGCTTAGGTGCCATATATTTTTATGTCTACGCCGCCATGCAACTGCCGTCGGGTACGCTTGCGGATACACTGGGCCCCCGCAGGACGATAACCGGGGGTCTCCTGTGTACCACCATAGGCAGCGTTGTTATGGGGCTTGCGCCCAGCTTCAGTGTGCTCTATCTGGGCCGTGTTCTCGTCAGCTTCGGCGCCTCCCTCGCGTGGTTAAGCGTACTTAAGATCATCATGAACTGGTTTCGTTCACGCGAGGTCGCCACGGTCACCGGACTCTCAGGAGCCATCAACAATAGCGGCCAGTTGCTTGCGGCAACGCCGCTCGCCCTGCTCATTATTGCAGTAGGATGGCGGATGTCCTTCATGACTGCCGCAGCCGTCAGCCTTGTAGTAGCTCTGTTGAACTGGTTCATCGTGAAGGACACGCCGCGGAAGGTTGGGCTTCCTTCAATCGCTGAACTCGAAGGCGAAGGGACAGATGCACAACGCGCCCGCGCGGCGGCACAACTGACGATGGGCCAACGTTTGAACCATGTATTTCGCAACAAAAGACTCTGGCCCCTGTTTCTCATCGCAATGGGCACGTACGGCTCCTACGCTACGTTCTTTCTCAACTGGCTCGTGGTCTACCTTATGCAGACGTACGGGATCACCAGGGATCATGCAGCCTCTTTCGCACTCGTCTCTGCGGTGGGTGCTATCCTGGGCACCTCCGCACTCGGGTTCGTCTCCGATCGGATTCACAGCCGGCGTATTCCAATCATCACTGCCACATTCATATCGCTTGTTGGCTTCTTGTTGATCGCATTCTGGAACGGCGGCCGGCCGCCTCTTCCCGCTTTCTGGCCGATCTCATTCATAATCGGGTTCAATATCGGGGCAATGCCAGTTGCATTTGCTACGGTGCGTGACCTTGCCGCACCTGATGTCAGGGGTATGTCATCCGGTCTCATCAACATGGGCGGATTTGCCGGGGCTGCCGTCGTCCAGCCCCTGTTCGGGTATGTCCTCGATCTCAACTGGAGGGGAGAAATGATGGGCGACATCCGACACTATCCCGTGGAGGCATTTCAACAGGCGATATTCCTTCCCGCCGCGCTCATGGCACTGGGTTTCATTGGTGCGCTGCTACTGCGTGAGCCACGCCGTGGTCCACGTTTCGAGCACGACGCATCATAGAAGAAACAGGTGCGTCACTTGACCTTGATCCGGACTGGAGTTTGTCGAGTTGTGGCGGGATATCCTATCGCTAAGGATCATCAGCCATTCGGTGGCCGCATGGAATTATCTCTAACCACTGCACCTGGAAGTTTGACCCGGGCACCAAACAATGTGAGAAGAGATACAATTTGTGTGTGCCCAGTCAAGCAGGAAGGCACACCATCAGGCCTGAATGTGGCAACTGGTCTTGGCACTCGACTCATTCGCTTCGATCGTACTCACATTGGCGGCCGACCGGACATGGAGCCCGCAGGATTCCACGTGAACAAGCGACGCAGACCATCCGACATGAGCTGGCAGTTCTTTACACTCATGTTTATACTCCTTGACATGGTCTGTGCCTCAGACTAAACTGGCTACAGGACCAGACGGAGCCGCAGTTTCACCAGACTCTCCTCCGGCAGGGATGGATGAATCGGAGAGGAATTGGTGAAGAGATCTCCTGAGCGGATTTCCTGGTATTCCCGGCGTAATGCTTATTGTGTGGCATAATGGTTGTCTTGCGAGCGCCTTGGTGCAGACCGCAGACACAAATCAACAGGGAGGTCAGGATATGGCAGAGGAAAGAAAGCCCGAGCACGGGTTCGTCGGCGAGACGATCATCGGTGATGAAGTGGTTGCGTCCATCGCCGGTATGGCCGCGCAGGAGATTCCCGGGGTCGGCAACCTTGGTCGCAGTACAGTACGCAGGGCTCTCACTGGATGGTACGCCGATGCAGCCGAGAAAGCCAGATCCGGCGTCACCGTTGAAGTCGGAAAGCGCGAGTGTATTGTCGATCTGCAATTGAACGTACACTATGGCTACAGTATTCCCAGCATAATCAACGAGGTCCGAAAGAAGGTCGCGGCTCGGCTCCTGGAATTCACCGGATTGATCGCCAAAGAAATCAATATCCGCGTCGTGGGGATAGATGTCCAGCCCCAGAAGCCACAGCCCAAGGTCCAGTAGACAACGGTGTGGATGAACGGCATCACACCGCCAGAGTGGGTTGAGTATCTTGATAGAGGAAACGCCTGAGAACAGCGGAGGCGCGAGATGATAATCTCGGTGTTCAACCGGATGCTGGCCATAGTAGCCGCCCTGGCGGTTCTGGTCGGGGCTATAGTTACTATCGGAGTGACGATTCAGGCTTGGCCGTCCGACATACTAATGGGTTGGTTTCAACCACAACTGCAGACGGCCGCTGAGGCCCCCGGAGCCACAATGGTCGCTATCATTGCCCTAGCCGCCATTGTAGCCGCTGGAATGTTCGCTCTGCTTATCGCGGAGATCACGCCGCTGCGTGAGACAATGGTACATACGCTCAGTGTGACAGAGAAAGGGATAGCCACTATAGAAAACGACAGCCTTTGTCTTCTGGCAGAACGTACTGGAGAAGCCATTCACGGTGTCCGTGACGTTCACTGCATCATCCGCGAGCGGCAGGATGGTCTGAGGATCCGCTGCAACGCCCGAGTCTCTTTGGGCTCCAATCTCCTGGAGATCAATCCCGAGATGAGAGTGAAGGTGCGCGAGGCCATCCAGCAACTAACCGGACTTTCTGTGGCCCGCATCGATGTGAAGTTCAAGTATCAAGCCGATAAGCGTGGGCACGTTTCGGTAAGGTGATGGGAGTGGACCAATCATGATGCATCCGAAATTGATGGGTATCCTTGGAGGCCTGATTGCGGGCATAATTATCGCGTGGCTCGGATTCGCAGCATTCCTTGGGGTCGTTCTATGTGGGCTGATAGGCTGGTTCGTGGCCAAGGTGTATCTTGGAGAGATCGATCTCCTCGATGCTTACGAACGCTTTCGGTCAGAGCGGGGACGGAGGACTCGCGACTGAAGTGGGTGTGCGCTGGTCATTTGCAAGTGCCATGGGTGCCTCATAGCGATAATAACCTTCTGCGTTTCACTATGTCCGGGCATGACTCTCCGAACGGGCATATGACCGGACTGGGCGACGGTTCGCCATTTGAGAGCGAGTTCTTCCGTAGTCTTCCATCACAACGAAAGGAGTCTCAAGACGTGACGAGCAGGTTTATTCGATTCGCAGCATTAGCCGTAGTGATTGCGTTCACATACACTTTTGCCGCATGCACAGCGACAGAGGAGGACGCAATGTTGACATACGATGCACCACCACCGATGACTATTGATACCGGGAGGTCCTACACAGCCACCATTCAAACCAACCGCGGTAACCTTATCTGCGAGTTATTCGCAGCTGACGCTCCCATCACAGTGAACAACTTTGTTTTTCTCGCAAGAGAGGGTTTCTACGATGGCGTCACCTTTCACCGCGTGATTCCTGACTTCATGGTACAGGGCGGAGATCCTACAGGAACAGGCGCAGGTGGTCCAGGCTACCAGTTCGAAGATGAGATAACCGACCTCGGGCATGGAGCCGGTGCACTCTCCATGGCGAACGCCGGCCCGAACACCAATGGCTCCCAGTTCTTCATTACATACAGTCCTCAGCCACATCTCGATGGCAACCACACCGTATTCGGTCAACTTGTCGAAGGAATGGACGTCCTTCAGCAGATCGAGCAGGGCGACGTGATTACGGCAATACGAATCACAGAATCGTAGGGCAGTGGGTCCAGGGACGGGACGATTGGCCCGGACCCTGGAGCGACTGCAAGAGAGTGCTGATTTCGGACGTCCCCACCACGACGAGTGCCGGAGATGGCGCGCCTGTGCTAAACGTCATCTGAGAATGTGTCGCGGGAACCCACAGGCAGGTGTCGCCCAGTGTCCAAGAGGATGCAGTCTACCTGACTGTGTCCCCTCTTCGGTGGCGGAATGACCGATGACTCCGCACACATGAATCGTACAGCACCAGGGGCCTCCCCCAACAGAAATTCTGTATGAGGAAAGCCCCCCACATTTCCCTGGTTATGATTCCGACATCCCAGTATCATCGCCCGCCACACAGGCACGCGCCTGGAAGTTCATCATCTAAACCACTCCCGAACTTGCGCCGACAGGCTCAGCCGATAGCTATTTCTTTCTCAAACCTCCACAGGCCGTGTATGTTGCATAGTGCGGTGGAATAAAGAGTTCCCGGCTTACCTGTCTTCATCGACAAACTTATCTCGTGGTGAGTGTAGACCGAACTGGTATCCGCGCCGTCGGTGGATTCTCCGTGAGCAGAGAACTCGAAGTGACCTATCTGATACGGAAACTTCTCCCCCTCCGGGTGAAAATAGACTGAGATCCAGCGAATATGGTGCGCAGTGGTATTGGGATGTGCTACCTCCTTGCCAAGGCTGGCTTTGACAGGGAACATCTCATCGGCCTTCACGCGATCCGGGCACTCGATTACCGGAACATGCTTCTCCGTCTTCCAATCAGCCGTCTGAAAGAATTCTCCAAATTGCTTCATCCTCTATTTCCTCCAATACACTTTTAATAGCGCTTATCGTTTTCCTGACATCGCAGGACCGAGTTGCTGACTTGCCACCTGATCAACTGAACTGCAATACCGAAGTGTTATGCACCGTCTGCCGAAACGCACTGTGCACCATCAGCACTGCTCCTCGGGGCTGGGGGCGACGACTCAACTAGCGGAACGCTTCCACTAGTGCCTTAGCCCGCAGGCTGTCAATCTCCTGGCTCACCAATGCCCCTTTCTTCAATGCGGGCTGCCTTTCCTCGAAGCTGACTCGGTCATCTCTGTAGATGATCCCCAAAGGTATCCGATCGCCCCATTCCTCAGCCTTAGCCCTGACTTGCCGCTTGTCAGTTGGATCGTAATTTCCCTCCTCATCCAGCTTATATACCCTTTCGCCATACCACTGGAATGTGTTCTTCTTATTGAATGTGACGCACGGTTGAAGTACATCGATGAGCGAGAATCCTTTGTGCTTGATCCCCTCCTGAATCATCCTGGCGAGATGATCTATATCCCCGGCGAAGCTTCGAGCGATGAACGAGGCGCCTCCTGCCAGCGCAAGCCCCAGTGGGTTGAGTGCCGAGACAGCTCCTTCGGGAGTCGTCTTGGTGATGAAGCCTTCATCGCTGGTGGGTGATGCCTGTCCCTTGGTCAGTCCATATACCTGATTATTGTGCACCATGTAGGTTATGTCATGGTTGCGGCGCATAGCATGAAGGAAATGATTCCCTCCTTCTCCATAACCATCACCGTCACCACCTACCGCAATTACCACAAGCCCACTATTGGCCAGCTTGGCTCCGATGGCCACTGGCAGTGATCTGCCATGCAACGAATTGAACACGTTCGCCTTGGAGTAGTGAGGCAGCTTCCCCGCCTGGCCGATTCCCGAGACCATCAACACCTCGTGTGGCTTCAGACCCAACTCCACCAGAGCTTTGTTCACGCCGCGCAGGACGCCGAAGTTCCCACACCCGGGACACCAGGCTGGTTGCAGTCCGGCATAATGCTCCATAGTCACCATGTTGACACTTCCCCTTTGTTCACTTTCTCGACTATATATCCCGGCGTGAAGGGCCGGCCATCGTACTTGAGTATCTTCCCGGTAACGGTGATGCCCGTCTCAGCCCGGAGAAGACGCGCCATCTGTCCACTGGCATTACCTTCGACGACATAGCTTGTCTGTCCGTTGCTCAGCGCCTCAACGACCTCTTTGCCGGGGAACGGCCACAATTCGCTCAGATGGAGCATGTTAACCCGCATCTCACCCGCATTGAGCATGTCAACAGCTTCACGCACTGCTCCGAAGGTACTCCCCCAGCTAATGAGCGTAACCTCCGGTTTGCCATCACCATAGACTACCGGCGCGGCGATATCCGCCCGCAGACCACGATACTTGCGCAGCCGCTTGTCCATTTGGCTCGTACGAATCCCACCATCTTCGATGGGATGTCCACCTTCGCCGTGCTCGTCTGAATCCGTCACCACCAAGGCCTCGCTCAATCCGGGAAATGCTCGCGGCGAAATCCCTGAGTCGGTAACGCGATGTCTCAGGTACTCCTCCGCATTGCTTCCTTCGCCGGCCTGATAGAGGTCGCCTCTCTGTATGCTCACCTTTCGGAAGTCGAAGTTTGACACCGTCTGGTACGACGTAGCCAGCAGATGATCGGTCAGTATTATCACCGGCGTCTGGTATTTCTCTGCCAGATTGAATGCTTTGACTGTCAGGTAGAATGCCTCCTCCACAGTTGACGGTGCGAGTATCGCCCGGGGAAAGTCTCCGTGATGCGCGTTAAGCACGAACTGCAGGTCACCCTGTTCTGTTCTGGTGGGCAGACCTACAGCAGGGCCCGGACGCTGTCCGTCGACGATTACTACGGGAGTCTCGGTCAGTCCGGCAAGGCCAAACCCCTCAACCATAAGACAGAAACCGCTTCCTGAAGTAGCGGTCATCGCCCTCACTCCGGCATAGCCGGCACCAATGGCCATATGGACTGCGGCTATCTCATCTTCCGGCTGCAAGACCACGAGGTCCATCTCCTTCGCCTTCGATGCCATGTACTCGAGAATTGAGCTTGCCGGGGTCATCGGGTAGGCAGACATGAACTTGCAGCCGGCTGCCACGGCTCCCAAAGCCAGCGCTTCATTGCCGTTAAGTAACAGACCCTCAGGTCTGCTTCGTTGACGCAACTGGATAGGAAACTCGCGAGTCCCATTCTCCTTCATGTACCTGTATCCCGCGTGGAGTGCTCTGATATTGGCGTCTTTGGCTTCGCTGCTAAAGGCTTCACTCAATAAGACCTCGGCTGGTTCAGGTTCGTAGCCCAACAATCCAAGACAGGCGCCTAAGGCCACAGTATTGGCCGTTATCTTATTGCCGGCAGACTGCTCAGCGAGGTGTCCCAGCGGGACACCAAAGAATCCTTCACCTTGCACGTCTGACACCTTTTCCTGATCGAAGATGATCGCACCTTCGGGCACGACCTCTTTTCGATGCAGATCGATGCTTTCCTGATTGAGAGCCAAAAGGATATCCAGGGATTCATCAATAGCACCGACCTCAGAATCCTTGACGCGCACGCGAAAGAAATTATGTCCGCCCCTTACTCGAGATTCGTAATCCTGATCGCTATAAACGTAATAACCGCCCCGGGCGAATATCTTGGACAAGACGAATCCGATCGATTGCACCCCCTGTCCGGCTTCACCACCAATCATAATTCTTGCTTCGGTCATGCATCCTCCCTGCAGGTCACCGGTCCATACTAGAGATTCCCAGCCCGGAAATCTCATACGGGCCTCGTTATCTCTCAGTCATCACCACACCCGAACTTTCGTAAAGGCAAGACCTCAATATCTTAACCGGTGATACGCGCATGCAGAACATCTCCGCCCGGGAAAACGTGATCTGCGCCGACCAACGTCTCGTTGACTCAAGCTGCTAGTGCCCACCCCAGTAGGTTCTCATCGAGCCTGCGGCGATCTCGACGACAACCACGTTACGCGAACGAAGGTGTGCCAGATGGAGTCTGCCTCCAGAATCGGCATCCTCGACAACACGACTCCACCCGGCGCCCACCATCTTAATGGTCAGGGGACCGTATAGTGACCCATCAGTTCCGTATCTGAGCGTATCTTCTACGTCAAATGAGACTTCACGAGGCGCTGCAATTCTTCCAGGGTCCGTTCCTTTTCGGCAAGTAACTTATTCCAGAAAGTGAGACACTCATCGCAGTCTCCTGCTTCCGGCTGGTAGTGGGTCTTAAGTCGCCAGATCGACTGACTTTCCTCAACCATCTGCGCCATCAGGTTGTATGTGTTGTTTGGTAGCATATCGACACCTCCTCCTCGAATTGATTTTCCGAACCCTAACTATGAATCAATGTCCCTCACCGGCAGATAGGCCGCCCTCGCTTGAGTGCGGGATGAGTCTATCTGTCTGATCCACCGCAGAATTCCAACACTGGCAGTAGGGAGAGATCGTGTCGCGTCGAGGGCACGATCACGCATTGATCGATCACGCCATCATCGCTCCTCACGGTCTCGAGACTGCCGCCCAGCGGCCGCAATTGCTCTCGCACGAATGCAGTCAATGCCCCACCAAATGGTGACGGCGCGGATTCGTGGACGTGAACAGAGATGGTTAGCAGCCAGTAATACTTATTGGCCGTCAGTACCACGGTGACATGACAAGTATCTGCAGCGACTGCAGTCAGTAGTTCTTCTGCGACCTGATACAGCACGGCTCGTCGGGGACGCTCCAATACATATGCATCCTGATTTCGCTCCTCGAATGACCAGGACAGGCCGGTCTGCTGTTCCAGGTCACGGAGTCTCCGCTCTATGGCTGAGCCAATCCCAAGATCATCAAACAGAAGAGGCCAGCACCTTGAGGACACCGTTGCAGCATTGCCTGCGGCCTCGTGAAGCAAACACGCGACCGAATTGAGGCGACCCGCCACCATCGGTTCACCGGCAATACTTTCGTCCCAGCGCAGTGAATCCAGTTCAATCCACGCGCTCTGAAGAGGGCTCATAACACTACGCTCAAAATCGGCAGCGATTTCCACACGTTTCGCAATGGATTGATCAGCCATATCACCGGGGAATGAAAGACGTTCATCTGCTGATGGCTCAGAAGCCCCTGGCTCCGATCTTCTCGGGAAATCCTCGTGCAGCGAATATGTCACACGCTCAAGCCGTCCCTTCGGAGAAAGAGAGGGTGCTGCCTCTATCCGCAACCCGAGCGAGGTGCCATCTGACCTGCGTAGGACGCACCGAATATCGGTCACCGCCTCACCTTTGAGGAGACGTCGGGCGACACTGAAATAACGCCCGCCTGAACCATCCTCATATATACCGTCGATCGTATATCGGGCCGCCGGCGTTCCTGACAGGAATGCCTCACCCAAGTAGAAGCCCATTAACCTCTGTGCCTGCTGGTTGCTCCAAATGATGTGGCCCTTACGATCCACCTCAACCAGGCCTACAGGTGCACTGTCGATGATTCGTTCCAGTGCAATGTGTTGCCTTCTCGCGTTGAGGGCCAGGGCAGCATGTTCGCGTACTTGTTCCTCAGAACGCACATTCTTGGAGGCCATATCAGTCACGAGTCGCATCGTGGCCGAAACGATTGCGAATGCACTGTCGTGCGCGGCTGACTCCTCCTCAGCTATCTCTGTGTCCTGTGTATACAGCTTTGACCCGCTCCCTTTTCCATTGCCGTTATCTGAAGAGCACCGCCTAAGGTACCAGCTTCCGATCTGCTGCTCACCCACATGAATCGGAACGCCTGAGTGGGAGAAACAATCGATTCCGCAGTCCGATGGTGCGGACCTGGCAGAAGCGCATGCGACCTTCACCACTTCAGGGTCATCCGCCGTACGATGACGCCCCACCGTGGCGGCGACCGGGACATTCTCCCTGTCAAGATGCCAATTTCTCGGATAATCGATAATCGACGCACCGTTGGTATCCAGCAAGACCACCTGCATGCCAAATGCCTTATCAAGAGACGAATTCAGTTGCTCTACAGTCGCCGCATCTATCACCTCAGAGATATGCATCGCATTCACCTCCTCCCTACCGCGCGCCTGCGGTCTCAATACTGAGCGACCTCACTGTTCCGACACATCATCTGCACCGAACAGAGGGGTTGATGAAACAATCACACCACATTTGATTACATGCGCCTGAAACAAACGAACCGGACCGGAGAACACGAACTCCCCTTTCGTAAATCTCCCGGATTCGGACGAGCGGAAGACAACCCAGCCACGGCGCTCCGCCAGCACCGTCGCTGCGTAGCCTTCCACCCTCTATCGACAGAGCCATCACACATGGTAACCCGAATTCTCCTCACATCTTCATCCACTACCCCTCCAGATCACGAGACTCCACAAGAACTCGGCTCTGCCATTTATATTTGATCGTGCACGAGCACAATACCATCCACTGCTACTTCCCACCCACGTCAACCTGGCATTGTTATCTTCGTACCGACCACGCAGGAATTATGAACCAGTGGATTGTCGGCTCGCATCCCCCGCATCGATATATATTCGTGCCCTGAAGAGCTATGCTCAGCCTGCGAAGGGGGTAGTGGATACGGAACCAATAACGAGGCGCCAGCAGTACTAGCTCTTATGGTGGCCGAAGGGGACGTCCGGAAGTGCACCCCGAAGGGCGACACAGCTTGCAATCTGCTGGCGATTCCGCAGATTCAGCTTTGTGAGGATACTGCCAAGATGAACCATCTGCCACGCACTGTCAAGGAACGCTTTCACTCATGTGTGGGTGTCCAGCGATAATGTCCATCTAAGAGGCCAGAGAGAATATTCTATGTAGTTGGTAAGGTATGCGCCACGGATAAGTAAATGCGAGAACTGGCGGGCATACTCAAACAGGTGTAGCATTGGGTCACTTCACCTCCTTGAAACTGTCGCGCCATGACGGGAAAGAAATCGGCATGAGAGAGGTGTCCGCACGAGCAGTCGACGAACTGCGAGAGCACACCGTCATTATCGCCGAGACCGCCGTGGCGCGACAGTACTCCCTCCAGTGAAAGCCGTAGGAGAACCTGCGACTGAAGAGACCGCGACGTCGTGGACCGTGATGCGCTCTGCCCTCTATCGCCGCCCGCCCGCTCGGCCGTCATCTGTCGTTGAAAAAACCGTCCTTTCGCCCGCTGCACATGGCCGGGCACCTACACTTCAGGCTTGCCGGCGACGATCTTTAGCACGTTGTCGAAGGCCGATCCAGTCTGAGATGCACTTCTCAGAAGTACGACATGTCCGGGGATATCGCCGTTGATGAGTTCCCCTCTATATTTATGTCGCTGCGAAATGGGCCGGCGAGTACAGATCAACTGTCTAGTCGCACCAGACGACCACTGCTCTACCCCAGCAAACAACTGCACACGTGCCGACTCTACATCGACTGATTCGGCAGCCAGGCAGGACGATTGAGGATCGTGTCATGCCGCGTCAGTAACGGATTGAAAGATAGCGGAGAGGAGTAACTGCCTGGATCTGTCGAAACTGCAAGAGAGGGATACATTACCAACCATAAACGAAAGAACGAGGAAAAGGAGCACTACCGGCGGCCTGGACGCACCGGATGCCTCTTCTACGGCCACAAGGCCATTTCCGGATAGCATCTATCACATCTTTTCCAGGCCAGAGATTGCGTCAGGAATACGGGACCGTTCTAACCACAACGCATATCCGAAAAACCGGTGAATATAGATCACTGCTATTCGAGAGCGGCGTATATCAGGAAGCAGGTACCGAAATACCGGAGAGACTCCAAGCCGCCCCATACCACTTTCGTCAAGGGATTAGTATACTACTGCTACATGCCAGAGTATGCTCTGCCAGATAACGATAGGCATGACGTCTACGCGGCGTTGACCAGGCTCAATAGCCGATTCCTGACCATGCAACGTGAACTCGAGAGAAAGAACCTCGAGTTGGAGCGGCTCGCATACTATGATGCGCTTACCAGCCTTCTGAACCGCCATGCGATTATGGACAAGCTGGGCGAATGGCTCGCCCATGTGAAGCGCTACGGCACGAAACTCAGCATCGCGATGCTCGACATAGACCACTTCAAGCACGTGAACGACACCCGCGGTCATTGCGTTGGAGACAGAGTCTTGTGCGACGTCGCAAGAATTCTTCGAGGCAGCATACGACAGACTGATTACCTGGGACGATACGGTGGGGAAGAGTTCCTCGTCATCCTGCCAGGGACAGACGCCGTCGGTGCTGCAATAATGGGAGAACGCATTAGAGCCGGGTTGGCGGAAACCCCTGCAGTCGACCCTACAGGCGGGACATTCTCTCTGACAGTCAGCGTGGGAATTACAGAACGCTATGAGAGTGACGACGACGACTCGATCATTTCACGGGCCGACGCCGCACTCTACCTCGCAAAGGAGATGGGCCGCAACCGCGTCGAAGTCGCTCCCTTACCGCTCTCCAGCCAGGCGTAATTACCACATGCGGTTACACCTCGCAGCTTCGGGCACATCAGGACTGCTGCGCGTCCAGGATGATCTCCGCTGCCATGCGCGATGCTTTCCCTACAAGACCTGCGCAGAGATCGACACCGCCTGCCGCCTCAAATTTCTTTGCCTCTTCCGGATCTGCCATATCGAAGAACCGTCCCAGATGTATATCCCGAATATCGTAACAATCAGCGTGGCCGGCCTCCTTTTCGAACCACCGGTAAAAGCGCTTCGCTGCAGCCATGACAGGTTTCCTTGCTTCAGGGTTGGCAGTGCGAGCATCGTACTTCACCATTCCTAGCCCAATAGCCATTATTCCGCCGATCAGGGCACCGCATTCGTTCCGGGTACCAGCAATACCGCCGCTCAGTGGTATCGCTGCCTTCAACGCTACCTCCAGGCATGCATCATCGGCAAGACCAAGGTTATGGCCGACCGCTAACAACGTACAACGCGCACATGCATGAAGTTCACGCTGCAGTTGTGCCGCCTCCAACTCTATGTGTTCTAACAACCGCTGTCTGTCCAATTCAGCAGGCATCAGTGGTGTCCTCCTTATGTTTGATTAGCCTGGTTTCGGACATTATCGGAAATGGATCGCGTTATTTCACCCGGTAGACCCACACCTGATGCGTGACCTCCGGTTCGCCCTTGGGCAACAACTTCACCTCGGGCGAGACCTCCGCCAGCTTCCACTTACCACTCGCCTCCAGTTCTGCCTGCTTTTCCTTGAATCCATACTGCAGATACACGTCAGGGCGCAGGCTGAAAACGATGTAGCCGCCCCTTCGCGTGATACGGATCATCTCATCGAGTGAATGCACCGGTGCATGTCCGAGGGTGAGCACGCCAACGCTGATGACCGCATCGAACTCCCCGTCAGGGTAGTTGAGACGCTCTCCCAGCACCATCTGGTCCAACTTCCGGTAGACACCTTTCTTGTTGGCCTCTTCGAGCATGCCGATCGACATGTCTAATCCGACCACGTTATCGAAGCCACGTTTCCGAAGTTCTACTCCAACCAGCCCCGTACCGGCACCCGCATCCATAACCAAAGCCGAATGCGGCACATACTTATCCAAGTAATCGGAAGCGAGGGAAGGACCATGCCAATCGAAGTCACGTTCCAGGTCGCCATCGTACTCTTCTGCCCAGATATCATAACGCCGTTGAAGCTCATCTTTGTCGGGGGCATCATACACCCACTGTACTCTGTTTTCCGCGTCTGCCATATTAGCCTCCTGTCTGACCACAAATCATTCGCAAGCCAGGCCTCGGATCATGACCTGGACGAAGCCTGCTGAAATGATAGTAAGCCATGAATGGTACCGGGGATTGAACAGATTGTGCACTGAACTTTCTTGCGAGGCACCGTAACACAGCTCTGCAGGATAAGCAACACACACAGGTTGGTTGACAGGACATTTCGTCCGGCACGTAGTGCTGTACTACACCAAACAGCAAGGGCTATGGTACAGTGATTCCTAAACCAGCAGAATGATGAAAGGAATAGAGGAAGATACATGATAACCGGCATCCAGCACATCAGCTATACAGTTAGTGATGTCCAGAAAGCACGCGATTTCTTCGTGGAGAAACTCGAATTGGACGCAACCCCGGTACGTGACTTGAGCGGTGAGGAAGTAGAGAAGATGCTCGGATTTCCCGGCATCCACATGCGAACCGCGAATGTGATTCTGTCAGACCTCAGCAATATTGAACTCGTCGAATACCTGTCGCCCAAGGGAAAGAAGCTCGATCTTGCGACGTGCAATACAGGTGTGGCGCACCTCGCATTCACGGTGGATGACATCGAACAGACATACCGCCGCCTCAAGGCAAAAGGTGTTCGGTTCGTGAATCCGCCACAGCAGGCGAAAGAGGGGAGACTGAAGGGCTGGACCATCAGCTACTTAAGAGGACCTGACGGCATCACGCTTGAGATTACGGAGGCTCCGAAAGATGCGAACCTCCAGCCTGATACCGACCCCGAGGTTAGGGTCTAGAGCTTCATCGCAATAGCTTATGTCAACATAGCCTGGCTGGCCACGCAATGGCCACTGCCAGCATCACGCACAGAGAGCCCACCCCCGCAGAACGGCGGGCCAGCATCTCATCAGGGACCACCTAAGGGCACGCAATTCAGCCGTCCAACCCACTCCTTTGCCGGACACGATTCTGCAGGCGGCCAGGATGTGTTCCCGCCGGACATCACCAGCGGAACAACGGCTTACATCTTTCCCGCCACTCTATGATCCCTTAGCAGACAAGCGATGTGCGGCTCATCTGGATACTCAGCGAATCTTCAATCTGCGAATTACACGCCACCGACCACTGCCTGGGCAGTCGTAAGCCATACACGCAGGATCCGTAGATTCTCCCGTTGACGCGGCTGCCAGCCGACGGTACTATCTGTTCATGTCAACACCAACTCAACGCATACCCAGACTGCACCTGTTTCCCAGAGATACGAGTGTGAATGCCGCCGGCCATCTGACAATTGGTGGCTGCGACGCCTACGACCTGGCAAAGGAATACGGCACTCCCCTCTATGTCTTCGACGAGAATACGCTGCGCCACCAGTGCCGCGAGTTCCTGGAACGATTCGGTAGCCGCTACCCGGACACAGTCGTCTGTTATGCCGCCAAGGCATTCCTCAACAGGGCCCTCGCAAAGCTTATCATGGACCAGGGCTTGGGACTCGACGTGGTATCCATCGGTGAGTTCGCCATTGCGCGTTCGGTTGGATTCCCGCCTGAACGAGTCTATTTTCATGGCAACAACAAGCTTCCCGAGGAACTGGCACAAGCCATCGACTGGGACATCGGCCGCGTGGTGGTCGACAGCATTCATGAACTACGACTACTCGATCATCTGGCCCGAAAGAGGAACACAACGCAGGATATCCTGCTCCGGCTCACCCCGAATGTGGATCCCCACACTCACGAGTTCACCACAACTGGTGTGCTGGACAGCAAGTTCGGTTTCCCCATGAGCACGGGGCAGGCTGAGGAAGCACTCGAGGAGGCGATGACCCTTGCAGGCGTGAACCTTCTGGGCCTACATTTTCATCTGGGCTCCCCCATTCCGGACACGCAGCCATTCGAGTCGGCCCTGCGTGTTCTTATAGAATTCGCGCACGACATGAAGCACAAGTGCGACTTCGACATGGTCGAGTTGAGCGTCGGAGGCGGCTTCCCAGTGGCATACTCTGTGGCTGACTCATACCCACAGATGGGTGTGTACGCAGACGCCATAATTACTACGCTTACCAATCTGCTGCTCAAACAAAGCCTGATGCCTCCACGTCTTACTATCGAACCGGGTCGCGCCATCGTCGCACGGTCGGGTGTCGCTCTCTACACTGTCGGAGCAACGAAGGAGATACCTGGCGTACGTAAGTTCGTCTGCATCGACGGAGGTATGTCGGACAACATCCGTCCACCGCTCTACGGTGCGAAATATGAGGCGCTGGTTACCAACCGGGCGGCTGAGCCGGACGTTCACACTGTCACTGTCGCGGGCAAGCTTTGCGAATCCGGTGATATACTTATAAGGGATATCCAGTTACCACGAGTTGCTCCTGGAGATGTGCTTGCTGTGCCAACAAGCGGGGCGTATTGCATCCCCATGTCCAGTAATTACAATGCGACCCCACGCCCAGCTATCGTCTTCGTCGATCGAGGCCGCGCACGAATAGTACGCCGCCGGGAGACACTCGAGGACCTGTACCGGCTGGATATACCCTAGTAATGTGGCGCACAATCGGCCAGCAAAGCACAGTTGAGCGACTCTCGCGCGGCGTAGCCGAGGGAATCACCCATCACGCGTACCTGTTCCTGGGCCCAAAACACGTGGGCAAGCGGACGCTCGCCATCGATCTGGCGTGTGCTCTCAATTGCATCGGTGACGGCGTCCCTTGCGGCGCCTGCCGTGCCTGCATTCGGATTCTTGATGGCAAACATGCCGACATACATGCCATCACGCTGGACGACGTCGGTTCCGCCGAGGATCTCGAAATCGAGGAGGAGGGACGAAAACGTCGCACGCGCATACTCACCGAGCAGATAGAAGATCTTCAGCACGCCTCGACACTTCCGCCTTATGAGGGTCGATTCAAGGTAATGCTGGTAGAGCATGCCGACCGTATGACCAATGAGGCAGCGAATCGCATACTGAAAGTACTTGAGGAACCACCGCCACAGGTGGTTTGGATGCTGCTGGCTGAGAATGAAAGCCGCATGTTGGAGACCGTGGTTTCTAGATGCCAGAGAATCGATGTACGTGAAGTACCGGTCGCTCAGCTTGAAGGTTACCTGCTGGAGGGATATGGTGCATCTCCGGAACAAGCCAAGTTGCTCGCACGAATATCTCGGGGACGCAGCGGCTGGGCATTACAGGCACTTGCTGACGAAACTTTGCTCAAAGAAAGAGCGGGGCGACTCGAAACCGCCATCCAACTCCTCTCCATGACCTATGCTGCACGGTTCGAGGTCTCTCGAGAATTAGACGCCATGTATCGCAGAGACCCGAGAAGCGTGATCGACACACTGGACCAATGGACCACTTGGGGGCGCGACCTACTGCTTGTGAAGACGGGTTGCGCCGAAAACGTAGCCAACATAGACTATATCCACGACATGAACGAACAGGCGCAACGCCTGAGTCTCGAGCAGATTCGTGACTACATCGGGAAGCTCACTGAGGCGAGGCGCGACCTCGATCTCAACCTCATAGCCCGCCTTGTGTTTGATTCGCTGGTGTACACGATGCCGCGCATCACAATGCCTGCGCGTGGCCCCGGTGTTCAGCCGGTTGTGCTCCAGGATAGAAGCGAGACCCAATGAATGAACAGCATCACAACAACAATAGGAAGTGGGAGGAAGGTACGGACGACGAACTGACGAAGCCAAGTGTCAGTTCAGCACAGGGGCCGGAGGAGGGTCCCCCCACAGGGAACGAGCCTACCGATGAGGTAGTACTCGAACAACGCCCCCAACAATCGGACGAAGGATGCGAGCCCGGCGAAGCGGCGGAGCCGGACGACGAAACTCGTTATGCCGCCGACACTACTATCATAGAAAGCATACCTGTTATCGTCATCAAGCGCGATCAGAAATCGGGAGAGGCCACAGCATCAGGTATCGTCGTGGGCGAGACTGAAGATATTGAATCCACTGCTTCCGAAGCGACTGACGAGGAGGTTCGGCCGAGTGCCGAATCTGAGGAGCGACAGCCAGAACACGCTGAGGCTCCATGTTCGCGAGTGTGCCTCAAAGCCGGCACAGACGAGCAGTCACTCAGGGCGCTGGCGATCTGTCGAGAGAAAGCCAAGCAGTTCCACCTCCGGATGCGTCCGCTCGCTGCCCGGTGGGAAGGGGACAAACATGTCATCATATTCTTCCGATCGGAAGAGAAGGTCGACTTTCGCAAGCTCGTTCGAGAGTTGAGCCGACAGCTACATGCTCGTATCGAATTGCGGCAGGTCGGACCCCGTGAACAGGGTAAGCTATGTGGCCTTGTCGGGAAGTGCGGTTACCCGCTCTGCTGCCGGACGTTCTTGGGCCCGCTTACTCAGTCCTCCATCAAGATGGCAAAGACACAGGAACTCGCGCTCAATCCGATGAAGATATCCGGTGTCTGCGGACGCCTCCTCTGCTGTCTGAATTACGAGCAGCAGATGTATGTCGATGCGAAGTCTCACATGCCGAAAGTGAATCGAATCGTAGATACAGAGTTCGGCAAGGGCCGGGTCATCGCGGTGAACGTTCTCAAGGGGACTATATCAGTTCAATTGGAGACAATGGTTAAAGAGCTACGTCCTGATGAGGTCCAGATATCCGAGAGCCACGGGTGAACTCTGGTTTCTGGGCAACGTACTTCTGCCATTCGATGTGCGAGCAGAAGTAGTGTAGAGGAACGTGGTACCCAAACCCCCGCGGTGCTCTAGGCTCGTTCAGCAGCTTCATGGATGCCTGCTCAGGCGTTCGACCGCCTTTCCGTCGATTGCACAGCTTGCAGGCACTCACCACATTCTCCCAGGAGTGTCCTCCTCCCTGACTGCGCGGCACTACATGATCCAGCGTCAGTTCTCGCGTCTCACGCCCACAGTACTGGCACGCATAGCCATCACGGAGGAACACCTCGACTCTGGTGAGGCGGCGCTGATGGAAAGGCCGTCTAACGCGCTGAGTAAGACGGATGACAGAAGGAATGGCGAACGAAGCAGACACGGTGTGTACCTCACCCCGGCTGTCTTCAACCAGTTCAGCCTTTCCGCAATACACCAGCACAATTGCACGACGGGTACGACACACGTCGTGTGGCTCGAAGCCCTGATTCAGGACAAGTACAGGAGCGTCTACCATACGGGTGACCTCCGAGTATTCTAGCAACCGGCTAAATGCCCCGCAACCACTTACGATCGGTGCGGCCACGTGTGTCGCAGTGCTACGGAAGCTTGGTAAGGAAGTACGTCATGCCACCACTGGCCACGATTGTCTGGCCGGTAACGTAACTGGATGCATCCGAGGAGAGGAAGACAGCCAGACGCCCCAATTCCTCCGGCTCACCCCACCGTCCAACCGGAATGATTCTATCCTGAGCAGCGCGCAATTCCTCTCTGTTTCTGTAGAGTGCTTCGGGTATCGGCGTCCTCACATGACCTGGAGCAATGCAATTTACGCGGATACCATGCTTTCCATATTCCGCAGCAAGCGTCTGTGTCATGCTCACAACACCTGCCTTCGCAGCGCCATATACAACAGATGTCTCATAAGGTACCAGCGCGGCCAGCGACGCAATGTTTACAATGTTACCTTTGATACCCCTGTCCACCAACATGGTGATGAAGGCCTTGCAGCAGATGAACTGAGAGGTGAGGTTGAGGCGGATAAGTGATTCCCACTCACCAAGCTCCAGCTCGATAATGGTGGTTTTCTTCGGCTGCGGACCGAGCCCACCAACATTATTCACCAGGATATCGACTCTATCGAACTCACGAAGCGAAGCTGTCACCATCGCCTCCGCGCTCTCAACACTCGTCACATCGGTAGTGACGACCAGCGCGCGTTTACCCAGTTCGCGGACCATATACGCAGTCTCTTCCGCTGTATCACGGCGCCATTCCGCGATGACGACATCGGCGCCGGCATTCGCCATCTCTAATGCGGTACCGCGGCCAATACCGGAACCGGCACCCGTCACTATGGCGGTTCGTCCGTCGAGCGAATACGCACTCATGTCAACCATCTTCTCTTCCTCCAGTCTGAGAATCGTAAGATTGCCTCAACGGCGGATTCAACCGAAATGCGCCCGAATAGTATCGCATACCACCTCGCCGACCAGCATTTCCGGTCAAGGCCACGCGAACCCATATGAATACTCTCGTGAACATCATCGCGCTCAAGATCCGCCTCTTTACTATCAAATTCCGCGGCTACGCCTGCTCAGAATAACAACACTGAAAGCCGCTTCGACTTGTGGCATACCCTCTGTGTCACGAAGTGCGACCGACGATGCCCGCCGTACTCCACACGACCCGGGCGTATCCCATACTGGATGGCCTTGAACACCTGCGTGATACTCGTTCAGTACCAATAAGGTCATTAGCCGTGCCCAACTGATCGCCCGGCGGTTAATCGTTTTCATCGAATGCGCCCGGGCGCGAGTCAAACAACCACATTCCCCGTTCGTCGGAGTAGAACCGGCCCATATTTACACTGCCAAATGCTCACGGATCACGCTGGCGTCATACCCAGTTGACCAGTATTTGTTCTCCCTGACAAATGGAGAGCAGCAAGACTGTCACGGAGGAACGCGAGTGAGTTCATGCAGCTATGAGTCACGCCCGGCAAGTGATTGATCGAAAAGCCATCGGCGAACAAGCACTCGCCACACGCTAGCCCCCACCAATAAATCCACCTTGAGTCCTGTAGTCAGCCGCTTGGCTGTGATGGCGCCCAGTATGAGAGCGAGTCCGATAGTCAGCCAGTGAGGAGCACCGGACAACCATGAGAACACTGGTGCGACAATGAATCCCAGGAGCATGCAAAGAGGGAGTGCGAGAGACAGGGGATGCCCTGAGTCATGGTGTTCAAGTGCTTCCGAGGACATCGTCGTGACCTTTATTGCAACTCCGAGGGCAAAAAAGGCCAGCGCCAGCAGCACCACATAGGTCTGGTAGACAAGAGCCAGAGCAATAAGCGCACCAGCGCCAGTGCTGTTGCCCTTTACTCCGTGACCGCGCAAAGGAGGCCACATCTGACCGACGACGGCTGCAAGACCTGCCATTGATATCACCCCGGGAGACAGAGAGAAACCAAATCCGATCAGGACGGGAAACACACCTTTGGCAGAATCCACCGCCACTGCTGCCATTGCCGGTAACCACCCCAACCGCTGTTGCAGAGCGGCGTGCAGGTCATACTCCCTAGCCGGATCCATCCCATTGGCAGCAGCAAGCGCAACAGCGAACGGGAGCGCGCCAAGGAAATACCCAAACGTTAACAGCAGGATACTGCCCATGGACTCACTCTGCGACCTGCACAACCCCACATTCGGCAGGTTCAGGGAAGAGGACGGTGATCGTACACATCTACGTTGTAGTGTGGAGCCAGTATATTGAACACAGTCCCGAACCTGGGATCCGCGAATCGCGAACTGATACGGACCTCCATCTCGTCAAGAGACAGACACGTCGTAACGACCAGCGGCAGCCGGGCGTTGTAGCGGTGGTTGATGAGCTGGAACAGCTTGGATCGAGCCCATGAAGTACTTGATTGTTCGCCAAAATCGTCGAGGATCAGCAGTGGGCTCTGTTTCACTTCCTCGAAGAATCTGGCATAGGACACACGACTGTCCGGGCCAAATGCAGATCGCAGATAATCGAGCAGGTCAGCCACGACGACGAAGAAGACAGGTTCATTGGATGCAAGACGGAAATTGGCAATCGCTGCGGCAAGATGCGTCTTCCCGCACCCATGGGTACCCTGAAACATCAGCCAGCCTTCCGGTTGCCGGGCAAACTCGAACGCAAGCTCGTAGGCGATCTCAAGATTGTGCTGATGCTCACGCGAAAGCTCTGTGCGATGGTAATCGAAATTCTCGAATGTCTCTAGTTTCAAGCCTTCGGGAAGAGCAGGTGTCTCCAATCCGCTGTTACGTGTCTGGCCGAGCATCAGGACCGAGCAAAGTGTGGAGTCGACGAATCTGGCACCAACCACAGGATCGAGTTCATCAGGCACTGCATCTGTCGTAATCACAGTTGGCAGTTTGAGGTTGTATCTGTGGTTCAGAATCTGCTCGAGCTTCTGGCGAGCCCATTCACTGGAACCTTCCGCTCTCACATCATCGAGCACCAGAAGCGGTGTATTTCGAACTTGGGTGAATAGATCGTCATAGTTGATATCGCTGCCCGGACTAAAGGCGGCCCGAAGGTGATCCAACAAGTCGGCCGCGCTTATGTAGAAGACGGATTGCCCCTGCGCTAGCCTCGCATTTGCAATAGCACAGGCTAAATGAGTCTTCCCACTGCCCATCGGTCCAACCAGTATGATCCAGCCCAGCGGTTCCGCCGCATAGCGGCGAGCAGCCTCGCAGGCCGTGGGGTAGCCCTGGATCGACTGGGTCCGTCCCGCAGTTTGGAGCGTTTCAAATGAGTAGTGTGCAAGATAGCCGAGGTTGCTGTATCGCTCAAGCAAGGTCTGTTTCTGCCGCACCAGTGCCTGCGTGCGACAGACGCAGGGAACAGCCCGTGAATAGTCCGGCTGTCCGGAGGATGACACCGGATGTACAAAGCCCACATCCCGACACACACTGCACTGGACAGCCCTGTCGCCGCGTGAGTCTTGTCGCGAAACGATCGCGGCGTCAGCGTCGGACGATGCGTCCGTATCTGCCTTTGACGTACTTATCCGGGTCATCCGGGCCAGCACCCGGTCTATGTGCTCCACTTACCTTACCCTCTGCAGTCCAGCGTTCGAGAATCCTGCTAACGTATCTCCAGTTCTGTTTGCGCGCCTTCACGGCCTCCCGAAATGCCTCTTCAATCCATCCCGCAGGATATGTTTTCTGTGCATCCTTCAACTCCTCCGCCATCATAGGCGTGATAACGCCGATATTCTGTTCATACAATTCAAAGATATTCGGCGCCCCCGCAACTCCTCCGCCACCGGAGAAACCCGATGCCTTCAGCCGCTCAATAGCCTCAAGATCAGCTTCTACATTGGCAAAGTACGCCACCGCAGTGGTTCCCTCCAAAATCAACTCGATCTTCAAGAAGACACCGCGGCCAACAGCTGCCTCAATAGCGTCACTGCACTCGGTTTCCTCAATGCCCAGCACTGAGGCACTTCTCAATACCAGATCCGCATGCGTTACGTACCCCGGATAGTCTCGCGACCTGCTCAGCAAGTGGAAGGCGAGTATCGTGACTTTCAGCTCTGCAAGACGGTCAACCTGGCGCATCACCAGAGTAACATAGGCTCCCGGAACCTGGACAAATAAACCAGGCTGCGCTGCAGAATACGAGACACGGCCAGTCATATCACATCGCCTAGAGGCTAAATCATCGATGACGAGGTAGCGCCCTGCCCCAACTGATCGAAGCGTACTACCCGATCCACGAACTGCATCTTCACCTGTCCGAGCGGTCCGTTTCTATGCTTGGCCACAATGACATCGGCAATTCCCCGTGGATAAGGCTCCCCCATAATGTCATGCAGCCGGTTCCACTCCTCTTCGCTCACATATTTATCCTCTCGATAAATGAACAAGACGATGTCGGCATCCTGCTCGATTGTACCGGATTCCCGCAAATCTGCGAGTTGCGGTACATGCGACGCACGCCATTCGACCGCACGGCTCAGTTGTGAGACGGCGATGACCGGAACATTCAATTCGCGGGCAAGCAGCTTGAGCGAGCGGGTGATCTGGCTCAGTTCCTGTACACGGGTTTCCCGTCTTCCTTCACCTTCGATGAGTTGGAGATAATCGACGATGACGAGATCGAGACGCCGCTCGAAGTCCAATCGCTTCGCTTTGCTCCGGACAGACATAGTACCGACTTGGGGAGTGTCATCGATGTAGATGCTTGCATCGGATAGTACCCCCGCGGCATCCATGATTTTCCGTTCCTCACGTTCAAAGAACTTACCTATTCTGACCTGCCAGAAATCCACATCGGATTCTGCAGACAGCATACGCTGAACCACAGACTCCGCCGACATTTCGAGGCTGAAAAGGGCAACACAGGCCTTCTGTTCCACTGCCGCCCTGCGTGCGATATCGAGCGCCAGCGTTGTCTTGCCGATGCTGGGCCGTGCAGCCAGGATAATGAGATCGGAACGCTGTAACCCCCCCAGCAGACCATCCAAACCTGGGAAACTTGTCTTAAGACTTGCCAGACCTTCCGAAGCTTCATCCACTACACGACCGGCATCGTTGAAATAACCATCGAGGACGTCACGAATGGACACAAAATCTCGCGTACTGTCACGGGAGCGAACCTTGAAAAGCGCCTCCTCGGCCTGGCTCAGACTTTCATCGGTATCAGAACCAGCCTCATATCCGATGGCGGCAATCCGCCGGCCGGCCACTATGAGTTTGCGCATGAGCGACATCCGTTCGACGATTCGTCCGTAGAACTCTGCATGCAGGGATGTCGGCACACTGCCGATAAGGCGATTGAGATTTGATGCTCCTCCACTGTGCTCAAGCAAGCCCAGGCGCATCAATTCATGCGCAACGGTGATCTGGTTTATTGCCTCGCTGCGGCGATAGAGGTTTGCACATGCACCATACACAGAGGCATTCAGTTCATCAAAGAAGTCCTCTGCCTTGAGAAAGGAAACGACCTTCAGAATGGCATCCGGGTCGATAAGCAACGACCCGAGCAGCGCCTCTTCCGCCTCGACGTCGTGCGGTGGGAGCTTACTCTGTTCCACCATGACAACTGCCTACGATCCGTCAGTTTCTGGTTCGATGAGGATGGTCACTGTCGCTTCCGCTCTACCGGAGAGCCTGACCGGCACCTCGTGAATTCCTACCTCACGCAAGGGCCGTTCCAGTACAACATGCCGCTTCTCAACTGGTGCATCAATGGCCTTGCTCAATTCGTCGGCGATATGCGCGGCTGTGATAGATCCGAAAAGCTTGTCTTCGGCACCCACACGAGCCTTGAAATGCAATTCCTGTCCCTGAATCCGGCTGGCGAGCAACTCAAGTTGCTTCGACTCCTGCTCTTTTCGCTCCTTTTCCTGCCTGATGCGGGTTTCGGCCTGCTTCATCGCACCGGCACTCGCCTCAACAGCGAGGCCACGAGGTATTAGATAGTTGCGCCCGTAACCGCGGGCCACTTCTTTCACGTCACCGACTTCGCCGGTGCCTGCAACATCTTTCACTAAGATGACTTTCATAATGAGTTGATGTACCTCCTTGCCGAGAGTGCCGCGGTCGCACCATCACCAGCCGCGGTGATTACCTGACGCGCCGAGTTATGGCGCACATCTCCAGCGGCGAACAACCCCGCGATACCAGTCTGCATCTCATCATCGGTGATGACATATCCGAATTCGTCAAGCGCCACTGTGCCTCCGAGGAAATCAGTCAATGGAACAGAGCCGATGGCAACGAAAATCCCATCCACCGGAACCTCAGTGATTATACCATCCTTGACATTTCGAAGATGGGCCACACTAACCGAAGGATGCCCCTCTATGCGTTCGACGACCGTATTCCATGTGAACCTGATCTTCGGCGATTTTAGGGCGTTTGCCTGCAGAGCCATGCTGGCACGCAGTCCTTCTCTCCGGTGAACCACTGTGACTTCATTCGCAGAAGCGGTCAGTTCAAGAGCATCGGTAATTGCAGTGTCTCCTCCGCCAACTACCATTACCTTCTTGCCACGAAAGAACGGTCCGTCGCACGTGGCGCAATAAGAAACGCCCTTGCCGGTCAGTTCCGACTCTCCTGGCACATCCAATGTGCGGTAACGTGAACCGGTGGCGATAATCACTGCCACGCCCTGCACGTCACCATCGGTGGTCTTCGCAGTATGAAGGCGCTCGCTGGACTCACCTGTTGCAGGCTCGAATCCTGTAACATCCGTCATCAACGTTTCCACACCCTGTCTTTCAGCCTGGCGGTGCATCTTCTGACCCAGTTCCATGCCGGAAACGCCGTCCACAAGACCGGGATAATTCTCAACACGCGATGCGTTGACTATCTGCCCCCCCGGCAGAGCTTTCTCCAGAACAACAGTCGAGAATCCCGAGCGAGCGGCGTACATCGCAGCTGACAGACCGGCCGGCCCTCCGCCAATGACCACTACTTGGTAACTCATGAATATCACCGCAATGGTAACAGATTCACGAAATCCCTTCAGTCGGCCCGACACAAAGAACACAAGAATGATGTGTTTGCGCCATCATACGTTTATAAGGTACTTTTACGTATGCAACGAACGCTTTCTGCAGAATCTCTAGCCGGACATCCACTGGATGCTCTGGTTAATGTCAGCAGCCTGTTGCAGCAGCCCGTGGGTACTGCAGTGACCTGCCGTATCGAGGAAATGTTGAGGTCAACCGAGCCTCCTCTGGTGACAGGCGCCGTTACGTTGACACATACCAGCCGCGGTATGACTGTCTCCGGCGCCGGAACTGCAAATGTCATTCTGACATGCATGCGCTGTCTTGATGAGTACTGTGAGCACCTTGTTTTCACAATTGAGGAGGAGTTGCATCCCGAGCCCGGGTTTGCTGACAGGCGTGGCGCGGACGGGTTCGAAACACTTGGAGAGGTGCGTATCAGCCGTAATCACACACTTGACTTGGGCGAGATAATACGACAACATATCGTGTTGCACGTGCCCTTTAAACCATTATGCCGGACAGACTGTCCCGGCTTGGAGGAGATGCACCCCGATGGCTGAACCCAAGAAGAAAAGATCGCAATCCCGCAAAGGTAAACACAGGAGTCATCAGGCGCTCAGTGGCCCTACTCTCATGTTGTGTCCGAGTTGCAAGAGTCCGAAGGCTTCCCATCGCGTATGTCCTACATGCGGGATGTACAATGGCCGACAGGCCGTCGTTATCACGACGAAAAAGAACAAGAAGCAATGACAATGGCTGCATGCGCTGCATTCGTATTCCCGGGCCAAGCCTCTCAGAAGGTTGGCATGGGTTTGAGTGTATACAACGATTACCAGTCGTCGAGGATGGTATTCGAAGAAGCTGATGCCACACTCGGGTTTCCAGTTTCAAGACTGTGCTTTGAGGGTCCCGCAGAAGAACTGACCAAGACGGTCAACGTCCAACCTGCACTGGTTGCCACCAGCATCGCGTGTCTTGCAGGCGCACGTGAGGTTCTGGCGTCCAAACTGCCGACACCGGCATTCCTCGCCGGACACAGCCTCGGTGAGTACACCGCACTTGTCGCAGCGGAGGCACTCTCACTGGCCGACACACTCAGACTTGTGCGGGAGCGCGGCCGCCTCATGTATGAGGCTGGCATCAAAGCGTCTGGCAGCATGATGGCGGTTATTGCTTTTGACCGAGGTCCTCTCCAGGAGGTCTGTGACGAGGCCGGAGTTGAAATATCCAACATCAATGCACCGGGACAGCTCGTTATCAGTGGAGCCAAAGACAGACTCGAACAAGCAGCGGCATTGGCCAAGGAGCGTGGTGCACGAAAGCTCATACCACTCAATGTCAGCGGTGCCTTCCATTCGACACTAATGGATCCCGTGGTTGAGGAGTTCAGCCATGTCCTTGACAACTTCGACTTTCGCGTTCCTCAAGTGCCGATCATCTCAAATGTCACAGGCCTGCCCCTGATTAATGGCACGGAATTCCGCAACGAGTTACTTGCGCAGTTGCGGCGCTGCATTCAGTGGCAGGCATCAGTGGAGTTCATGACATCTCATGATGTTACGACATATTACGAAATAGGACCGGGCACAGTTCTCAGCGGCCTCATCAAGAGAATCAGTCCGGATGCCCAAACTATCAACATATCGGGCGTGGACGACATTGTCGCACTCAACGAACCGGCATCGTCAGCATAGGCATGACCTCCCGTCGCAGAGCGCGTAGCATCGCCGTCCAGATCCTCTACGAACTGGACTACACGGCCCATAAGGAAGATGAGGTCCTTGCCCGTCTCGCCTACGACGACAGCATCAAGGAGGACACCTACGACTTCGTAACATCCCTGGTCACAGGAGTTCGCAGGTATCAACGGCAGATAGACTCCATCATACAGCAGCACGCGCCCGCATTTCCCGTCGCCCAGATGGCGCCCGTCGACCGTACCATCCTTCGTATTGCGCTCTACGAGATGATCTTCACAGATGAGAATCCTCTGAAGGTGGTGATCAATGAGGCGGTCGAACTTGCGAAGGAGTTCGGAGGGGACGCCTCTCCCAGGCTGGTACATGGCGTGCTGGGCTCCGTCGCAGATCAGAACAGAAGCCAGACACGCGGTGTTCAGTGATTGCAATGCGGAGATAGTGAATATGCACGAATACGGAATCACCGAGAGTCTTCTGCAGATCGTAGAAGACAGAGCAAGAGAAGCTGGCGTCACCAAAGTGGCGACGATACGTGTAGTTGTCGGCGCCCTCACAGGTTTTGTGCCAGACTGCATTCAGTTCTATTATGAGACCATGAGCAAGAACACCATAGCGGAGGGGGCAAGGCTTGAGTTCGAAGAGCTTCCAGTAAGACTTCGCTGCCGGGTCTGTTCCGAAGTATTCATACCCGCCGACAGGGAATGGACGTGCCCGGTATGCGGCTCCTCCGAAGCGGACATCGAGGGTGGCCGCGAACTCTACATTAAGGAGATGGAAGTATCGTGAGGAAGATCGAGATAGTGCAGGGAATCCTGCATGCAAACGAAGCAACTGCCAAGGGCAACCGCGCGGTTCTTGACCAGCACAAATGCGTGTCAGTCAACATTATGTCCGCTCCCGGCGCAGGGAAGACCAGTTTCATACTTCGCACCATCGAGGCGCTGCATGAAGATACTCGCATCGGCGTCATCGAGGGCGATGTCGTCTCCACGGTGGACGCTGAAAAGGTTAACGATGTCGCCAATGCGGTCGTGCAGATCAATACGAAAGGGATGCCTGAGAGCTGCGCACTCGTCGCAGATATGGTCCAGGTCGCGCTTGCCCGGCTGCCCCTGGACGAACTCGACCTCGTGCTCATTGAGAACGTCGGTAACCTTCTCTGCCCCTCGGAGTTTGATCTGGGTGAGCATCTGAAAGTGGTAATTACAAGCACTCCCGAGGGCGATGACAAGCCGTTGAAGTACCCGGTCATCTTCGCTCAGGCAGATGCAGTCATTATCAACAAATCCGACCTCCTGCCATACGTTGATTTTGACATAGACAGGTTCACCCAGGCAGTGCGCAACCTGAATGCACGCGTCCAGTTCTTCCAACTATCGTGTAAGACCGGCGAGGGCGTGGCAGAATGGGTAACATGGCTGCGAAATCAGCATCCGGCGGATTGAACTCGCGTGACGCACGCTCTGACAGCGGAGCTCCCGGTCGCAACCGCGTCCGGCTCTATATCGAGGGTGTCGTTCAAGGCGTAGGTTTCCGCCCTTTTGTGTACCGTCTCGCCACACAACTCGGACTAACCGGATGGGTGCGGAACACGTCCCAGGATGTACGTATCGAGGTGGAGGGGCCACACCAGAGCGTGCAGCAGTTCATCCATTCCCTCCGGACAGCAGCACCTTCGCTTTCACGTATTCACCACATTGAGGCCGAGAGGGTAGGTGCGCAGGGTTCAACACGCTTCGAGATTCTGGAGAGCCAGTTCGCACCGGACAAAGGCCAACTCATTTCGCCCGATGTTGCCACGTGCACCGAGTGTATGGCCGAGGTGCTGGACTGCAAAGACCGTCGCTACCGCTATCCATTCACCAACTGCACTAATTGCGGCCCACGATTCACCATCATCACCGACATGCCGTATGACCGGGCACACACAACAATGGCGAACTTCACCATGTGTCCGGAGTGCCGTGAGGAATACGAAGATCCGGCCAATCGCCGTTTCCATGCGCAGCCGAATGCCTGTCCGGTGTGCGGCCCCCAACTGAGCCTGGTTGACAGCAGCGGAGAAGCTGTGCACGTCGTCGACCCCATTGCACGAACGGCAACGCTCCTTCGCGACAGCCGTATCGTTGCGGTAAAGGGATTGGGGGGCTTCCTGCTCGCCTGCGATGCGACCGCATCGTCGGCCGTACAAGAGCTGCGCCAGCGGAAACAGCGCCCGTCGAAACCCTTCGCCATCATGGTACGCGATATTCAGACAGCTCGGATGCATTGCGAACTGACCACGGAGGAAGAGACTCTCCTGCTGTCTCACGCCGCTCCCATCGTGCTCTCCCGATGGAAGGCGGAGTCGACTATCTGCCCGGACGTGGCCCCCGGTCTCGCGTTCCTCGGCATCATGCTGCCGTACACACCACTACATCACGTATTGCTGAGAGAACTCGACTGTCCGCTTGTTATGACAAGCGGCAATCTGAGTGAGGAACCCATAGCTGCAGAGAATGAAGAGGCGCTATCGCGCCTTCATACTATCGCCGACTACTTCCTCCTTCACAACCGGCAAATCCACTCCCGGTATGACGACAGTGTTGCAATGATTACCGATGACGAACCGCACATACTCCGTCGGGCAAGAGGCTATGCTCCCTACCCCATCCAGCTCCCCCTGGATTCTCCCGCGGTTCTGGCCGTGGGCCCGCAGGCCAAGAATTCATTCTGCCTCGCACACAAACATCGCGCATTTGTCTCTCAACACATAGGCGACCTCGACAGCATCGAGACTCTGGACCACTTCGAGACGACGATCGCACTCTACCGAAGGCTGTTCGGCATCGAGCCAGAGATCATCGCCCACGATCTCCATCCTGACTACGCATCGACCACATATGCGCGACAACTGGCTGCGACCGGGCTGAAGAGTGTTGCGGTGCAGCATCACCATGCGCATATCACCAGCTGTATGGTGGAAAACGGGGTTGAGGACCCCGTTATAGGCGTTGCCTTCGATGGTTCAGGTCTCGGAAGTGATGGCCACATCTGGGGTGGCGAGTTCCTGGTCGCCGATCTTTCGACCTCGAGACGCGCCGCCCACCTCGAGTACCTGCCGTTACCCGGTGGCGACGCTGCAATCCTTCGTCCATACCGTACCGCAACAGCATACCTGGCAACACTCCTGGGTGAGCAGTCCCTGCAGCGAAGTAGTGCGCTGAGACTCTCATCGGCAACTGTGGAGCGGGAGACGATTCTCCGTCAGATCGAGAGCCACCTCAACACCCCGCTGACATCGAGCATGGGACGCCTGTTCGACGCAATTGCCGCTCTCACCGGCGTCAGAGGCACCATAGATTACGATGGACAGGCAGCCATCGAATTGGAAATGCAGGCGCATAAATGCCACGCGGTGTCACCACTTGACCGCTACCACTTCGGTATCGACCGCACGGATGAAGGATACCTCCTGAGAATAGCGGATGTGCTCGAAGCGGTGCTGCAAGACATCGAACATGATGTCGGTATACCGGTGATCGCAGCTGCTTTCCACGAATCAGTAAGCGTCATCACCTGTGAAGTCTGTCGTTTGATATCAAGTGACACCGGCATCCGAACCATCGCCCTGAGTGGCGGGGTGTTTCAGAACACAATTCTCCTTGAAATGGTGTCACGCCAAATGCGCGCCGACGGATTTAAAGTGATACGGCACCGTCATCTCCCTCCTAACGATGGCTGCGTATCACTGGGACAGGCAGTCACGGCAGCCTGTTTCAAGTAATTGCGACACACGTGCGGAAGTCGGGACAGCGCGTTTGGTTTGTACAGGGCATATCAAGCGGGCTACAATGTCTTCGTTATGTGCCTTGCGATTCCCGCACTAATACTCTCTCTGCACGACGACAGCGCCGAGGTCGACATCGGCGGACTTCGCAGGACTATAGGTACGATGCTGACTCCCCAGGTTAAGGTTGGGGATTACGTCTTGCTGCACACTGGATACTCGATCGGCATCCTCAAGCCGGAGGAAGCTGAAGAGACTCTGGCGTTGTTCAGGGAAATGGCGGAACTCAGTGACTTTCATTGACGGGTTTCACGACCCGGCAATCGCACGCAGCATTTCGGAGCGCATAGCCCGAACCTCCACGAAGCCGGCACAGTTCATGGAGTTCTGCGGCAGTCACACGCACGCGCTGTTACGTCATGGAATCCGCGAGTTGTTGCCACCTACCATTACCATGAGATCCGGTCCCGGCTGTCCTGTATGTGTCACTTCAACGCATGACATAGATGTGGCAATCGCCCTGGCAATGACTCCTGGCGTCATAGTCGCTACGTATGGCGACCTGGTACGGGTTCCGGGCAGTCACTGCAGCCTGGAACAAGCGAGAGCAGCCGGCGCTGATGTTCGGGTAGTCTATTCAGCGAGGGACGCCCTAGCCATCGCCGAGCAAAACCCGTCGCGACCACTCATCCTCATCGGCATAGGATTCGAAACCACCGCACCCACCGTGGCGGCCTCGGTCCTCGAGGCGTCTCGCAGGCAACTGCGAAACTACCACATACTCTCATTGCTCAAAGTTACCCCGCCGGTGATTCAGGCCCTGCTTTCTCTTGGTGAGGTGCACATCGACGGCATCATCTGTCCCGGCCATGTGAGCGTCGTCACCGGAACAGAGCCGTATGAGAGCCTTCCCGCCCGATTCGGCGTGGGATGCGCTGTCGCTGGATTCGAGCCACTCGATATCCTCAGGGCCATTGAGCTGCTAGTGCAGCAGCATGAGAGCGGCACACCGTCAGTAGCAAATACCTACACACGTGCTGTCACACCGGAAGGCAATAAGGCAGCGCAGGAACACATGGGGCGAGTCTTCACATCCTGCACCGCGGACTGGCGAGGAATAGGCATGGTGCCGCTTAGCGGACTCGGAGTTCGACATGAATTCGAGAGGTTCGATGCGCTGGCCATATTCGAAGTAGATGTCCAGATGGCCGCGGAACCGCCGGGCTGCCGTTGCGGCGATGTGCTGCGGGGAAGCTTGCTGCCCTCAGATTGCCCGCTGTTCGGCGCTGCCTGCTCCCCCCAGCGTCCGGTCGGCCCCTGCATGGTCTCACAGGAGGGAGCGTGTGCTGCTCACTTCGCATATTCGTTACACGCATGACATACTGTCTGAGACCCCAATCCGCACTATAAGGAGGCATCCGGCCATCATGAGCGAGCTTAAGGACTATAGCGGCGAGTTTCGTCCTGATTTGCGGTTCTCCGACTTCTCCAAGGAATTCCTGACCGAACTGCTCCACTTCTACGGCAGAACGTACATGGCTATCGATGGATTCTGGTACATCGGAGTCAAAGAACACATCGATAACGAGACCGCGCTGACGGTAGATCATTGGGTCTGGGATAAGTCGACTCGTTACGAGTTGAAACGGCTGGTCCCGCTTGCAGGCATCGAGGGCAACGGCATAGATGCGCTGTTCAAATTCCTGCAGATCGTACCATGGATGCATGTAGCCGAGTACCACCTTGAACTGGAGTCTCCCAAACGGGGTCTCATGACCGTTACGAAATGCTCTATCCTTGAGGGCATGGAGAAGGAGGGGCAAGGCCGCGAGAGCCAGATCTGCAGCGAGGTGGATGCCGCTGTGCTTGGGAAATACGCCGCGTTTTTCAACCCCGACATCAGGGTGGAACCCCTCGTCCTCCCTCCCCGCGAGGACAAACAGGGAATGTGCTGTAAATGGGAATTCACACTCAAGTGAACGGCTACGGGTCCGACGATGTTGTGCTGCTGGCACACGGCAGCGGCGGGACGATGAGTCACGAGCTGGTCGAGAAGCGACTACTCGCACAAATCTCGAACGCGGCCTTGGATAGACTTGACGACTCCGCGGTGCTGAATTCTGCGACCCGTATCGCCTTTACGACCGACAGCTACGTAGTGTCACCTATCCTCTTCCCAGGTGGCGATATAGGCAGGCTTGCGGTGTGCGGGACTGTGAACGATCTGGCTATGGTTGGTGCAGAACCCGTCTGTCTGAGCCTTGCACTGATAATTGAGGAAGGCCTTCCCTTTCACACGTTGGACGTTGTGATGCAATCGGTACACAAGGCGTGTGTCGAAGCGAAGGTTCGCGTGGTCACGGGAGACACGAAGGTCGTCAACCGCGGCAAGGCAGACGGCCTCTTCATCACCACATCAGGCATTGGATTCGTGCAGGAGGGCCTCGACATATCCGGCAGACGAGCGAAGACAGGCGATAAAGTCATACTGAGCGGTAGTATCGCAGAACACGGAGTAGCGATCATGAGCGCCCGTGAGGGGCTGTCGTTCTCGACAACTGTAATCAGCGATTGTGCTCCGCTCAATGGACTGGTGTGCGCGATGCTGGCACAATCGACAGATGCCGTACATACCATGCGTGATCCGACGCGTGGAGGATTGGCCACGACGCTCAACGAGATAGCATCACAGTCACGCGTGGGCATCGTCATCGACGAATCCGCCATCCCTGTCCGCCAGGAAGTGCGAGCGGCATGCGAGATGCTGGGCCTCGACCCACTCTACGTGGCAAATGAGGGGAAACTGGTGGCCGTCGTGGCGGAGGAACAGGCAGAGGATATGATCGAAGCGATGCGCCGTCACCCTCTGGGCAATGATGCCACCATCGTCGGAGAAATCATCAGCGAAAAGAGCGGCAGGGTTATGATGCGCACCCGCATGGGGCCCACCAGGCTGGTGCAGATGCTTGCCGGCGAACTGCTTCCACGTATCTGCTAGTGCCACGAACCGCACTCGGCGCCGGCACACTGCAGATGGGATGAAGGAATCCCGCACTTCTCAGGAATGCTTCAGGTGACCAGACGGCTGCCATTGGACCGAGACAGAAGCTCAGAAGGGCTCCCGCGCGCAATCACCCGTCCCTTCTCCATGAAATAGCCGTGATCCGCAATATGGCTTACCGCCTTGACGTTCTGTTCCACCAGGAGCGTGGTGATACCGTGCTCGCGAAGCTCGGAAATAGCGCTCATCACTCGCTTCACAAGGATGGGCGCAAGCCTGAGAGAAGGGCAATCAAGCAAAAGTAACCGCGGTGCCGACATGAACGCACGGCCGATGGTCAGCATCTGCTTCTCCCCACCAGACAGTGTACCCGCACTCTGCCGCCTGCGCTCGCCAAGAATCGGAAACAGTTTCATTACTGTCTCGATATCGTCACTTACCTTGCTGCTTCCGTTGCGCCTCCTCCGGGAGTACGCACCAAGAAGCAGGTTGTCCATCACACTCATGGATGCGAAGATCAGCCGTCGTTCGTCAACATAGACGATGCCTCGTTCCACAAGTTTCTCGACCGCAAGTCCGTTTATGCGCTCACCTTCAAAAACTATCTCCCCGGAAGTGACACGCAACAGACCGCAAACAGCCTTGAGAGTCGCACTCTTCCCACCTCCATGAGGACCGACCAGAGCGGCAATCTGCGCATGCGCTACTCCAAGAGATACACCTTGCAGTGCCACAAACGGCCCGTAGGAGGCATGTACATCCTTCATTTCGAGTACCGGATCCGGAATACCAGTTGTCATGTGTGCTTCTCCTGCGATTCATTCACCGAGATAGCTTGCCACCACCCTCTCATCATTGCGTATGGATTGCGGCGACCCCTCAGCGATCTTCTCCCCGTAGTGCAGTACCATTACCCTGCTCGCGACATCCATCACCACGTCCGTCAGATGCTCAACCATCAATACGGTCATTCCATCCCCGGTCAACCTGCGAAGTAGAGAACTCAGCCTGTCGATTTCGTCCTGCATGAGCCCCCCATACGGCTCATCCAGCAGTACGAGAGAGGGTCGAGCTACAAGCGCACGCGCCAGTCCGACGAGTTTCTGTTCTCCCCATGACAACTCGCGTGGCTCGGCGAGGGCGCGACCGGCCAGGCCAAGCTCTTCCAGTTGCTTCATCGACACATCTCGAATCGTCGACTCTTCCTGTCTGGCGCGGCGCGATCTGAAGCCTGTTGCAAGGAAACCAGCCATGGACCATACATGGCACCCTGTCATGACGTTGTCGATGACCGAGAGCGTGGGGCACAACTGCACATCCTGAAACAATTCGGTTATGCCATGCCTGGCAATGCGGTAAGCGGGTAGTCCATCGATACGCTCACCACGAAACAGGATCTCGCCTGAAGCAGGTCGCAGCAGTCCATTCACAAGCTTCAACAGGGTCGTCTTCCCCGCACCATTGGGACCGATGATGCACACGAGTTCGCCGGAATTCACACGCAGGTCCACATCCCTCAGCACCACCAGATTCCCATAGGCGGCCGACAAGCGGTGCAATTCGAGAACGGGAGCACCAGGTATGTTGGTCGACGCCCTATACTCAGTCGTAAATTCAGTGCGAGCCACGAGACCTCCTCCGTTTGATACGCGCAGGAATAGAGCAAACCCCTTCCGGCAGGAATAGAAGGGTTGCCACCAGTACAACGCCATATGCGACCATCTCGTATGCGCCGGTCGGGCCGCCGAGAACAATCGGAGCCACTGTACGAAGCACCTCAGTTATGCCGATCATGACGGCTGCACCGACGATGGCGCCCCAGGGGGTGGTTACCCCCCCAACGATAACCATTATGGCAACGACCACAGACAGTTGCACGTGGAACGTCCCGGGCTCAATGACCCTCGTGTAATGTGCAAACAGGCTTCCTCCAATGCTGGCAAATACGGCGGCGACCACAAAAACGCTCACCTTGTACTTCATGGTATTGATAGCAAGAATCTGCGCAGTATCTTCGCTGCCTCCTGCAAGTACGTTGAGGACACGTAGAGCCCTGCCACTGCGTGAACGGGCAACGTTCAATGAGAAGATGAGCAGCGTCAGCACCACCATCCACACCAGCATGAACATAAAGGCCGAATATGACAGGGTGCTGGGGTAGGGCAGTCTGGGAATGCCGCTCAGGCCGGTGGCCCCTCCGGTTACTGCCCCCAGGCTCATCACAAGATAGAAGAAGATGAGATTCACCGTCAGCGTGACACCAGCGACGATGATTCCACGAAGCCGCAGTACTGCGAGCCCGACGAGCGCCGCAAACACAGCGGTAACCAACGCAGCCAGCACGATAGATGGCCACCCCGGCAATCCTGCACGCATAGTAAGGACCGCCGAGAAGTACGCACCCATTCCATAGAACATCGCCTGTCCCAGGGATACCTGCCCTGCGAGACCGGTAAGCAACACCAGGCCCAACCCAATGATGGCGTGAAAACCGATCATCGTTACGATGCTGACAGGGTAGGCGCCGGCCCAGAACGGCAGAGCGAACAGGACAAACGCACCAGCGATCCATGGAATCCGGCGAGCCATGGCCCGCCTTTCGACCTTCGATACCGCGCTGTTAGCGCCTTCAAATAATGCCATTAGTCCTCGATGTTCGCGTGCGCAGGTAGCAGACCGCGTGGCCTAGCGAGAAAGACCGCAAGAAGTATGCTGAGTGCGATAGCATCATGGTAACCGCTGGGCATAAGACCTGCTGAGAGTGCTTCAGTAAGTCCAAGCAGCAAACCGCCAACGATGACGCCTTCCGCCCGGTGCATTCCACCAACGAACGCGGCAAGGAGACCCTTGATAGTAAGGGGAATCCCAACATTGTACGCAGTCATTGTCAGTGGAGTGATGGTTGCACCGGCAACTGCCCCCAGTGCGGCGGCAATCACGAACGCCAAGAGGCCCATGCGGGCTGGACTTATGCCGATCGTCTGCGCACCGAGAGGCTCATCAGCACAGGCGCGAAGCGCTCTGCCCAGCATCGTACGACCGAAAAAGTAATACAGACCCGCTACCATAAGGACAGTCATGCCCACGACCCATGGAGCCTGTCCGAAGATAGTGGCGCCCCACAGATGGATGCTTGGACTGCCGAGAAAGGCCGTCAGAGTTCGATACTCCCAGCCCCAAACGAGCAGCGTGAGACCTTCGACCGCGAAGGCGAAGCCCACGGTTAAAAAGGCGAGAGTTGATCCGGATGCGTGACGTGCGGGATAGATGATGAAGAGATAGAGGATGGCACCCGTCAATGACACGATGAAGACCGCAAGAAAGATTGCCGGAAACAACGGCACGCCAAATGCGGTGAGGCTGACCGTAATCATGCCGCCAAGCATCACGAACTCGCCCTGGGCGAGGTTGAGCACACGTGTGACGCCATAGACCACATACAAACCCAGCCCGAGTGCAGCATAGATGCACCCGAGCGTGAGTCCGCTTATGAGCGACTGTAATACGGTGGAGGCCTCCACAGCTTTGTCGCTAATCCTCCATAGTCTTAACTAGTATCTTCTCGCCATCCCTGAACGTAACAAGCACCTCCTTCGGTATCTCACGACCGTAATGGTCGTCGGGTGAAAGAGTGTACGTTCCCATAAACAGGCTGAGATTCTCAGTGGTCTCAAATGCGTCCCGCACCTGGCTACGTGCGACAGTGATATCGCTCAGGTCCGGATCAGCACGTTCCAGGCCATCGGCTATGAACAGAATAATCTGAGCGCCAATGGCCTCCCACATCGCGGGAGGGCGCCCGTACCGGGAGACGAATGATTCGGTGAACTCCCTGCACATTTCCCGATCCGGATCGTCAGCTGGGAGTTGTTCCCACATTGTGAGCTTGGAATCAAGAGACACAAGCGACGGCTGCATCTCATAATACTGCTGGAAGGACTCATAATATGCCGGAGAACTCTGGGCAGGTGTGGTAACGATCGGCACCATGATACCCATTTCGCGTGCCTGTTTCACCGCAAGTGCGCCCGCAGGACCACTACCCCAGATGAAGATGGATTCCGCGCCGGACGCCTTTATGTTGGACAACTGTGGGGTCATATCAGTGGCGCCGGGATCAAAGTGCTGATAGCTGACCACGGTTACCCGTTCCTCAGGAGCAACTATCCTGAGAAAGAACTCGCCTCCTTCGCCATAACCGCTGTTTTCGATGAGTGCGGCCGTGGTACTTAGACCAAGGTCATCTCTGAGATACCTGAGGGGCAGAGGTATGTAGTTGCTCTCACTGGCAATAGGCTTGAATGCCCAGGCATCCAGTTGATCGTTTACGAGGCCTGTGCCGGACATGATGATTCCGGGTATCTCGTTATCGTTGACGACCGATATCATGCTGTGAGACAAGCCAGTAGCCGACATACATGCCACGGTCACTACCCGGTCCACATCAATCGCCTTCTGAGCTGCGAGTGCCGTCTCAGTCGAGCTACCCTTGTCATCATAGAAGACGAGTTCCAGGGGCATTCCGTTGATGCCACCTGCATCGTTGATCTGCTCCGCAATCAGTCGTGCGCCATCAATAGCGGGTAATCCCAGGGCGCTGTACGGTCCAGTCTGCGAGGCAATAACACCCACCCGATAGCTTTCCGGGATACTGTCCTGCCTGCACCCCAGTGACGGGGCAGCCATGAGCGTTATAGCCAACACGAGTATACCGACACGTTTCACTGTATTCATGCGTCTCCTCTCTGTGTGAATTCTTCTATGCTACAGCGGTCTCGCTGCGAAGCTGAAAAAAAAAGAGCTTATACACGGCGCAGCATCCCCTCGGAATCAGATGCCTGCCTGTCAATCGGTGATCGGGTGAAATCCGAATGTGACAAACCCCTCGCCATTCTGAATTGCAGTAACCGCGCGACCGTGCGAGATACGGAGATTTGAACACATCAGTCCATCATTCAGCATGCGCGCGAGGCACTCCGCATCCCGTGCGGCATTCACATGTACAATCGCACCGGAAAATGCTCTCCCCTTGAGCCGTTCCGATGCTGTCTGCACCATCTTCTTGAGCAATTGCTTCTTGGCCTTCGCTCGAGAAATGAGTTGCACCGTACCTTCCGTGGAGTGGTCAACCTCTATCATCGCCTTGAACCCCATTCCACTGTGACTCTCGGCGTCGGCCCACGGCTTGGCCTTGAATATTCTCCCCCCCTTGTCGCGATAGAACAGCGTTTCAAAACAGAAGAGCGCGCACATCGCATCACGCAACTCATAGGTCTTCCGTACAACCTCATCGAAGTCCGCCCCCTGCATCGCGAGCCTGGCCGCTTCCACTGCTATCGGCATTTCTCCTGCCTCCACTGTACGGGAGTCAACCACTTCAATCCGCATTCCGGGGAACTTTTCCCTCGCCAGCAACCGAGCCTCGAGCGCCGCCCCATAGCCTTTGCTGAAAACCGAGGTCATGTGAATTGATATGGCCGATTCGGCGCGTTCCGCAGCCCACTCATAAGCCCGAAATACCTCACCTATGGATGGAGCCGAAGTCGTTGGCACCTCGCCTCTCTGCCTCAAGCGACGCAGCAGCCAGTCCATATCTACGTCAGTCTCAAGGTAGTCTTTGCCGTCTATGATCGCGTGCAATGGCACGATCCCCATGTCGTAGTCGTCCACTAGCTCCTGTGGCACGGCCGCAGGCGCATCGACGATGACAGCCACCTTACGCTTCATGTCGTTTCACACACTCTCTTTGTCATCTCTCAGGCCACATGGCCATTCTACCTCGGCATCCGATATATAATCACGCACCCGAGCCCTCTTTGTCAAACGCATTACGTATGTATTTTCACACATATACTTACTCACCGGCATTCAAGGAACGGCAGTGACGAATCGCCTTATCACACCCACTGTACTGGTGTGCGTAATCATATGAGAGAGTCCGTCGTGGTTCCGTCTCAACCAGCATGACAGTGGGTTTTTCCCACGAGCAGAGTATGTGTTCATCCTCCACCTCGAAGGCTCACAGGTTCTCTACATGACCCTTAGGGTGTCTAAAATGCTCTATCCCGTGCTTCCCTGTAAAGAGCACCGCTCCGTCTCCCCAACAGTCGGATCAGACTCAAATCACCACCCGGTCAGGAGGACACCTGTAGTTGAGACAAGCGCCGCAAGTAGGGCATACTTGCAGCACAACACGCCGCAAGCGCGCAATACCAACTGACTTATCGCCACTACATGCGGCTGGAGTAGGTGCCAACGGCGATAGAATGTACTATGAGGATACAGAACGCACACGACCTCACCTCCCATGGCAACGTTGCTGGCAGGAAAGCAGTCATCGAAATACTTGAGGCTGGACTGCAGGCAGCAGATCCCTACTGGAATACACGCCAGCTGATTCGAGTGGACAGCGGCAGGCTCATGGTTGGTGGCACGCAATTCGAACCCGAGGGTTCCCCGATAACTGGAGAGGAAACATATGAGCTGTCACAACTGGGACGCATCTTCGTCTTCGGCGCTGGAAAGGGAGTCCAGAGGGTAGCCAGTGCGCTCGAAGATGTCCTGGGCGATCGCCTCAGCGGCGGTCACGTCATCGACAAGAAAGGTCACCCGGTTATACTGAAGCGAATCGGCGTTACTCTCGGCGGCCACCCCGTGCCCGATGAGGACTGTGTCCGTGGATGTCAGCGCCTGCTCAGGATGCTGCAGGATCTACGCGAAGATGATCTCGTGTTCACATGCGTGAGCAACGGTGTTTCGTCCCTTCTGACACTTCCGGTCCCGGGGGTCACGCTGGACGATGTGAAGACCACAACCCGCATAATGCAGATAGAGCGCGGCGCGCCAACGCACGACCTGAACCCGGTTCGCAACCATCTGGACATGCTGAAAGGAGGGCAAATCGCCCGCCATGTGCAGCCGGCACGGGCCATCCACATCATCGCTATCGAGCCAGGCAACTATGATGCGCTAATGTATGAGAATTACTGGTTACACTCACTCCCCGATGCCACCACGTATGACCAAGCGATAGAGAGCCTGAAGACCTGGAGGGCTTGGGACGAGGTTCCTGCCTCTGTCCGTCTTTTTCTGATGAAGCGGGATCCAGCGCAGGATACTGTCAAGGCGGTCGAGTACGAACGATTCGGCCACCGCATCTTTGGGGTGATGCCAGGGCCCTACCAGACCGCAAAGATTCCTGCGGCAATGCGCAAGGCCCAGGATCTCGGCTACCAGCCACATTTGCTGGGGGAAGAGGTATCTGCCATCGAGGCAAGCCAGGCCGCAGCCTACCTGTCAGAAGTAGCCAAGACTGTTGAACGACGCGATCAACCCTTTCAGTCTCCCTGTGCCCTTTTCACCAGTGGAGAGATGGTCGTCACTGTCGGCAAAGATGGCGGCATCGGAGGCCGCAATCAGGAGTTCGCGCTTGCGGCCGCCCGCCGAATCTCAGGTAGCCCTCGTATCATCATAGCCTCTGTGGATACTGACGGGACTGACGGTCCGGGTGTCCCGCTTGCCACAGGTGAGGATGCAACCACCTGCCTCGCCGGCGGCATCGTCGATGGCTATACACTTCAGGAGGCAGCATCCACCGGGGTCGACATCGTCGCGGCGTTGAGAAGGCACGACGCGACCCCTGCCCTCCAGGACCTCGGAAGTGGCATCCTTGCGGAACCGAACATCAGCTTGAACGACCTCACGGTCGCACTCATAATGGGACCGGCATAGATACAATAGAGGAGAGATTCGCATGAGCGACGGTTCGATGATTAAGTCCATAACTGCCCTTCAGGCGTGGAGCTGGCGTGGCCACCCAGCGCTTGAAGCCCGGGTCATAACCGAGAACGGCGCGCTCGGCGTGGCCCAGGTCCAGGCCGGAACGTCTGTGGGCCAGCATGAGGTGCAGTTCCTCCACGACGGCGGTTCGCGCTGGGGTGGTCTCGGCGTAGCGAAGGCCATTGCTATGGTGCAGGAGACCATCGCTCCGGCCCTCATCGGTATGGATGCTACCCGACAGCGCGACATAGATGGCCGCATGATTGAAATGGATGGCACACCGAACAAGGCAAAGCTTGGCGGTAACTGCGTCGGGGCCGTCTCGGCAGCTGTTCTCAAAGCGGCTGCGGCCAGTGTCGGACTCCCACTGTATCGGTACATCGGGGGACCCAATGCCTGCGTCATGCCAACTCCCGGAGTGCTCGCTGTCCTTGGACCATCACGATATGGAGGGGGAGAGCGGGGAGGGGAAAAACCGACCTACTCATTCTATTGTCACGGCTACGAGAGCTTCACTGATGCCTCGCAGGCCTGTTGGCAGGTCCGGCAGGCGTTCCGAACAATCCTTCGAGAGCAGAAGGGACTCAATACGTTCAGGATAGACCGGCTGTTTATCGACCAAGAGGGCGTGTTCGAACACGACCGGGAGCTGTGGGCATTGATGGCAGAGGCCATCGAATGGTCCGGAAATGAGGGGCGCATCGGCATCCAGGTGGACATTGCAGCCGGCTGTTACTATGACAAGAAGTCCGGACTCTACCGTGGACTCTTCTCACGAGAAGACAAGACCAGGGACGACCTGATTGCCTTGTACTATACAGCAGTGAAGGAATTTCCGTTCGTCATGCTGGAAGACCCGCTGGATGAGGACGATTTCGACGGCCACGCCATGCTGACCAGAGAGTTGGATGTGCAGATTGTTGGCGATGACCTGTTCACGACTAACCCCGAGCGTTTGCAGCATGGCATCGACCTTGGCGCCTGCAACGCAGTGTTGCTGAAGGTGAATCAGATTGGAAGTATTACGGAGGCGTTCGACATGGTCGACCTCGCATACCGAAACGGTTATGCAGTCATGCCCTGCAACAGTCGAGGAGAGGGTGCGGACATCGCCGACTACGCGGTGGGACTGAAGACAGGCCACATGAGGGAGGGCGGACTCGACGACGCCACTACCCGTCTCATGGAAATAGAAGCGGAACTGGGCGAGCAGGCTACGTTCCTCGGCAGGAAGGGGTTCAAACCCTAGACGGCTGGGTTCAGCGAAATGTCCGAACAACGCATCATCGAGGTCGACTCACTGACCCGGCGCTTCGACTCGCATACCGCAGTCGACTCGGTGTCGTTTTCGGTGGCGGAAGGAGAGTTGTTCGCCTTTCTCGGCCCCAACGGTGCAGGCAAGACGACCACAATCAACATGCTGTGCACCCTGCTAACCCCTACCATGGGCCGGGCCACAGTTAACGGCTACGACGTGGTAAGACAACGCAGTAACGTCCGCCGTTCGATCGGTCTCGTGTTCCAGGATTCCACTCTGGATGAACACCTTACCGCAGAGCAGAACCTGCGTTTCCACGCCTACGCGTACCGCATCCCCAGGGCCGTAACTGAACAGCGCATAAATGAACTGCTGGAGTTGGTGGAGCTTTCAGACAGGCGGAAAAGCAGCGTTCGCTCTTTCTCCGGAGGAATGAAACGCAGGCTCGAGATAGCACGCGGTCTGTTGCACCATCCACGAGTCCTCTTTCTTGATGAGCCCACACTCGGCCTGGATCCACAGACTCGGAGGCATATATGGGAGCACATACTCAGATTGCGCGCGCAGCACGGACTCACCATATTCCTGACAACACACTACATGGATGAGGCAGAGGTAGCAGGCCGCATCGGAATCATTGATCATGGCCGCATTGTCGCGATGGATACGCCGGACAGCCTCAAAGACACGCTAGGCGGTGATGTGATCACTATCGAGACCCGGGACATTGCAGCGTTAGCGACAGAGCTGCGAGAGAAATTTCACGTTGAGCCGATATACAAAGAGGGCGGCCTCACATTCAGCGTTCACCACGGCGAAAAGCTCCTGCCACGGCTCTTGCGAAGAGTTGACAATCCTGTTGCCAGCGTCAGCCTGCGACGGCCTACCCTGGAAGATGTGTTCATCCAACTCACCGGACACGAGATCAGAGAACAGGAAGCCGATCCGATGAGTGAGGCGCGGGCATTCATGTCTCGACGCAGGCGCGGAAGGTAGATGATGTCAGACATATTTGTCGCTATCTATGTCGTCGCATACCGCGAGATTCTTCGATTCATACGGGAGAGGTCACGGCTGATCTCATCCTTCGCAATGCCACTGCTCTTCCTTGTCATCTTCGGTGCGGGATTCACGAGAACGATTGGCGTCATTGTGCCCGGTGTCGACTTCGTGCAGTTCATATATCCGGGTATCATCGCGATGACCGTGCTGATGAACTCTGTCATGTCAGGTCTTTCCGTGGTATGGGACCGCGAGTTCGGGTTCCTCAAAGAAATACTGGTGGCTCCGCTGGCTCGAAGCGGTATCGTGCTCGGAAAGGCGACAGGTGCCGCGATAGTCGCAGTGATGCAGGGCACATTGATGCTGGTCCTCGCACCAATCGTCGGTGTCACCGTTTCTCCGCTACTGGTGCTGCAACTCATACCAGTGCTCATCATCATCTCATTGTCGGTCTCCGCCCTTGGATTGCTCATCGCATCACGGATGCGGTCGCAACAGGGATTCCAGCTCGTGATACAACTGGTGGTATTTCCGCTCATATTCCTGTCCGGTATCTTCTTCCCGGTGAACAACGTTCCCGGATGGCTCGAAATCGCCTCCAAGCTCAATCCACTTACCTATGGCGTTGACGCCGTACGACAACTGTTCCTGGCAGGCGATCAGGTCGCGCTGGAGGCCATCGGAGTCACCGTTTTCGGACACACGATGACGGTACTGCAGGATATGGTGGTTGTCGCGGGATTCGGGTTGGTGCTGTTGCTCCTTGCCACATGGTCTTTTGGTAAGCAGGAGTAGACCCGTTGCCTAACCGGCAGCGTTATCGTCATCCACAGACTCGCTGTTCACACGCTCGCTACACCCCGGTAGCACCAGGACGGCTGTATGCTGATTTGAGTGGAAAAGCAGGAAGGTGGTAAGACTCCCGGAGCAGAGGAAGCTGAAGGAAGGAGGTCTTACCACCGATGGGGATAGTTCATAGTATCACATTGCTGCTGG